>CAVBDE010000053.1:0-9648 GCA_963594055.1 Anaerovoracaceae bacterium | reverse complement strand
ACTCTCTGCCCGACAACATCAAAGTATAATCGTCCAAACTTTGGGGGTCACATCAAAATTTTTCGTCTTGTACACGTTTTGGCCCCTCTGTGTGTACGGCAGCATCTTTCCGCGAACGAGGTAGTGCCTTTGTGGACGGCTTGCCGGGTCGGGCAGAGACGTCTCTGCCCTGCCCGGCGACCAACAGCACCCGCGCCAGTGGCGGGATGGCTCACATCGTGGGAAGATTGGCACGAAGCGTGTCAGTCATTTTCCGGCAGGCAATAATTCTGTTTGCGGCAGCGTGTTATGGTGTTGCGGTGAACATTGTACTTTCTGGCCACAGACGCGATGGAGCATCCGGAGTCGAGCAGCCGTTCTATTTCCAGGCGTTCGTCACAGATTCTTTTGACCTTGTCCGAATGCCCTCTTGGCCGGCCAAGCTGCATGCCTGCATTCTTCTTCGCCTCCAGAGCCTCCTTGGTCCGCTGCGAAATCAGATTCCTCTCGATTTCCGCAGCGAGGGCAAATGCAAATGCGATAATCTTCGAATTTATGTTGTCCGAGAGGTCAAAGTTATCCTTTATGGTGTGAATGTGCAGGTTTCTTTGTGAACAGACATTGAGAATGGCCATTATCATCAGCATATTCCGTCCGAGTCTGGAGATTTCCGAACACACGAGAAGGTCTCCCGGCTTCATCTTCCGGATGGTCTTGCCCAGCATCCTTTCTTCCCACGACTTCGTCCCGGAAACGGACTCCGTCACCCACCGGTCGATCGAAAGGCTTTTCTCCGTGCACCATTTCTTGATTTCATATTCCTGACTTTCATAGGGTTGCATCTGCGTGCTGACCCTGATGTAAGCATAGACCGCCATAGCTCTCTTGTTTATAAGGTATAACGGTCGTAAAGATAGTTTAACTCAGCCGCCACATAAAACGCCCGTTTTTGTGTGCGCTGAAGGGTAGTGTACCGTCGAGAAAGAATAAACAATATAGTGTATTATTAAATTTATTAACAAAGTCTAAGCTTATGAAGAAAATCAGACTTTTATCAGCAGCCTTTGCACTTTTCCTTGCAGGAACTGCAGCTTTCGCTCAGTCAACCGTCAAGGTTACGGGTGTGGTAACTGAATCCGGTACAGGGTATGAAGTGCCGGGCGTTGCCATTTCAGAAAAAGGCAGTGCTACCAATCACGCGATTGCGGATGATTCTGGAAATTATTCAATCAACGTTCCGAAGAACGCAGTTCTTGTGTTCTCCGCCATGGGATTCCAGACAGTGGAAGTTCCCGTGAACGGCAAGACTGTCGTGAACGTGACCCTTATGGAAGACGCTATTCTGCTCGAAGGTGCGGTGTCTGTAGGTTACGGTTCCGCCAAGAAGGTCGGCAACATCGTGGGCAATGTGGCCACGGTCAAATCGGATGTCGTCAAGAACGTTCCGTCACAGACTGCACTTGACGCCCTTCAGGGACAGGTCGCAGGTATGCAGGTGCTTTCTTCCGGCGGTGTGGCCGGAGACAACTCCATCTCCATGAAGATACACGGCGTAGGTTCGCTTTCAAGCTCCAGCGCCCCTCTGTTTATCGTGGACGGTGTGCAGACCACCAGTACTATGGTGATGCAGATGAACCCTAACGATATTCAGACCATAAATGTCCTCAAGGACGCGTCGTCCACTTCAATTTACGGTTCCCTCGGTGCCAACGGTGTCGTATATATCACCACCAAGTCCGGCGCCTATGATTCCAGGGCCAAGATTACCGCCACATCACAGTACGGTATCTCCACGCTCTCCAACTATCAGTTCTATGACAACCTGATGTCTGGCGATGAACTGAAGGACTTCTGGATCCGCTCGGGACTTATGACTCCAAGCCAGATCTACACCTCTTACACGAGCAAGGGATACAGTGCCAATACCAAGTGGCACGAATATATGCAGAACCTGGTTACTCCTCAGTATCAGAACGATGTGACCATCGAAGGAGGCAGCAAGACCGTGGCATATCTGTTAAGTGCATCCCAGTTCCATCAGGACGGTACTACCATAGGCAACTATTATGACAGATACACAGTCCGTTCAAATGTACAGGCCCGTCCTGCCAAATGGCTCAAGGCCGGTGTGAATGTGACAGGTTACCTTACTTCCACCAGACAGAACGGAGGATGGATGGATTCTTCTATGAGTAATGATCTGTATATGTCCGGTGGTGTGTCATATTTGTTGAATCCTCTTTATCCGGCTGTGGATGAGAATGGGGTAGAATATGCTGAAAAATATCCTAACGGTATAGTAAATCAGAATTATTATGTAGAAAAGCGCCAGGATTCAAACAAGAAGGTAGGTATCAACGGAGCGGCATTCCTGGAGATTTATCCGATCGACGGCCTTACTATCGCATCCCGTCTGGGAACTGATTCGTATGTGTTCAAGGAAGATTTCAAACTTCTCCCTTCCTATGCATACTCTTCCAGCACCCAGAGGTATCTTGACAACGCTTATTCGCTGCGCCATACTCTTACCAACACCATAGAGTATGCGAAAACGCTCAATGAGCACCAGTTCTCAGTGCTGTTGGGTCAGGAGTGGATAGGTTATCACTACAATTACAATACATTGTCAGCACAGGGCTTCACTGATGACCGCCTTATGGACATACAGAACGGAACCACCAGTACCAGAAGCGTATCGCAGGGCAGTTCCGAATATGCTTTCCTGTCATTCTTCTCACATGCTGACTACAGTTACGGGGACCGTTATTTCATCGACGGAACATTCCGTTACGATGCATCTTCAAGGTTCGGAACGAACAACCGCTGGGCTCCGTTCTGGGCTGTCGGAGGAATGTGGAAGATCAGCAAGGAACAGTTTCTCCAGGATGTCAGCTGGATCGATGACCTGAGCTTCAGGGCAAGCTACGGAACCCAGGGTAATGCGTCAATCGGCAATTATACCCATCTGGGACTGGTAGCCGTGTCAAGCACCAAGTACAACGATCAGACATATACTTATCTGGATTCTCCGTCTAACGAGTCCCTCGTGTGGGAGAAGCAGAAACTGCTTACCGTATCGCTGTCGTCCCGTCTGTTCGACAGGGTGGACCTTGACCTGGATTTCTACAACAGGATTACATCAGACATGCTTCTGGATGTTCCTCAGCCTTATACCACCGGTTTCAGCGAGTTTACCGGCAATGTGGGCGCACTGCAGAATACCGGTATAGACATCACTCTCGGAGTGGACATCCTGAAGGGAAAGGATTACGGCCTGAATCTGCACGCGACATTCAACTATAACGAAGACAAGATCACGGAGCTGTTCGACGGACGTCAGAGATGGGAAATCGCCAATACCGGTATAGCTTATGTGGTAGGCAAGCCTATAATGTTCTACTATCCTATCTATGCCGGAGTTGACCCTGAAGACGGTGCTCCTATGTGGTATCTCCCTGGCGAGGACAAGGATGTCTGCACCATGGACCCTGCCAGAACCACGAAAGTATTTAATGAGGATGAGCTCACACAGAATACCGGCATACGCCGCAACGAGCCTGTATCGGGCGGTTTCGGATTCAATGCACACTGGAAAGGTCTCGCTTTGACCGCGGACTTTGCATACTTCGGAGGAAAATACCTGATCAACAATGACGCATATTTCTATGCCAATCCTAATGCGTTTCCGATATACAACACCACGAAGGGCGTGAGCGATTTCTGGACCCCGTACAACAAGAATGCCCAGTATCCTGACTGGAGCCAGGGTTATCAGATGGAATTTGATACACACCTTCTTGAGGATGCTTCATTCCTTCGTCTCAAGAGTCTTGTTCTCGCATACAGCCTGCCTGCCAAGTGGTTCCAGCACAGCGATGTGCTCAAGGGTGTACGCGTATCCGTAACAGGACGTAACCTTGTAACATTCACAAAGTACACCGGCCTTGATCCTGAGGTTGACAGCAACCTTACTGTCGGTCTTCCGGGAAATACCCGTCAGGTACTGGGTGGAATTGAACTTACATTCTAATCCTACAGGAGGAAATCATTATGAAGAATTTAACGAAAATATATATAGCCGCCATCGCTCTGGGCACTGTGGTGTCCTGCAATCTGGACTATTATCCGTCAAACGCGATTCCACTTGTCGAGGGGGAATCCCTTATCCAGACAGAGGATGACGTGATAAGTTATGAAACGGGCATATATGCCAATTTCCGCGCCTTGCTTGGCGGTACCTACGACATCGCGGATGACCTTATGTTCGACGGATTCAACGCTACTAGAAACTATGGTAACCGTTACGGCGGAATTCACCGTACCGATTCCGGTTTCACTCCGGGAGATGAGTACGTGGAGAGTTTCTGGGCGAACAATTATGCTGCCATAAAGAACTACAATATCATCATAGAGAATGCCCTGACCGTTCCGGAGGATATCGCCGAGGAAGCCGAGTACATAGCAGGCGAGGCCAGATTGGCCCGTGCGGTATCTTACCTCAGACTCGCCAGAAGGTTCGGCGACGCTTATGACGACGCTACCGCCGAGACAGCGCTCTGCGTTCCTCTTGTTCTTAAGTACGATCAGCAGGAAAGGCCTGCACGCGCTACCGTAAAGGCCGTCTATGATCAGATCAAGGCGGACCTGGACATAGCCGCCAATATCCTTGTGGATGATGAGGGCGAGGCCGGTGCCGAATATTTCACCATCGATGTCGTGGATGCTGTGTATGCCAACTACTATCTTGATACCAAGCAGTATGCACAGGCTTACAGTTATGCCAAGGGCCTTATCGACGGCGGAGCATATACGCTGTGCTCATCCCTTGCCGAGCTGGAGGCCGAGTACACCAAGGATGCAGGAAAGGAGGCGATATTCCTTGCTCACGTAGCACAGAAGGAACTTCCTGCCAGCTACAGTGAATATACCTATTATTCCAAGACTGAAAGTTCTCCTACCGGAGCGTCATTCTCTTCTGGATATATCCCAAGCAAGACTCTCATCGACGCTTATGAGACAGGTGATATCCGTCTGGGCGCCTGGTTTGACAAGTGCGGCGACATCGCCTATGAGCTGGAAGGCAGTTATTATCAGAACAAGTTCTATGTGTTTACCAAGTTCAAGGGTAACACGGCATTGAGTTCATCAGGCGTATATTCCGGCTGTATCGCTCCGAGACCGTTCACTATCGCGGAGATGCATCTTATCGCAGCCGAGGCTGCTCTGAACGGAGGCGCCTCTGCCGCTGACGGTCTGGCTGCTCTCAATGCTCTTCAGACCGCGAGAAACGCCACTCCTTCCACCTCGCTTACGGAAGAGGCCGTTCAGAACGAGTGGTTCAAGGAGACTGTCGGTGAAGGCCGCAGACTTGAGTGTCTCAAGAGATGGAAGAAGGGTTTCAGCGGACGTCCTGCACAGGATGGCGCTCTCGAACAGAACATAGTGATGACTCTTGCCGCTGTGGACAACAACTACGAGGCGAAGACTATGGCTGCGGATGACTATCATTTCAACTGGCCTATCCCGTCTTACGAGATGAAGGTTAATTCCAATCTGGTGCAGAACAAGGGTTATTCAAGTACAGAGTAAAAAGGAAACGATATGAAAAAGAATGTTTTAAATATATTTGCCGTAGCTGCGGCGGCCGCTGCTCTCGTGTCCTGCAACGAGGCCAAGTTCCAGACGGCCCAGTTTGTAAGCTTTGACGGTTCCAAATACGCATTCAGCGAGACAGACGGCACGGTGGCCATCCCTGTGGATGTCTTCGGTGTGGATGAATGTACCGTGGCGTTCACGATAACGGACGGCACTGCCAAGCAGGGAACGGATTTCACGATAGTGGACAAGGACGGACAGCCTAACAATACCGGTCTTGTGAACGTGTCTTCAGACAAGGAGAAGAATGACAGCATCTGGGTGAAACTGGAGCACGACACCAGGCTTACCAAGGCGGGAAAGTCCTTTGTCATTACGCTTGACCACGTGGCCACGGACGGAGTTGTCGTGGGCGGCACCACACAGTGCAGCGTCTCCATCAGCGACGCTGAATATGCTGTATCTGCATATTTCGGCAGCTTCAGCTCTGAAGACGGTTCGGTGGCTTTCGATATCGAGGAATACGACCTCGATGCCGATCCGGACGGAATAGCCCAGTATTATCCGGACTGCTGCCTGAAGATACCGGCAACATCTACAGCCGCCATAATGGGTACTGGTTTATACTGGGATATATATGGATATTACAGCGCCGCGGATGAAACTATCCGCCTGTATCCTGAGCAGCTTTACAACGGTTATAACTTCACGGGTCTTGGTCTATATTATGTAGGCCTTGAAAACTCGGAGGATTATACTGCGGACATAATCTTGAATACCGGAGAAAAATGTCTTATATTTGCAACGCAAGTAGTAATCAGGCTGTATGATTCTACAACATATGAAAGGGCTGGCTATATTTATGCCAAAATTCCGGCTGAAACGAAACTTGACAAGCAGTAGTAATAGCTGAATATGTTTATACGGTCAGTCTCTTCCTCGTGGAGGGACTGACTTTGGTTGTTATAAAGACGTAAGATTTTTAGAATGAGAAAAGGATTAGTTGGCAGTGTATGGGCGGCGGTGTGCCTCCTCTGTTTTTCGTGCAATGTGGAAGAGCGGACAGTCGAAACTGTCTCTCCGGAGGACGAAAAGCAGGAGACCGTGGCGCTCTTGCTTACTTTTGATGAGCAGACCGCAGGAGACCTTCTGGATGTGGTCCCGACCAGGAGCGGTGTTTCCGTAAAAACAGGCATCTCCCGGATAGACGACGCTTTCGCCGCCTGTGGGGTGACATCTTTCGAAAGGGTGTTCCCTGATGCGGGAGAATGGGAGGAAAGGCATCGCGAGGCCGGGCTTCACCGGTTCTATTATGCGAAATGTGACCTTGACCGGACCTCCGGCACGAAGGCTGGGGACATCCTGACCAAGGTTCAGGGCATCTCCGGTGTGGAGAACAGGCCCAAACTGAAACTGCTCTCGGAGACCGCCACATTCAATGATCCGTATCTGACGCGCCAGTGGCATTATGCCAATCCCGGCAACAGCAACAAGTACAAGGCCGGGGCCGACATCAATGTCGTGCCGGTGTGGAACAACTATACGGCCGGCTCGTCCAAAGTCATCGTCAGCGTGGTTGACGGAGGCGTGGATCTTACGCATGAGGATCTGGGCGCCGTGGTGATTCCCGCAGGAAGCGACGGCAGCTGGAACTTCGTGGACGGCAGCGCGAAGATCGTGGCTCACGAACACGGCACGCACGTGGCCGGAACCATCGCAGCCATCAACAATAACGGCATCGGAGTCTGCGGCATAGCCGGGGGCAATGACGGGACCGGAGGCGTGAGGATATTGTCCTGCCAGATATTCCGTACAAATTCCAAAGGAGAGGATGAATTCGGCGGATCTTCTGAAGCCATCGTCTGGGGAGCGGATCACGGTGCAGTCATCTCCCAGAACAGCTGGGCGTATGATTATGAGACAGAAAACGCGGCCAAGAGGGGAAGCATAGGCAGTGCTGACAAGGCCGCAGTGGACTATTTCATCAAATATGCCGGAACGGACCAGAACGGCAACCAGACCGGCCCTATGAAGGGCGGCGTGGTCATATTTGCCGCCGGCAATGAAGCATGGTCCGCCTCCTGGCCCGGAATGTATGAGCCTATTATCGCCGTGGGTGCGATAGCTTCGAACGGGAACCGCGCATATTATTCGAACTATGGTGACTGGGTGGACATCGCCGCTCCGGGCGGAGATTATTATGTGGGCCCTCAGATAGTAAGTACGGTGTCCGGTGGCGGGTATGATGAGATGCAGGGCACTTCGATGGCCTGCCCACACGTGTCCGGAGTCGCTGCACTCATAGTGTCGTATTTCGGAGGCGACGGCTTCACGAACGAGATGCTTATGGAGCGTCTTATCGGCGGGGCCAATTCCGAATTTCTGGAAGGCCAGGAGATAGGCCCTCTGGTGAATGCTTACGGTTCATTCACTTACGGAGCCGTGGATATTCCGGAGAAGGTTTCTGATTATACCGTGACAGGTCTTGGCGGCAGCGTGCAGTTCGACTGGACTGTGGGCGCGAGCGCTGAAGGCACTGCCGCTTACGGGTATCTTCTTCTGGCGAGTGAGAACGAGGCTGATTTCACTGACATAAATCTTCGGGATCTGCCTTCTACGGTGAAGCACACTTCCGTTTCGGTAGGGGAGTTGAACAAGGGGGATGCCATATCCGGCAGTCTCGGTGACCTGAATTTCGATGCGGATTATTATGTGGCGATAGTGGGACATGACTACTGGCACAACTATTCGGAGCTTTCAGAGGTGAAGAGAGTAAAGACTACGGCAAACAATTCTCCTGTGATAGAGCCTGTTACCGAGCTTCCGTGGGAAGTGCCTGCTTCAGGCAAGTTCACGGCCCAGATCGATATCCATGACCCGGACGGGCATTATGTGAATGTGTCATTTATCAAGGATGAAGGTCTGAAAACCCTTACCCAGAGCAAGCGGGACGGATACTATTATATAAGTGTCAACGGCTTGCAGGAAGAACCGGGTGACTACAAGGTGTCTTACAAGGCTACGGATGCCTACGGCGCTTCCACGACCAGGGAATTCGCCATCAAGGTGAAGGAAAACCACGCCCCGCAGGTGGTAAAGGAATTTGAAAACCTGATTTTTGAGAAGAAGGCGCAGAGCCAGACGTTCAACATCTCGGATTATTTCATCGATCCGGACGGGGACGCGCTCACGTTCCAGGTAACCCATACCAATTCCAAAGTGGCGCATCTTAACCCTCTCGGAGACGAGATCGTGCTTACCACGCTCAGCTACGGCAATGATGTCGTGACTGTGAAGGCCCTTGACCCGAGAAAGTCCGAGGCCGAACTTACCTTCCAGATAAGCGTGCGCGACCCGAAGGCCGGGGCTGATGTATACCCTACACAGGTGACGGATGTTCTGAAGGTGTCCGGCGGTCTGGAGTCAGATACACACGTTCTTATCTATTCTTCCACGGGTACGCTGGTTTACGATCAGACTCTGACATCCAGCGCATTTGCTCCTGCGGAGATAGACATGAGCGGATTCGCTCCGGGAATTTACACGGTGAAGGTGACCATAAACGGCATCGAGACGGTCAAGACGGTGGTTAAACTTTAAAACTGACGGCAATGAATTTCAGAAAACAGATATTATCGTGCGCACTGGCGCTGATTCCGGCTTGCGGAGTCTTCGCGCAGTCAAGTGAGTCTCTCGGATTTGTCCGCATCGGCCAGAATGCCGCGCTTCAGGGCACGGCGGGAGCCGCTTTCACAAGCGCCCAGTCTCCTGCCTGGGGTTCGATGGGAGACATTACGGCGACTCTTGATTCCGAGCCCAAACTGGCTGCGGGTCTGGGGTACAATCTCTGGTCCGCCACCGGGACTTCCTACGCATCGGCGGGCGTATCTTACAAGGCTTCGGACAAACTGGCCTTCGCTTTGAGCGGGGTTTACGGTCTGGAGAAGAGCTATGACATCTACAACGAGTCCGGTGCCAAAAAGGGCACGTTCACCCCGTCTCAGATGTATGTGAGCGTGGGTGCGGCCTACCGCGTGCTTCCGGTGCTTTCGCTGGGCGTGAACCTGCACGGGG
>CAVBDE010000052.1:0-9782 GCA_963594055.1 Anaerovoracaceae bacterium | reverse complement strand
ATCTTCACATCCTCAGCTGCGAGTACAGGATCAACTCTTCACTCGCTCTCGGCGTGAACTTCGGAACAGCTTACTTCCAGAGCTCAAAGATTACCGATCCTGACGAGAAGGACAACTACGCTAAGAACACCACCTTCGGATTCAACCTCGGTTCTGCATCGGTAGGTCTCAGATTCTACTTCTAACAGAACGTCGGATAGGACTGTGAGGAGGGTGACCCGGTGGGTCATCCTCTTTTTTTGTTTCCAGAATACGGCGAATCCGGGTGGTTTTTGAAGTGAAACGAAGGATAGGGATTCACGGGAAAGCCGCCGAGTAATCAATAGCACGAAATCACTGTGAAGCACTTTGTCCTGAGCGTTGTGATCTGCTTTTTTATCTTGTTCCTCCTGTGACAAAGTTAATCTTTTTGTCTAATTCGGAACTGTCCTACTTTTAGGAAAGGCTACATTTTTTACGATATTTTGCTGAAGTCCTTTCGGGTGTATTTGCCTTTGCGAAGTTCGTCGCGAAGGCGGACATTGGCCGGAGAACTGAGGTCAGGGTCCTGCTCCAGAACGTGCAGGGCATAGTTTCTCGCCTCGTTGAGTATCAGGCCGTCACGGGCGAGCGAGGCAATGTTCAGATTGATCGGAAGGCCGCTCTGGGCAGTTCCTTCCGGATCTCCCGGACCGCGCATCTTCATATCTTCCTCCGCGATGGTGAACCCGTTCTCCGTGCTGCACATCAGTTCCAGCCGCTGTATGCTTTCCTTCGAACATTTGTAGCCGCGCACCAGGATGCAGTGTGACTGTGCCGCACCTCTTCCCACGCGGCCGCGAAGCTGGTGGAGCTGCGACAGGCCGAATCTCTCGGCGCTCATTATCACCATGACAGACGCGTTGGGAACGTCCACCCCCACTTCTATCACAGTGGTGGACACGAGGATATCGGCCCTTCCGGCGGCGAAGGCGTCCATATTGAAGGCCTTCTCCTCGCCGGTCTGCTTCCCGTGCACTATGGCCGCTCTGTACGGCGGGAACGGGAATGCCTGCACAATGTCTTCGTAACCTATCTCGAGGTTCTGAAGGTCAATCTTTTCGCTCTCGAAAATCATAGGATACACCACGAACACCTGATGCCCGGCGGCGATCTCCCTGCGCATAAAATTGTAGATCAGCGGCAGCTTGTTCTCCGTGTGGAGCGTGGTGCGTACCGGCGTGCGCCCCGGAGGCAGTTCATCTATCACCGACACGTCCAGATCGCCATATACGGTCATCGCCAGGGTGCGCGGAATAGGGGTCGCGGTCATCACCAGCACGTGCGGGGCGGTGCCGTTTTTCGTCCACAGCTTCGAGCGCTGTTCCACTCCGAACCTGTGCTGTTCGTCTATGACGGCCAATCCCAGATTCTTCCACTGCACGTTGTCTTCGAGCAGGGCGTGCGTGCCCACGATAAGGCCAATGCTCCCGTCCAGCAGCCCATCATGGATTTCGCGCCGTTCACGGGTCTTTGTGGATCCGGTGAGAAGAGCGCACCGCACGGACGTATGGGCGAGGTACTTTTGGATATTGGCATAATGCTGCTGCGCAAGCACCTCGGTAGGGGCCATTATGCAGGTCTGAAAACCGTTTCCTATGGCCAGCAGACAGCTCAGTACGGCCACCATAGTCTTTCCGGAGCCGACGTCGCCCTGAAGCAGACGGTTCATCTGCCTGCCGGACATAAGGTCGGCGCGTATCTCCTTGATCACGCGCTGCTGCGCGCCGGTAAGCTGGTACGGAAGTGACTTGTAGCAGGCGTTGAAGTCAGGCCCGACTTTGGGCATAGGAAAGCCCACGGACTGGCGCGAACGTATGTATTTCTGTTTTAACAGGCTGAGCTGCAGCAGGAAAAGTTCTTCGAACTTAAGCCGTCTCTGGGCTTTCTCCAGGGAATAGCCGTCCGAAGGGAAATGGATGTTTTTCAGTGCGTAGGGCAGGGTGCAGAGCCCCAGGTCGTGCATCACGTAGTCCGGCAGGGTCTCCTGTATCTCCGGGATGCACAACGCGAGGGCGGCGCTCTGAAGACGGCACATCACCTTGCCCGTGATGCCGGCGTTTTTCAGCTTCTCGGTGCTCGGATACACTCCGGTCAGCACTCCGGCCTTGCCGGCTGTGACCGAGGACGCGTCGTCCACTTCCGGGTGGACCATATTGTAGCGGCCGTTGTATTCGCTTGGCTTTCCGAAGAATATGAATGTGCGCCCCGGGATCAGGCGCTCCTGGTTCCATTTGAGGCCCTTGAAGAAGACCATCTCCATCTTCCCGCTGCCGTCGTCCACCGTTACGCTGAGCCGCTTGGCCTTCCCCTCGCCCACGAGGCTGCAGGAGATCACTTCGGCCTTCACCTGTATGTGGGCCGAGGTCTGGCTGATCTGGGATATCTTCTGTATGGTGGTGCGGTCTATGTAGCGGAAAGGGTACAGGTGTATGAGGTCCTCGAGCGTTCTGAGCCCGAGTTCCTTCTCCAGAAGCTCAGCCCTTTTGGGGCCGACTCCCTTCAGGTATTTTATTTCGCCGGACAGTTCACCCATAGCCTTCCTTTGACAAAGATATGTCTTTTTTCGTATATTTGTATCCGCTGACCAATAAGCTGAATTCTATCCCCAAGTTGGGGATAAATTGTAAAGTTTTGTCCAAGTTGTTGCATAATTTTATGTGCGGCTTTTTGTGAAAACCGCACTATTTTTTGTGCATAGTTGTTATATTTGCAAAAACAAAACAAAATGGAAGGCCTATACAATTCTTTTCGCATTAAGCTCTCACTTGCTCCTATGGGATATCTGCGCAGTTTCCACGAGCAGATAAACTGGAACAACCGCCTCATCTGCATTATGGGACAAAAGGGTGTCGGGAAAACCACATTGATTCTTCAGCATATAAAAAAGTATGACAACCTTGACGAAACCCTGTATGTAACTGCCGACAGCATGTATTTTGCCGGACACACTCTCTATGAACTGGCCGGACTGTTTTTTTCTCAAGGTGGGAAACGTCTGTATATAGATGAAATTCACAAGTATAAAGGGTGGTCAACTGAGATCAAGAACATTTATGATGATTTTCCTACACTTCACGTAGTGTATTCCGGAAGCAGTCTGTTGGCGCTCAGAAGCGGCAATAAAGCAGACCTCAGCAGAAGAAGCGTGCCTTATGAAATGCCAGGACTGTCATTTCGGGAATTTTTAAATATCCGCAACGGCTGGAATCTGAAGGTATCCTCTCTTGAAGAGATTCTGCGAGGAAAGGTAGATTTCCCCGAAGGTGAATACCGGCCTCTTAAATTCTACAAAGAATACTGTCGATACGGATTTTATCCTTTCTTTCAGGAAGAAGATGCAGAGATCAAACTGCAGAATGCAATTCTCGCCACAGTGGAAGACGATATCCCGGATTATGCCGATATGACTGTCGCATCAGCCGCAAAACTCAAGAAACTGATGTATATTCTCGCCAAGAGCGTTCCGTTCAAACCAAGCAATGACTCCCTGGGACGTGACCTTGGGATCAGCAGAAATTCAGTGCCGGACTACATCAGCTATCTGGAAGCCACCGGAATGTTCAATGCCCTTCGAGAAAGCGGACACAGTGACAATCTGTTGTCAAAACCGGAAAAATTATATCTGGGGAACAGCAACATCGCATATGCGTTATCTGAAAACGGAATAATTGATGACGGAAATATGCGTGAAACCAATTTCCTTGCCTGGGTAAAGCAGGTGTGCACGCCGACATCTTCCAAAATTTCAGATTTTGAAATAGACGGCATCACATTCGAAGTTGGAGGGAAAAACAAGAAAGGCGGACAGATTAAGGACGCGCAAGCCGGTTATCTTGTAAAAGACAACCTGGAATACGCCTCCGGGCAGTCAATCCCCATTTGGATGTTCGGCTTTATTTATTGACGGCGATTTATAACCCCTCCTTTTTTCGTATATTTGTATCCGCTGACCTTAAAGGCTCGTGATGACCAGAATAGCTTTCGTACATAACGGCTTTCCTGCAGGAGGCGCGGAAAGGATCACCCTCGACATAGCCAGGTATCTCGCCCCGTCGGGCGGGTATGAGATTTTCGTCTATGCCACCCATATCGGAAGCCTCGCGGAAGAGGATGCCGGGTGCCTGACGCTCAGAAAAATCCCTTCCCAGGCCATACAGTCCAGGCGTTCACGGGCCATAGAATCCCTGCTGCTTTCGGATCATATCGATGTCCTGGTGGAGGTGACCAAATCCCTTCACGACATAGAGGGCATAAGGGCCCGTACGGGCGTAAAGACCGTTCTGGCCTGCCATGGGGAGGTGTTCTGGCAGCGTTATGCCATTATGCACCGCCGCCGGAAGAAAAAGCTCCTCTGGACGCTCTTCTACAGACGCCGGTATGCCGACGGAACCCTTGCCCTTCGCAAGGCGCAGCGGCGCACGCTCTTCGATTATGAGCACTGCGATGCCTATACGGTTCTGTGCCGGGAATATAAATGCCAATTGGAACGCGACCTGGGAATCGCCCCGGACACCTCGCATGTCTTCGTGATAGAGAATCCGGAGCGGGCCGTGCCTTCGCCTGTGCTTGACAAGGAGAAGATAGTTCTGTTCTGCGGGCGTTTCGAGAACTGGTCGAAAAGGATAGACCGCCTGTTGCGCATCTGGGCTGAAGTTCAGGACCGTATGCCTGAGTGGCGGCTGGTGCTGGTGGGGGACGGTCCGGATATGGGTGGAATCCGCGAACTCGCTGAAAGATTGGCCCTCAAGAGGGTATCGTTCGAAGGGAAGCAGGCCGACGTGGCTTCGTATTATGACAGGGCTTCGGTGGTGTGTCTGACTTCGCAGACGGAAGGATGGCCGCTGGCCCTTTCGGAGGGGCAGGCCCGCGGATGCATAGGCGTGGCGTTCGGATGCACGGCAGGTGTCCGGGAGATACTCTCGCCGAGCGGCGAAAACGGCTATATCGTGCGCCCTTTTGACGAAAGGGAATTTGCAACGGCGCTGCTCGAAATAGCATCTTCAGATGAGGACGCGCTGCGCCGGATAAGAATCAACGGAATGGAAAAACGAAGACAGTATCTTCCCGAGATTATCGCTCAGAAATGGAAAGTGCTGTTTGATACACTGATGCATAATGAAGACATACAATCCTGAAGGATCTAAATTAAGGGAAGACCAGAAGAAAATGGTGGGCATCCTGGTGGAATTCGACAGAATCTGCCGGGAGAACAATATAACGTGGTGGCTTGACTCGGGCACGCTGCTGGGGGCAGTGCGCCACGGCGGATTCATCCCCTGGGACGACGATATGGACATTTGCGTGATGCGAAGGGACTACCGTCGTCTGCGCCGCATCCTTTGCGCCTACAAATCGGACAGATACGTGTACCGGTGCATCGAGAACGATCCCGATCACACTAACCCTTTCGGAAAGTTCCGTCTCATTCAGGCCAATGACCTCGACCCGAAGGCGCCGAGATCCCCTTATGTGGTAGGTATGGATGTGTTCAGCATAGAGAAGACTTCGCGCTTCGCCTCGCACCTGGCCAAGTTCTTCTATCAGAATATGCAGCACCCGACCAATTATATCAAGTCCCCGAAACTCAGACACCTGGCCAAAAGGATAGTGGAGGTGCTGAATTTCGGGCTTCTTCTGCCTCTGTGCAGGCTGATCGGGCTGATAAACCCGAAGAAGCAGTATTATTATGAACTCGGGTCCGGATTCTACGGGCAGCCTTATTATCTGAAGGACATATTCCCTCTGGGCACGGCGACGTTCGAAGGTGTGGAGTTTCCTGCGCCCCGGGACGTAGATTCGTACCTGAGGAACCTCTATGGGGATTGGCATAAGCTGCCTTCGGAAGAGCAGATACTTAAGGACATTCACAATCCTGAATATTTAAGGGAAGTCGTCGGGCAGGATGGGGTATAAGGTTTCGCTGGTGGTCCCCGTGTACGGGGTGGAGAAATATATCGCGAAGTTCGCCGAGAGCGCGCTTTCGCAGACCTGTACGCAGATGCAGTTCGTGTTCGTCAATGACGGCACTCCGGACCGCTCGATGGATATTCTGAACGCGCTGATCGACGGGAAGTTCGCTCACCGCAGGCAGGACATAGTCATCGTGAACAAGCGGAACGAGGGTTTGCCGTTGGCCCGGAAAACGGGCGTGGAGAACGCTGCGGGCGAATACATCCTCTTCGCTGATTCGGACGACTGGCTCGAGACGGACGCCGTGCAGAAGGTGGTGGACAGAATCGAGCGGACCGGTGCGGACATCGTGTATTTCGACCTCATAAAGGAGTACGCCGATCACCGGAGCTACAAGCGCGAGAAGGAGTACACCGGGGCGACGAGGCGCGAGTTCATCGTCAATATCTTCAACTACCGCTCGCAGGGGTACACCGTCACAAAGTGCTTCAGGAAAAGCCTTTACACGGACAATGTGATCTATACCCCGGTTAACGGGATGCACGAGGACATCTACCTGATGAGCCAAATCATCTTCTATGCGCGGAGTTTCTCGCATATTCCGGAGGGGCTTTACCATTACCGTAAGGACAATGCCGCTTCGTTCTGCTCGCAGAGCCGGGAGCAGCGCCACCTGACCTCGGACCGGAACCTGCTGGACCTGTACGAGCATTACAGAAATTCATTGAAGGACAGCCCGATAGAGGATGTGTACGGCGGGATACTGCTTCGGGCAGGGTGGCACAGCATCATCCATCATTACGATCTTTTCGGGGAATATCCTTATCTTAAGGGTGACATTAGAAAGTGCAGGATCAGCGGCAGATACCTTCTGAACGTTCCGGCACAGATAGCAGTGAAGTTTTACGCATTATTCAGATAGACTATATGCAGGCAGTGATATTGGCCGCAGGCATGGGAAAACGCCTGGGCGATCTTACAAGGCAGAATACCAAATGTATGGTGGAAGTGAACGGGGTGTCCCTCATCGACAGGGCGCTCACGCAGCTCTCTTCCCTTGACCTTAACAGGGTGGTGATAGTGGTAGGATATGAAGGTCAGAAACTTATCGATTACATCGGGCACCGCTACGACGGGCGTCTGAAGATAGAGTACGTAAACAATCCGGTCTATGACAAGACGAACAACATCTATTCGCTCGCCCTGGCCAGGAAATATCTTCTCGAGGACGACACGCTCCTTATCGAGAGCGACCTCATCTTCGACGACAGGATGTTCCCGCTTATCGTGAACAACCCTTATCCGAACCTCGCGCTGGTGGCCAGGTACGAACCCTGGATGGACGGCACTATGGTAAGGATAGACGACGACTGTAACATAGTCAGTTTCATCCCGAAGAAGGCCTTCAGGTATTCGGACATAGATTCTTACTACAAGACGGTCAACGTCTACAAGTTCAGCCGCGAGTTTATGGAGCGCAAGTACCTGCCTTTCCTGGATGCGTACTGCGCGGCGCTCGGGAACAACGAGTATTACGAGCAGGTGCTCCGTGTGATCTGCATGCTGGACAATTCCGAACTCAAGGCCCTGCCTATCACCGACGAGAAGTGGTACGAAATTGACGACATCCAGGATCTGGACATCGCCAGCGTGCTCTTCAGCGACGAGCGTGACCGCCTGAAGCTTTATATGAAACGCTACGGCGGCTACTGGCGCTTCCCGGGCCTGCTGGACTACTGCTATCTGGTCAACCCTTACTTCCCGACCGCGAAGATGAAGGACGAGCTCCGGTCCAATTTCGACGTCCTGCTCACGGAATATCCGTCAGGAATGTACGTGAATTCGCTTATCGCGGGCAAATGCTTCGGAGTCAAAAGCGAATACGTAGTGCCGGGCAACGGCGCCGCGGAGCTCATCAAGAGCCTGATGGAGAGCCTTCCGGGCAAGCTAGGAGTGATTTATCCCACCTTCGAGGAGTATCCGAACAGAAGGGATGCCTCTTCGCTCGAGGTGTTCGTGCCTCAGACCGAGGACTTCCATTACAGCGCTGCCGACGTGACCGCCTATTTCGACGCTCACCCTGTTGATTCGCTTCTCCTCATCAACCCTGACAACCCTTCCGGAAGCTACCTGCCGTCCGCGCAGATGCATCAGCTTCTCGAATGGAGCGCCGCCCGCGGCATCAGACTCATAGTGGATGAGTCCTTCGCGGACTTCAGTGACGAGTTCCCTGCCAATTCCCTGTTGCATAACGATATACTCTCTGCCAACCCGCACCTGACAGTGATGAAGAGCATTTCTAAATCATTCGGAGTGCCTGGCCTCAGGCTCGGAATCCTGGCATCCGCCGACACCGCTCTCATCGCTTCCGTCAAGAAGGACGTGTCCATCTGGAACATCAATTCCTTCGCGGAGTTTTTTATGCAGATCTATACCAAGTACGAGGGCGACTACTTCCGTGCCGCAGGCAAATTCAGAGCCGAGCGCGAGCTTTTCCGCTCCGAACTTTCTGCCGTGCCTGGACTGAAAGTATTTGACAGTCAGGCAAATTACTTCCTGTGCGAACTCACCGGGAAGATGTCTTCGAGCCAATTGGCCGGTGAACTTCTGTCCCGATACAACATCCTTATCAAGGACTGCAGCACGAAGAAGTGCTTCGCCGGGAAGAACTATATCCGTCTGGCCATAAGGGGCAGGGAAGACAACGCCCGTCTGGTCAGCGCTCTGAAAGCGGTGTGCCGATGAAGATCTGCATCTGCGGAGGTGGTTCGCTCGGACACGCGATCTCGGCGTGGACGGCTTCGCGGCTCGCGGCCGGGGTGAGTGTCTATACGCACAGGCCGCAGCTGTGGTTTTCGACCATTACTGCCGATACTCCGTCCGGGGAGATCATAGAGGGCCGGTTAGCCTGTGTGAGCGGCGATCCGGGGAAGGTGATTCCGGATGCCGACGTGGTGCTGCTGTGCTATCCGGGTTTTATGATAGAAAGGTGCCTGCGGGAGATAGGCCCGTTTCTGAAGGCCGACGCTTTCGTGGGGGCGGTGGTGTCTTCCACCGGGTTTTTCTTCGAGGCGCAGAAGATTCTGAGCCCGATGCAGCCTCTGTGGGGATTTCAGAGGGCGCCGTTTATTGCCAGGGTGGCTGAGTACGGGAAGTCCGCCCATCTGCTGGGGTTCAAGAATTCTCTCAAGGTCGCGGTGGAAAATGTCTCGGACGCGCGCAAGGCGGAGTTCACGGAGTTTCTCTCGGAGTGGTTCGGCCTGCCTGTGACACTGCTCGCCAGCCATTACGAGGCGAGCCTTACCAACAGCAACCCTCTGCTTCATCCCGCCAGGCTTTACGACCTGTTCGGAGGGGATAACGAGGGCCGGGTCTGGGAGGAACTGCCGCTTTTCTATGAGCAGTGGAGCGAGCGCGCCTCGCGGTATCTGATATCGCTTGACCGTGAACTCTTCGATCTTCTGGACGTGCTTCCGGTGAGTCCGGGCTTTCTTCCGACCATACTTGACTATTACGAGAGCACGGATGCGGCTTCGCTTGCCGCCAAACTGCGATCCATTCCGGCATTCAGGGGGATACCCGCGCCGGCGGTGAAAACTGCTGCGGGCTGGGTCCCCGACACTTCCAGCCGGTATTTTCAGGAGGATTTCCCTTTCGGGCTCAGGTATATCTGTGAATTGGCCCGGGAGAAGGGTGTGAAGGTCCCTGTGATGGATTCTCTTCTGGCCTGGGGCCTTCAGAAATGCAAATGAAAAAAGCCAGTCGATTGACTGGCTTTTCGTGGGAGCTGAGGGAGTCGAACCCCCGACCCTCTGCTTGTAAGGCAGACGCTCTGAACCAACTGAGCTAAG
>CAVBDE010000051.1:0-10057 GCA_963594055.1 Anaerovoracaceae bacterium | reverse complement strand
GAGATTCAATCTCTACCTTCACCCAGCACTGCATAAAGCCGATCCTGGATTTCACCCCCTCCTGAAGTTCGGAAAGGGTCAGAGGAGTATTTTCTTCTTCGTAGAACATGTTTTCAACCTCAAATTTCGCAAGTAAACAACATTTATCATTACATAACTTGTGCAACGCCAGCGAAACTTTTCTTTCAAATTTAGAAGAAAACATATAATTTTGCAATCGGTTCGCTCAATAAATAAAAAGAACTGTTATCGCCGGAGCCGAACGCTGCTATATAAAAAAACACGAACAAAGACTTCATCAGCTATCTGCGCAATGATACTTTTGCATCGTCAAAAACGAAACGTTGTTGACACTGACACAAAAGAACAGTTATTGACGCATAAAAACATTTGGTTATGAAAGCTTTGTTTATCACACTCGGATGCATCGCACTTGCACTTGTACTCAGAATCGCAGATGATTTTTCAAAACGCGGCCGTATCCGCAGCGTAGGAGCCAAGTCCAACAGCAAATCCAACGATATGGCGACCATCGATCTCGGCGACAGGAAAAACGTAGAAGAAGGCCTCGCACACTACAAGGACCTGATGGACTAAAATACAATGGAACTAAGACAGCTTAAGTATTTTGTAAAGACAGCGCAGACGCTCAATTTCTCAGAAGCGGCCCGCGCGCTTTTCGTTACCCAGAGCACCCTGTCCCAGCAGATAAGGTGCCTCGAGCAGGAACTTGGAGTGAATCTCTTCTCCAGAAGCAGCCATTCCGTCGTTCTGACCGAAAGCGGCGAGCATCTCCTGCCCATAGCGGTGCGCACTCTGCAGGATGCCGAACAATGCTTCATCCAGATAAGCGACCTGAAGCAGATGCTGTCCGGAACCCTTAACATAGGAATAACCTACACCTTCGCACCCATTCTCACGGAAAGCGTCAAGGAATTCACCTCACAGTACCCGGGGGTCAAGCTCAACATCACCTGCGGCACGATGAGCGAAGTGCTCGAGATGCTCAAGGACCGCAGGGTGGACTTCGTCCTCTGCTTCAAGCCGAACATCACCGACGAGGAGATCGACTCGCACATCCTCTTCGACAACCAGCTTTCCGTAATCGTGAGCCGGAACCATCCCCTCGCGACCAGGGAGTCCCTGAGTATGGACGACATCCGGAACCAGGTGTTCGCGATGCCTGCCAAGGAGACCCAGGCGCGCAACGCCTTCGAAAGGGTCTTCCCGGGAATGTATGAAAAGCTCAACGTCAAGGTGGACATCAACGAAGTCAACGTGCTTCTGAGCATAGTGTCGGCCACCAGGATGGTCACCTTCCTGTCCGAAGCCACGCTCCACAACAGGGAGGATCTGGTATCCATCCCGCTTGACGCCCCTTCCACCCAGATGGAGGGCTGCGTACACACCTTGAAGAAGGCTTACAGAAAGAAAGCCGCAGACGAATTCATCCGCATCCTCAGCCAGAGCAACGCTGTAATGGAGCGGGCCTACAATTGGTTAAATCAATGAGTATAGCAACATCCATCATTATACTGAGCATTGTGATCGCCCTGGGAAAGCTTCTGGGCGGCTGCAAGCTTTTCGGGGTTTCGCTTGGCGTAACCTGGATTCTGTTCATCGGAATCATCTTCTCGCATTTCGGATACGTTCTCGACCCGGAAATTCTGCATTTCACGAAGGAACTCGGACTTATCCTGTTCGTCTACTCCATAGGAATGCAGGTCGGCCCGAGCTTCTTTTCGAACTTCAGGGCCGGCGGCATCAAACTGAACCTCCTTATGGTCGGCTATGTCCTGCTGGGCGTGCTCACCACCTGGACCCTTATCCGTCTGAGCGGTGAAGACTACCAGACCATGGTCGGCGTTATGTCCGGTGCCATCACCAACACCCCGGGCCTCGGTGCGGCGCAGCAGGCCTATGCCGACGCCACCGGAGGAGACCCTTCCGGAATCGCCCTCGGTTATGCCGTAGCCTATCCGCTCGGCGTAGTGGGCTGGATACTGACCTTCATCGCCCTCAAGCCTCTTATGATAAAGAAGAGCCCCAGGGCCAATGCCAATGCGGACTCATCCGAAGATGAGCCGTCTGCAGCGGCCGAAATGCCTGTCGCACAGCCGGAAAGCGGAGCAGTGCGTATGGTGAACAAGAAGGTGATCGTATCGAAGAGCAAGATCAACGGAATGACGCTCGGCAAACTGGACTTCAAGAAATACCTCGGGATAGACGTGATCAAGGTAAGACGTGCCGGAATCGAGCTCGCAGCTACACCGCAGACCGTTCTCCAGCTCGGAGACGTGCTCACCGCGGTGGGCAGCGCCGAAGCCATAGCCGGTATGGAGAAAGTGCTCGGCAATTCGCTCAAGAAGCTTGACGAGCCGAACCTCATCAGCATCTTCGCCGGAATCGCGCTCGGCTGCCTTCTGGGCATCGTGCCGTTCCACATCCCCGGCATTCCACAGCCTATCAAGCTCGGTCTCGCGGGCGGTCCGCTCATCGTGTCCATCCTAATCAGCTATTTCGGGCCAAGGTTCCACGTACGCACCTACACCACCACGAGTGCCAATCTTATGATCCGCGAGATAGGAATCTCGCTGTTCCTCGCCTGCGTGGGTCTTCAGGCCGGCACCAACTTCGTGGACACCATCGTCAACAAGGGCGGCCTCATCTGGATACTCTACGGCGCCGTCATAACCATAGTGCCGCTGCTGATAAGCGCCCTTTTCGGACATTTCGTGCTCAAGGTCCCTCTCACCACGCTTATGGGCGTGCTCGCCGGAGGCAGCACGAACCCGCCGGCATTGGCATTCACATCGGAGACCCAGGCGTCACTGGCCAGAGAAGGCTATGCGGACGCGCAGGGAGACGGTGCGGCAGTGGGTTATGCCACGGTCTACCCTCTCGCGATGTTCCTGAGAGTCATCTGCGCACAACTGATGATATTGTTTTTAGCTTAAATATTGTTACTCGGTGCCGTCCTCTGCGTGGCGGCACAAGAAAAGCGCGCCCTGTGAAGGTCGCGCTTTTATCTTTTAATGTAGAGCGAAGATTACTCGCCTGGAACGATAGCTCCTGTAGGGCAAGCGTCAGCACAAGCTCCACACTCGATGCATACGTCCGGATCAATGGAGTAAACATCACCTTCGTGGATAGCTCCTGAAGGGCATTCACCCTGGCATGTTCCGCAAGCGACACATACATCTTCTAGAATTTTGTAAGCCATAGTAAAAATTATTTATTTCGTTTTGCAGTTACAAAAGTAATAATTTGTCGTAAATTTGCAAAGATGAAAAACTTATTATCAATCGCTCTAATATTACTTTTTTCCGGCACACCCTTCGCCGGAATCGTAAGCGTGGACAAGACCGTCCACGACTGGGGCGACGTGACCGTAAGCGACGGACCGTTGGACTGCACGTTCACCGTGAAGAACATCTCCGGGAAGCCGCAGACCATTAAAAGCGTCACCAAGACCTGCGGCTGCACGAAGGTTTCCTGGACCACCGGCCCCATCGCTCCGGGCGCCACAGGCACCGTCAAGGCCACATATTCGAACGAAGACGGCCCGTATCCGTTCGACAAGACCCTGAACGTCTTCTTCGAAGGCGTCAAAAAGCCGCTCGTCCTCCACATCAGAGGCGACGTGCATAAGGTGAAGCTCCCGCTCAGCGAGACTTATCCCCTTCATTACGAAGGCATTGGCCTAAAGAAGAACAATATCAGGATAGGCAATCTCCTGCAGGGCGAATCTGCAGGCACCGAACTGACCGTGGCCAATGTCACGGACGGCAGAGTCAGATTGGCATGGAAGGACCTGAGTCCGTTCCTGACCATAACTCCGGCCACGACAGTCATCGAAGCCGGGCAGACGGCCAGCGTACACGTGAGTGTCGAGGCTTCGCGCACCCTTTGGGGGAAGAATACCTACACCGCCACTCCGGTGGTGAACGGCCGGACCGCAGCGGAAAAGATTGAATTCTACGCGGTTACCAGGGAGAATTTCGCTTCATGGAGCCGGGAGCAGATAGATGCGGCCCCGGTGGCGGACTCCAGGATGACCCTCGATCCGGGATCGAAAGTGAAGGGAGAGAAGATGGAGGCGGCGTTCGAAGTCAGCAACTCCGGAAAAAGCCCGCTCCTTATATATAAGGTGGATTTCGATGCGTCCCAGCTCAAATGCACCCGCAGTTCCGACAGGATCGCACCGGGCGGCAGTGAAGAGTTCCGGTTCGAGGTTCTGACCGAGGCGTTCGAGAAGGACAGCGACAACTACGCCGTCGCCACCCTCTACACGAACGACCCTTCGCACCCTATGGTACACCTTTACATTCAGATTATTATTTTGTAACTTTGCGCTCGCAAAATTCACGCAGCACATTATGGCAGAAGAACAGGTAAAATACACGGAAGACAATATCAGAACCATCGAAGGGCTGACCCACATCCGGATGAGGCCGGGTATGTACATCGGCCGTCTCGGAGACGGAAAGAACCAGGACGACGGCATCTATGTGCTCCTCAAGGAGATCATAGACAACTCCGTGGACGAGTTCACGATGGGCTACGGCAAGCAGATTCTGATTGACATCACCGAAGAGGGGGAAGTGAGCGTACGCGACTACGGACGCGGAATTCCTCTCGGTAAGGTGGTCGATGCCCTCAGCAAGCTGAACACCGGCGGCAAGTTCGACGACAGCGCCTTCAAGAAGGCCGTGGGACTTAACGGCGTGGGCTCGAAGGCCGTCAACGCCCTGTCCGAAAGGTTCTACGTGTGCTCGCACCGTGACGGGCTCTGCCATTGGGCCAATTTCACCAAGGGCGTGCTGGAAAGCGACGGGGAAGAGCCGACCAGAGAAAAGAACGGCACCCTCATCCGGTTCCTTCCCGACAGGGAGATGTTCGGCGACTTCGCATTCAACATGGACTATGTGGAATCGATGGTGAAGAACTACTCCTATCTGAAGAAGGGCCTCACGCTCGTGCTGAACGCGGTCAGCTACCGCTCCGAGAACGGATTGGCAGACCTCATAAACGAGAACCTGAGCGAAGCTCCGCTCTACCCGCCCATTCATCTGGAAGGCACTGACATAGAGATAGTCATCTCGCACACAAACACTTACGGAGAGAACATCGCATCGTTCGTGAACGGGCAGAACACCCGCGACGGAGGCACGCACCTGGCTGCGTTCAGGGAGGCCATAGCGAAGACCCTGAAGGAATTCTTCAAGAAAAACTACGAGCCTGCAGACTGCAGACAGGGCATCGTGGGCGCGATAAGCATACAGATTCAGGAACCGAAGTTCGAGAGCCAGACCAAGATCAAGCTCGGCTCCACATATATGTGGGAGAAGCCGGGCGGAGACATCGGCCCGACCATACGCTCCTTTGTCAACGACTTCGTGTCCAAGGCTCTGGACGACTATCTGCGCATCCACAAGGACATTGTCCCTATCATCGAGGAGAAGATAAAGGACTCACAGCGCGAGCGTGAGGAGATCGCCGGCATACAGAAGAAGACCCGCGAGAAGAACAAGAAGGCCAATGTGTACAACCGCAAGCTCCGCGACTGCAAATACCACTACACCGACAAGATCACGGACAAGACGCCTCAGGAGATTCAGGACTACATCAACAACTCCTCCATCTTCATCACCGAGGGAGATTCCGCATCCGGAACCATCACCAAGGCGCGCCAGGCCGCATGCCAGGCCGTATTCTCGCTGCGCGGAAAGCCTATCAACTGCTACAAGGAGAGCCGCAAGCGCGTGGCCGAGAACGAAGAGCTGAACCTCCTGATCGCGGCGCTTGGCGTGGAAGACGACCTCGCGGACCTCAGATACAACCAGATCATCGTGGCCACCGATGCCGATGACGACGGTATGCACATCCGTATGCTGGTGCTCACCTTCTTCATGAAATACTACCCGGACCTCATCCGCCGCGGACACGTGCACATTCTCCAGACTCCCCTCTTCAGGGTAAGGAACAAGAAGGAGAACTACTACTGCTACGACATTCCGGAGAAGGAAGCCGCCGTCGCCAAGCTCAAGGGGAACTGCGAGATCACGCGGTTCAAAGGTCTGGGAGAGATCTCTTCCACCGAATTCTGCGATTTCATAGGCGAGAACATCAAACTCGACAGCGTGAGCCTCTCGGACGAGGAATCCATCAACAGCATTATGGAATTCTATATGGGCGACAACACCATAGAGAGGCAGAACTTCATACGCGAATACCTCAAATCCGAGGAGGAGCTTGAGGACATCAACATCTAGCCCCAGATGAGTCCCGAATTCAACCGCTTCATCCTCACGAAGATACTGCGCTGGAAGATCACACCCGGAGAAGACCGTATCCCCGAGGAGAAAAAAATCGTGTTTCTCTTCGCCCCGCACACGTCCACCTGGGATTTCGTCTGCGGGTATTTCTATTTCAGGGCTCTCGGAGGGCATCTTCGCATAATGATAAAGAAGGAAGCCTTCAAGGGACCGTTCGGAGCGCTGCTGCGCATAATGGGCGGATACCCCATTGACAGGAAGAACCCTTCCGGAGCGCTTGTGCCCCTCATACACGAGATGAACTCCTGCGAAAGCTTCTATCTGGCCATCTGCCCGGAAGGCACCAGAAAGGCCGTCCGCAGATGGAAGACAGGATACCATACCATAGTGAAGGAGACCGGCGCCGCCCTGTACCTGTCCCACGTGGACTATGCCAGGCGAGAGATCGGATGCGGTAAACCTTTCACTATAAGCGAGAACGCCCGCGAGGACACCGACAGGATACAGGCCCGGTACAGGGACATGCACCTTACCGGACTGAGGCCATCCGACTATACGACAGAATAATTTGGTATTAAAGAGAAAATTACCTATATTTGCATCCCCTTTTTGAGGGGCATATTATTTATTTTTTAACAAATCAACAAAATGATCAAACAGTACGAAACCGTTTTCATTGCAACTCCCGTTTTGTCTGATTCTCAGATGAAGGAAGCGGTTGCCAAGTACACCGATCTTATCAAAGCCAACGGCGGCGAGGTCGTGTACGAAGAGGACTGGGGTCTTAAGCAGCTTGCCTACCCTATCCAGCACAAGACATCAGGATTCTATTACCTGATCGAATTCAAAGCTGCTCCTGAGTTCATCGCAACTCTCGAAACACAGTATCACCGTGACGAGCGCATCATCCGCTACCTTACCGTAGCTCTTGACAAGGACGCTGTCGCATACGCAGAGCACCGCCGTCAGGTACGCGCCAGCAAGGCAGCCGCACCTAAGGCAGAGGAAGCGCCTGCAGCTGAACCTGCAGCAGAAGTTGAACCTGAAGAGACAAAGGAGGACTAATCCATGGCTAATGTAGAAAACAGCGAGATCCGCTATCTGAACCCTCCAACCGTAGAGGTTCGCAAGAAGAAATATTGCCGTTTCAAGAAAGCAGGCATCAAATACGTAGACTACAAGGACGCAGAGTTCCTTAAGAAATTCCTCAACGAGCAGGGTAAGATTCTCCCTCGCCGCATCACGGGAACTTCACTCAAATTCCAGAGGAAAGTGGCTCAGGCCATCAAGAGAGCCCGTTCACTTGCCCTTCTTCCATTTGTAACTGACCTTCTTAAATAATTCTGAGAGTATGAAGATAATTTTGAAAAAAGAGGTTGTCGGTCTCGGTGAGGCCGGTGACGTGGTAAATGTCAAGACTGGCTATGCTCTCAACTATCTCGTGCCACAGGGATACGCTACAGTAGGTACCCCTTCAGCTCTCAAGCAGCACGAGGAGACTCTCCGTCAGAGAGCTCACAAAGAGGCTAAGCTCGTAGCTGATGCACAGGCACTTGCTGCCAAGGCAGAAGCAGTTGAGATCAAGATCGCTGCCAAGGTCGGCGAGTCAGGCAAGCTCTACGGAGGCATCACTCCTGCACAGGTTGCCGAGATTCTCGCAGCCGCAGGCGTCGAGATCGAGAAGCGCAACATCACTCTCCCTGAGATCAAGACCGTCGGCGAGTACGAGGCTACAGCCAAGTGCTACAAGGGCGTGATTGCCAACCTCAAGGTAGAAGTAGTGGCAGAATAATTTTCAGTGCATTTAAAAACCTGCCCGGCAGGCTTTGGTGCAATGGGGTCTGAGCGCAGTTCAGACTGAGTAACACATTTTAAACTTATTTGCAAAATGCAGCATTATGAACTTAAAGGCCAGGTCCGCGAAATAGGCGGAAAGGCCGCTATCAAAGCTATACGCCGCGAAGGACTCGTTCCGTGCATCGTTTACGGTAACGGCGTGAAAAACGTAACCTTCACTGTGAATGCCAAGGAGCTCAACATCCTCCTCAGCCTTCCGCAGTCATACATCATAGACATCAACCTCGGTGACCAGAAGTACACTGCAGTTCTTCACGAGCTTCAGTTCCATCCGGTAAGCGACGAATGTCTTCACGTGGACTTCCTCGCTGTGAACGAGACCAAGCCTATCGTAATCGACGTTCCTATCACCGTATCAGGACACTCAAAGGGTGTTCAGCTCGGCGGAAAGTTCGTTCAGAACGCTCGTACCCTCCGTATCTCCGCTCTTATGAACGACCTTCCTGACAGCGTGAACGTGGACATCACAGAGCTTGGAATCGCTCAGAGAATCAAGGCGGGCGACCTCTCATACGACAAGATTTCAGTCGTTACCGAGAAGAACACCATCATCTGCCAGGTTCGTCCTACACGTAACGCGAAATAGTTAATCTGACACCTCTTATGGCGGGCGAAAGTTACCTTTGTGTAGGTCTCGGGAACATCGGACCGGAATACGCGAAGACACGCCATAACATGGGATTTATGGTATTGGATGCCTGGGCTCAGACATCCAATATTTCGTTTAATACCCAGAGATACGGCGACCTCGCGGAAGTGAGCCTGAAAGGCAGAACCCTCTACCTGCTGAAACCTTCCACCTATATGAATCTCAGCGGAAACGCAGTCCGCTATTACCTGCAGAAACTCCCCGTTCCCATCGAAAGGCTCATCGTGATATGCGATGACATCAACCTTCCGTTCGGCACCCTGAGAATGCGCAAGAACGGCAGCGACGGCGGGCACAACGGGCTCAAAAACATAGCGCAGTGCCTTGAAAGCCAGGACTACGCCCGTATCAGAATGGGCGTGGGGAAGAACTTTGCCAATGGCGGCCAGTGCGACTACGTGCTGGGCGACCTGTCCGCTGAAGAGCAGGAGCGGATGAAGGAACTCAGCGGGAAGGTGATACAGGGGGTAAAAGACTGGATTTTCGTGGGTGCAGACAGGGCAATGAACGTTTTGAACGCAAAAAAGTAGATTTTTTCTTGCAAAAAACCAAGTTGTTCGTTATCTTGCAACGTATTAGAGAATTAGACAATTATTAACATTATTATAAACCATTTAAAAACACTACGTCATGAAAGAACTTGTAGAAAAAATCAATGCAGAAATCGAGGCCTTCAAGGTTAACGCTGAGGCTCAGGTAGAGAAGAACAACAAGGCTGCAGGTGCTCGCGCTCGCAAGGCTGCTCTCGAGCTTATGAAAGACCTCAAGGAATTCCGCAAGGTATCAGTTGCTGCTACAAAGTAAATATTTTTTACTTTTTTCAATTTATTGTGCAACGAAACCTGAACTCCCGGCATCTATGATGTAGGTTTAGGTTTTAGTACACATTTTAAGGGTCGCACGCCGTGAGGTTGCGGCCTTTATTTTTTTGTGCCTCATCCAGGCAGACAGGGTAGAGACTTTTCTGCGCTGTCGCTTCGCGACCCTACACGGGCAAACGCTTCGAAAAGCCTCTGCCCCGTCTGACAATCCACAAATGCGGCGTCAAAAAGAGCGAACGGGGCAGTGACTTCGAGGACGGCTTGCCGCCGCTGGCTCCTGAACGGGAGGGGCCCACGAAGTGGGAGGGATAGCGCGAAGCGCGTATCGTCCTGAAGACACTGCACCCGTTCGCCATACACAAAATCCAATTTTTAAGATAACGTGAACGAAATATAAAAAAGATGCCGGCACGTAAGGTCGGCATCTATGCAAAACGAAATATAATAAAATT
>CAVBDE010000050.1:0-10211 GCA_963594055.1 Anaerovoracaceae bacterium | reverse complement strand
ACCTTGCCCTCGAAGATGACCGTCGTGGCTGCCTCGTCTTCGCGGACCTTGCGGTAGATGTCAATGGTCTCGCCCCCGCGGGTCTCCTTGTTGAAATTTATCTCCACTATGTGCGGGAAGCTGTCCCGGAGCAGGTCCTCCGGCAGGCAGTCCATCGCCCAGCTGATATAGCTGGCGTTATTGGCATGCCCGATGAAATCCACATCCGAATACTCGACCGTGTGGCTGGCTACGGGCTCGGCGTCCTTCGGAGCCACGATCTTGCCGGCAGGGGTCTCGATCGCGCTTTCCGTGTTCTGCGGCGTGACGTCGAAATACAGGCCGAGGTCTTCGGTCCGGAAGAGCGAACGGGTCTTCGTGTTCAGCGCTATCCACGAGCTGGTGCCGTCGATGAGCACCTGCCCGTCTTCGCCCACCATACGGTAGTCGCGAAGGAAGTAGAGGCCCTGTATGCCTTTGTGCCAGGTGTGGAATTCGACCCGGTCCTTCCAGACGGGGACGCGGTTGAAGATGAGCTTGGTGCGGCTCACCACCCAGGCCAGGTCGTGCGCGGCCATATCTTCGTATCCGAAATGCAGCACCGTAGCCGCTTCCACGGCCATTTCCTGCGCTATGGACATAAAGCAGGCCGGACGCAGGCGCTTTTTATAATCTACCAGATAACTGGGAATCGTCAGAGGGACAATGTGTTTTGTTTCCATAAATTTTCTTTGAGCATTTTTTATAGCACAAAATTTGTGCTAAATTTACAGGTTTTTATGTAGTAAACCGCGAAAAACCGCGTTTGTATAGTTGGAAATTTATTAGTGTATCAACAATATTATGAAAAAAATCCTAGTAATCTTAGCCGCGTTCGCAGCCTGCGTGAGCCTTTCGGCCCAGCAGATGCCACCTATTCCGGTGGACGAGAACGTGCGTATAGGAAAGCTTGACAACGGGCTTACCTATTACATCCGTCACAACGAAGAACCTAAGGGACAGGCGAATTTCTACATCGCCCAGAAGGTGGGTTCCATCCTCGAGAACGACGATCAGAGAGGCCTCGCGCACTTCCTGGAGCATATGTGCTTCAACGGCACCGTAAACTTCCCGGGGAACGGCCTTATCAGCTACCTCGAGTCCATCGGTGTGAAGTTCGGCGCCCAGCTGAATGCCTACACCTCCATCGACGAGACCGTCTATAACATCGACAACGTCCCAGTAGCCAAATATCCCGATTCCATCGACTCCTGCCTGCTCATCCTTCACGACTGGGCCGGCGACCTTCTGCTCGACGGCGATGAGATAGACAAGGAAAGGGGAGTCATCCACGAGGAGTGGAGAAGCCGTCAGAACGCCACTATGCGCATTTACGACCAGGTTCTCCCTAAGGTGTATCCCGGAAACAAGTACGGCGAGCGTATGCCGATCGGCACTATGGAAGTGGTGGACAACTTCCCTTACGAGGCACTGCGCAACTATTACCACACCTGGTACCGTCCTGACCAGCAGGGTATTGTGGTAGTGGGTGACTTCGATGTCGATCTGGTGGAAGCCAAGATCAAGGACATCTTCTCGACCCTTCCTGCAGCCCCTGCCGACGCTCCGGAGCGTGTCTACACCCAGGTTGAGGACAATGTCGAGCCTATCATTGCCACAGGCCTTGACAAGGAACAGTCCAACGCGCTCACCTATATCTTCCTCAAGCACCCTGCAATCCCTGCAGAGGAGAAGGTCAACCTCGACTACATCCTCGTGCAGTACTGCAACCATATGATGGAGGCTATGGCCGAGGCACGTCTTAACGAGATGACCCAGAAGGCCGATCCTGACTTCGTGTATGCGGGAATAGGGGAGTCGGACTTTATGCTGTCCAAGACCTGCGGATCATACCTCGGCGTGGTTATGTACGACGAGAACCAGCTTCTCAGGGGCGTCACCTCGCTTTACCGCGAGATGCTCCGTATCGTTCGCAACGGATTTACCGCCAGCGAGTACGAGCGTGCACGCGCCGACTATCTTTCATCTCTTGAGAGCGAATACAACCAGCGCGAGAAGAAGACCAGCGCATCTTACTGCTCTGAGCTTGTGCGCCACTTCATCGACAACGAGCCGATTCCGGGCATCGAGACCGAATTCGCCCTTATGAACCAGTTGGCCCCGAACATCCCTGTCGAGATGATCAACCAGTACGTGGCAGAGTCCTTCAATATCCAGAACAACCTGGTGGTAGTCAATATGCTGCCTGAAAAGGACGGCCTCACTTATCCGACTGACGACGAGATTCTCGCAGCGCTCAAGGGCGTGGAAGCCGAGGAGATCGCTCCTTACGAGGACGAGGTCATCGACCAGCCTCTCGTATCCAGGATCCGCAAGGCCGGCAAGGTGAAGAAGACCGAGGATTCTGAATTCGGCTACAAGCATTACACCCTCTCCAACGGTGTCAACGTTTACTTCAAGTCAACCGACCTCAACAAGGATCAGGTTCTGGTGAACGCATTCAGCAAGGGCGGACTCGTGCTCTATCCTGAAAGCGACTACATCACGCTCTCTTCTGTGGACGACCTCATCGAGATCGGCGGCATAGGGGAGTTCAGCGCCACCGACCTGGCCAAGGTCCTCGCGGGCAAGAACGTAAGCTGCAGCTCATCCGTATCCCTTTACAACGAGAGCGTCAGCGGCCGTTCAACCCCTAAGGACATCGAAACTCTCTTCCAGCTCTGCTACCTGCACTTCACGGGCATACGCAGCGACGAGGAGGCCTTCGCATCCTGGAAGACCAAGACTGCGGCTTCGCTTGCCAATGCCGAGACCCAGCCTATGACCGCGTTCCGCGACACTCTCTCGCACGTGATCTACGACAATCCTGCCTACTCATACACCCTCAAGCACGCCGACCTGGACAAGGTTGATTATGCCAAGGCCATCAGAATTGCCAGGGAGCGCTTCGCCAATGCCGCAGACTTCACCTTCGTAATCACCGGCAACATCTCCGAAGAGGAACTTCTTCCGCTTCTCAAGACCTATGTGGCTTCTCTTCCTGCCAAGGGCAAGAAGGAGGACTACAGGACCGGAGCATTCAATTACGCGAACGGTGTTCACGAATGTGAATTCACCCGCCAGATGCAGGATCCTTACGTGCTCAACTTCTTCTGCTACAGCATCCCGTCAGCTTACACCCTGAAGGGTGACCTTCTGAACGAGCTTCTCGGTTCAACTCTCGAGCTTATCCTTCACGAGGAGATCCGCGAGAAAGAGGGCGGCACCTACGGCATCAGCTCTTATGTATTCGCTTCACCTTCACCTCTGAACAGGACTCTGCTCCAGATCGTTTACCAGACAGACCCTGCCAGGTACGAGTACCTGAACGGCCGCGTTCAGGAGATCGTCGCACAGTTCGCAGTGGACGGACCTCGCGCAGTGGATGTGGAGAAGACGAAGAAGAACCTCGTCAAGGATCACGAGGAGAACCTCCAGCAGACTTCTTACTGGCATAGCACAATGATGAGCTATCTGCGTTACGGCGTGGATCTCAACACCGATTACGAGGCTGTGCTTGACAGCATCACTTCCGAGGAGATCACCGATGCCCTCAAGGTGCTTCTCGCCCAGAACAACTTCTCGAAGATCGTGATGGTCGGAACCAAATAATTCTGACCGGTCAATAAATGGGGAGTCGCGTTTGGCGTGACTCCCTTTTTTTATTATCTTTGCTAGGATATGGAAAATGAAACCTTGGAAGAATATCCTCTCGACAGCGGGAAGCTTTACTATTCTAACGATTATCTGACACTCGACACCGAAGAAGGGCCGGTGACATACAAGATGGGCATCTGGATCTGCAAGGACCCTGTGCGCATCCACAAGATGTATATCAGGGACAAGAGCATCCAGCTCGACGAGATGGAGCTTCTGAACCCTCTCGAGAGCAAGCTGCGCAGGGCTGACCCGGATTATTTCAAGCGTTTCATGGGCCTCAAGCTCGTCATCGACTATCCCGGCTACAGCACCGGCATCATCGCCCGCATTCCGTTCGAAACCGATCCTGTCGGCTTCTACAAATGGTGGAGGAAGGGCAAGCACGAGGACAAGGTCTATCTTAACCTGGCCAATCAGATCCGCCTCATCCAGAAGGTGGCCTTAATGGAACCCAAGATCGTCCTGAAGAAGGACCTGGAAATAATCAAACGCTAATCCTATGGACAAAATCACCTGTCTGCACGACAGACACATCGCCCTGGGCGCTCAGATGAGCCCTTTCGCAGGCTTTGATATGCCTATCAGGTATCAGGCCGGCATCATCGCCGAACATAAGGCAGTAAGAGAAAAGGTCGGCGTGTTCGACGTTTCCCATATGGGGGAAATCTTCGTCAGCGGTTCCGACAGCCTCAAGTTCGTAAACCATATCTTTACAAATGACATTTCCCAGCTGGCCAGGGGCGGCATCCTCTACGGGATGATGCTTTACCCTGACGGCGGCACGGTCGATGATCTGCTGGTGTACAGGTGCTTCGAGGTTGACAGGTATCTTCTGGTGGTCAATGCCGGGAACATCGACAAGGACCACAGCTGGATTCTGGAGAATGCCAAGGGGTACGATGTGCTCATCGACAATCAGAGCGAAGCCTGGGGGCAGCTGGCCGTTCAGGGTCCGGACTCCGAGAAGACTCTGGCGGAAGTGCTTGGCATAAATGAAGGCAGACAGCTCACTTTCTATACTTTCTGCGTCAGCGGGGATATGATAGTCAGCCGCACCGGATATACGGGTGAGGACGGGTTCGAGATCTATGCGCCGGTGGAGAAGATACGCGCGATGTGGGACACATTGATGCAGGCGGGCGTACAGCCTTGCGGGCTCGGGTGCCGTGACACGCTGCGTTTCGAAGCCGGGCTTCCGCTTTACGGCGACGAGCTTTCGGAGAAGATTTCGCCGGTGATGGCGGGCCTTTCGATGTTCTGCAAGCTTGACAAGCCGGAATTCATCGGCAGGGACGCTCTGGTAAGGCAGAAGGCCGAGGGAGTGGAGCGAAAGCTCGTTGGCCTGGAAGTAAAGGACAGGGCCATTCCGCGCGCCGGTTATGCGGTTCTGAACGCCGGCGGAGAGGAGATCGGTGTGGTGACGACAGGCTATCACAGCATCTCGCTGGACCGCAGTCTGGCGTTTGCGCTGGTGGAGAGCGCCTATAGCGCGCTTGGCACACAGCTGCAGGTGAAGATCCGTAACAAGGTCTTCCCGGCTGAGGTTATAAAGAAGAGATTCTATCAGACAAACTATAAAAAATAGATACTATGAGTAAAATTGTTGCAGGACTCCTGTACAGTGAGTCACACGAATGGGTGAAGGTGGACGGAAATATCGCCATCATAGGAGTTTCAGATTATGCTCAAAGCGAACTTGGGGATATCACTTACGTGGATATGCCTTCGGAAGGGGATGTAGTGGCCAGGGGCGAGGAGCTCGGCGCTCTGGAGAGTGTGAAGACGGCCGCTGACATCATCAGCCCTGTGAGCGGTACCGTTATCGCTACCAACAATGCTGTAGAGGACGATCCTTCCCTTATCAACGCCGATCCTTACACGAACTGGATTGTGAAGGTGGAGATGTCAGACACTTCTGAACTGGACGCTCTTCTTAGCGCCGCCAAATACGAGACCATTCTTTAATATGGCAGAACATTTCGCTTATTTCCCTCATACCGAAAAGGATATAAGGGAGATGCTGGAGAGGATATCGCTTTCGTCGCTTGACGACCTGTACAGCGATGTCCCTTCTGACTTTATATACAGGGGGGATTTCGATCTGCCCGATGCTCTGAGCGAACAGGAACTCAGGGACTTTTTCGCCGGTTTGGCGGCGAAGTGCCCGCAGAAGAAGGTCCTGGTAGGGCAGGGCGCCTATGACCATTACACTCCCGCAGTGGTGGAATACCTCTGCTCCAGGAGCGAGTTTCTTACGGCCTACACTCCGTACCAGGCCGAGATTTCGCAGGGAACGCTGCGCTATATCTTTGAATATCAGTCTATGATATGCGCGCTGACGGGGATGGACGTATCGAACGCGTCGATGTACGACGGGCCTACCGCCGCCGCTGAGACCGTGCGTTTCTGTGTGGCCAATACGAAAAAACGCAATACCGTGCTGGTCAGCTCCGCTCTGCTTCCGCACGTGCTGGAGACCCTGGAAACCTACACCCGTTTCTCGGGCGTTGAACTCAAATACATTGCCCTGACCGACGGGCAGACTTCCCTGGAGTCGCTTGCTTCGCTTCTGGACGACACCGTGGCGGGCGTGCTGCTTCCTCAGATCAACAGGTTCGGCATCATCGAAGACCACACGGGCGTGGCCGAACTGGTACACGGGGCCGGCGCACTGCTGGCCGAGTACTGCGATCCGTCTGCATTGGCAGTCATAAAGACTCCGGCGGAATGGGGTGCGGACGTGGCTGTGGGTGACGGTCAGCCTCTGGGCATCCCTCTGTGCTACGGCGGTCCTTACGTGGGCTTTATGGCCTGCAGGACCGAGTATATGCGCAAGCTCCCGGGCCGCATCGTGGGGCAGACCGTGGACAGGAACGGTAAGCGCGCCTATGTGCTTACCCTTCAGGCCCGCGAACAGCATATCCGAAGGGAAAAGGCCACTTCGAACATCTGCTCGAACCAGTCGCTGATGGCCCTCTGGGTGACGGTTTATCTCTCGCTTATGGGGCCCGTTGGTCTCAAACGCGTGAACGAACTGAGTTTCAGCGGAGCGCATTGGCTTAAGGAAGAACTGCTGCGCACGGGCCTTTTCGAAGATCCGTTCCCGGGCAAGCCGTTCCTTAAGGAGTTTATGCTCAAGTCTTTGATTCCGGTGGAGGAACTTCAGAAGCATCTTTGGGACGCCGGATTTTTCGCCGCGCTTCAGACAGCGGAAGGGTACGTGGATTTCTGCGTGACGGAAAAGCACGACACCGCGGAGCTTCAGAAGGTGGTCGATACTGTCAAATCCATTAAATAGCGGAGGGTATGAAATATTACGATAAACTGATCAAAGAACTTTCCGTAAAGGGTCGCCAGGGCTTTTCCCTGAGGCCTTCGACGGGGGAGGTGCAGATCCCTGCGGCACTCAGGCGCGGAACTGAGCCGGACCTTCCTGAAGTCAGCGAAGTGGACGTCGTAAGGCATTACACGAACCTCTCGCAGATGAATTTCGGTGTGGACACCGGGTTTTATCCTCTCGGCAGCTGTACTATGAAATACAACCCTAAGATCAATGAGGAAGTCTCCGCCATTCCGGCTTTCCAGAACACGCATCCGCTGATGCACAGTGAAGGCCTGGAGGAGATCTATTCGCTGACTGACAAATACCTGGCCGCCATCACCGGTATGGCTCATTTCATGTTTCTGCCTTGCGCCGGAGCCCATGGTGAGCTTACCGGACTTATGCTTATGCGCTCCTACCACGAATCCAGAGGGGATTACGGGCGCAGGAGGATCATAGTGCCGGACAGCGCCCACGGAACGAACCCTGCCAGCGCCGCCATCTGCGGACTGGAAGTCGTGGTGGTGAAGTCCAATGAGCACGGCCTCGTGGATGTGGAGTCCCTCAAACCGCTGCTCGGCGACGACCTGGCCGGCATAATGCTCACCAACCCGAACACGCTCGGCCTTTTCGAGCGCGACATCCGCGAGATCGCATCACTTGTACACGGCTGCGGCGGCCTTCTCTATTATGACGGGGCCAATATGAACCCGCTGCTGGGTGTGGTGCGTCCGGGGGATATGGGATTCGACATAATGCACTTGAACCTGCACAAGACCTTCTCGACTCCGCACGGAGGCGGCGGTCCCGGAAGCGGCCCTGTGGGCGTGTGCGAGAAGCTGGTCAGCCTGCTTCCGACCGTGCATACTTCCGGCTTCCACGGTAATACCGGCGTGATAATCAAGGCATTGGCATACATCCTGTCGCTGGGCAAGCAGCATATCTCCATGGCCGGCAAGCTCGCCACTCTGAATGCCAATTACATCAAGGAGTCCCTTCGCGACAGCTACAAGCTGCCGATCGACAGCGTCTGCAAGCACGAATTCGTGTTCGACGGCCTGAAGGAGCCTAACGGGGTCACGACCCTGGATGTGGCCAAGAGGCTGCTGGATTACGGGTATCATGCGCCGACCATCTACTTCCCGCTGCTGTTCCATCAGACCATAATGATAGAACCTACCGAGACGGAAAGCAAAGAGACGCTTGACGCGTTCATCGAAGTGATGGAGAAGATCGCACGCGAGGCTGCGGAAGATCCTGACCTGCTGCACAATGCGCCGCACAACACTCCGGTCTCAAGGCCGGACGACACGCTGGCCGCCCGCGAGCCGGTGCTGAAATGGAGTTAGGAATATACTACTTCGTCGATCACCACAGTGTCGTCTTCCACGTGGAATCTGACGTTTTTATCATAGAAGAGCAGTCCGTAGGTACGCCCCGGATTGCTCTTTTTCTGTGCTGACGGGCGCGGGTCCTGGGCCAGGGTCTGGAACAGGGCGTCCAATTGGCCTGAGTCGAACGCGTCGTTGAGCTGGCGCTCCATCTCCAGGCAGGACGGGATGACCTCGAGCTGCGTCCACTGTGTGCTGTCGGTGAAGCCTCCCCGGGCATCCGGGTGAGCGTCGCTGTACGGGACGTAAGGCTTTATGTCATAGATGGGTGTGCCGTCCGCGAGATCCGCTCCGCTGACTTTGAGAATGCCTTTTTGCAGATCTGCTCCGGTCAGTTTCACGCAGGAGAGTCCCAGCCCGTTCGGTCTGAAAGGGGAGCGGGACGCGAACACGCCCACTTTCTCGTTTCCTCCGAGTCTTGGCGGACGCACGCTCAGCGAATGCGGCTGAGCCCCGTTAAGGTTGAATTCCCAGATAAGCCACAGATAGTCAAATCCTTCGATGCCGCGAAGGGCTTCCTCGCGGGCGTAATCCTTTTCGATGACCACTTCGCCTTCCAGGCTTTCCACCACGCCGCTCTGGCGCGGAATGCCGAATTTCTCCCGGAAAGGGGAGCGGAAGATGGCGATGGGTTTAATCTGCATTGATAATGTCGGTGTAATGCCGGTACAGGGAGTCCAGCTGCGGTTTGTACTGTTTCGGAAGAGGGTCGGCGGCAGGGGATTTCATCGTCAGAGGGTCGATAGGTGAGCCGTTTTTCCATACTCTGAAATCGAGATGCGGGCCGGTGCTTCGTCCGGTCGAGCCCACATAGCCAATGACCTGGCCCTGTTTGACCTTCACTCCGCTCCTTATGCCCTTGGCGAAACCGTTAAGGTGCAGGTATCCTGTGGTATAGACGGAGTTGTGTCGGATCTTTATCATATTGCCTCCGCCGTTGTTCGTCCAGGCGGCCGAGAGCACTGTGCCGTCTCCCAGAGCCACGACAGGGGTTCCTTTAGGCGCGGCGTAGTCCACTCCGGTGTGCGGTCTGATCTGACCGGTGACCGGGTGCTTGCGGCGCATCGTGAACTTGCTGCTGACTCGGGTGAACTTGAGCGGCGCCTTGAGAAATGTCTTGCGCAGGTTGTCGCCGTTCTGGTTGAAGAACTTGTCCGAACCGTTGTGAGTGTCGAAGCGTATGGCGCAGACCTCCTCCGAGCCCCTGGTGTACCGGCAGAAGTCCACCTGATCCAGGCCGATGGCGTTCCCTTCGCACATCTGCTCGGTGTACACGACTTCGAAGCGGTCGCCTTTCTGCAGACCGAAGAAGTTGACGGTCCAGGCGTAGATGTCTGCCAATTCGAGCACGAGATCCGCCGGGCCGCCCTTGGCCGTCAGATCCGCCCAGAGGGAGCTGCTGATGGTCACGTCAATGGATTTCTGCTCGTGGGTGACGGGTCGCCGGTAGTTCCACAGGTAAAGGGAATCCGCACATTTGAAGACTGTTACCTTCGTCTTCGAGTGCGAATAGACCGCGTATTCGAGCTTGTAGTTCAGGGAATCCCCGCTGTAGTAGGCCTCGACCTTCTGCCCGCTTTTCATCTTCCGCGGGTAGAACAGCGTGTCGAGCCGGCTGAGCATCACGCCCACCGAGTCTTTCGGCAGGCCAATGCGCTTGAGCAGCGCGGGGAGCGTCTCTCCGCTTCTGACCGCGGTGCTTTCCTTATGATAGTCGCTTTCACGGAAGCCGATAGGGGGGATTTCTTCCGCTTCGTCCTTGTGCCCGTTCTGTCCGTTCTGACACGCCGCCAGCATCATCGCCACGCCCGCCGCCAGAA
>CAVBDE010000049.1:0-10776 GCA_963594055.1 Anaerovoracaceae bacterium | reverse complement strand
GACGAAGCTCCAGAGAAATATTCTTCAGCACCTCCTGGTGCCCGTAAGAATAACTGAGGTTGTTAACTTTTATCATATCAAAACACATTTGTATATACCACGTTTATAATGCGTTATACTCTAATCACCTGTTTTGGCCCCGAGTGTTTCGGTAGTGTATTAGTGTAGTAACACACTGCAAAGATATGACAAAATTTCCAATCCGCAAACTTTTTCGTCATTTTTATCCTCGCACGGGCAATACATGCCTGGAAGTAGCAGGAACTGAATAAAATTGCTATCTTTGTGCCGCCTGGAAAGAGGCCCGTGACTGACCGTGCAACTTTCACTGCAAAAACACCGGGAAATGCAGCTTCGCGCAAGGACACCGGGAAATGCAGTTTTAAGAGCGGCAACAAACAACGGAAAACTACCGACAACCAGTTAGTAATGATACAGATACCACTACAGCAGATTCCGGGGCTGACGGAGGAGGAACTGGCCGAGAAGGCCGATTCCCTTCACGCGGCATCGCAGGAATTCGTAAGCATTCTGAAGGAAGACCCGCAGCAGGCCCTGGACCAGCTCCTGCACGGAGCCCTGGACTTCGGCCTTAAGGTCATCGCCGCACTGGCCGTCTACATTATCGGCATCTGGCTGATAGGACGCGTCAAGAAAGGCCTGAAGCGCAATTTCGAGCGCAAGAACACCGACAGGACCATCGCCAGCTTCACGACCTCGCTGGTTTCCGTGGTCCTGACCGTCCTGGTCATCATCCTGTGCATAAGCACCCTCGGCATCAACACCACCTCGCTGGCCGCCCTGCTGGCCGCCGGAGGCATGGCCATCGGCATGGCTCTCAGCGGCACCCTGCAGAACTTTGCCGGCGGCATTATGCTGCTGATATTCAAGCCTTTCAAGGTCGGTGACTTCATCGAGGCCCAGGGTTACAGCGGCACGGTCTGCGAAGTGAATATGGTATCCACCAAACTCACCACCACCGACAACAGGGTCATCATAATCCCGAACGGGGCGCTGTCTTCAGGGAACATCAACAACTACTCCCTGCTCCCCTCCCGCCGCGTGGATTTCCTGCTCCCGCTCGCCCACGGCACATCGTCGGACGACTTCATAGCCGAGGTCAAGGGCCTTATAGCCAAGGATAAACGCGTAACCGACTCGTTCGTGGCCATAAACCGCATAGACAAGGACGTGGTGGAATTCGTAGTGAAACTGTGGGTAAAGACCGACGATTACTGGGACGTGTACCATTCCTTCTACAAGGCCGTTTACGATGATGCACTGGCCAAAGGCTTCCGCTTCGCATCGTCAAGAGTCACCATAGAAAAATAAAAGCATGAAAGACAGACTCGTACTTCATAATATCACCATAGAGGGCGTCGCCGCTGAAGGCAAGGCCGTAGCGCACGCCAAGCTCCCCACCGAGCCGGAAACAGCCACCGCCAGAGTGCTTTTCGTGGAATACGCCGTGCCGGGAGATGTAGTGGACGTGCTCGTCACCAGACGCAAGAAAAATTACCTCGAAGGCCGCGTGGAGCGGATTGTAAAGCCTTCGGAGCACCGGCTGGAGCCGTTCTGCGAGCATTTCGGCGTATGCGGCGGCTGCAAATGGCAGCATCTCCCCTACGAAATGCAGCTCGAGGCCAAGACCCGCCAGGTCTATGACCAGCTGGTAAGAATCGGCCACCTCGACGTGCCCGAGATCAAGCCGGCAATAGGCTCCGAGAAGACCCGCGAATACCGCAACAAGCTGGAATACAGCGCATCATCCCGCAGATGGATACAGTCCGGCGAAGAGCCTGATGGCCTTTCCGACAAGGACCTCTGCGGTCTGGGCTTCCACGTGGGCAAATACTTCGACAAAGTGCTGGACATCAAGTGGTGCCACCTCCAGAAGGAGCCTTCGAACGCCATACGCCTGTTCATCAAGTCCTACGCTCTGGAGCACGACATCCCCTTCTACAATTTCCGCGAGAACAGCGGCGTGCTCAGAAATATGTTCATCCGCACGACCGAAGACGGCCAGGTGATGCTCATCATCTGCTTCGGCAGGGATTTCAAGGGCCGCAAAGCCATGCTTGACGCCATAGCGGACGCATTTCCGCAGATCACATCCCTCTATTATATAATCAACGCCAAGGTCAACGACTCCATCTCCGACCAGGAATGCATCCTCTACAGGGGGGAAGACGCCATCTACGAGACGATGGAGAACCTGCGCTTCAAGATTGGACCGAAATCATTCTACCAGACCAATGCGCCGCAGGCGTACAACCTGTACAGGGTGGCGCGCGAGTTCGCATCGCTCTCGGGCGGCGAGGTCGTTTATGACCTCTACACCGGCACCGGCACCATCGCCCAGTTCGTGGCGGGCAGAGCGAGCAAAGTGATTGGCATAGAATACGTTCCTGAGGCTATCGAAGACGCGAAGGCCAATGCCGCAGCCAACGGCATCACGAACTGCGAGTTCTTCGCCGGGGACATGAAGGACATCCTGACGGACGGGTTCATCGCGGAGCACGGAAGGCCGGACGTGATTATTCTCGACCCGCCGAGAGCCGGAATCCATCCGGACGTGGCCAAGGTGATACTGAACGCCGCCTCTCAGCGTATCGTGTATGTCTCCTGCAACCCGGCTTCGCAGGCGCGCGACCTGGAGATACTCAGCGCGAAATACCGGATCACCGATGTGCAGCCGGTGGATATGTTCCCGCACACCCAGCACGTCGAAAACGTCTGTAAATTAGTAAGAAAATAGGAAAAGAACTAAATATGTTACTTACCGTAATTTTACTTCTCGTCGGACTCGCCATGGTAGTCTATGGGTCTGATATACTGGTGGATGGCGCATCCAGCGTGGCCAGGAAGATAGGAATCAGCGATTTCGTCATCGGAATAGTCATCGTGGGCTTCGGAACCTCCTGTCCTGAACTTGTAGTCAGCGTCACCGGCGCCCTGGAAGGCTCGTCAGCCATAGCCCTGGGCAACGTGATAGGCTCAAACATCTTCAACGTGCTTCTTATCCTCGGCCTTACCGCCGTGATGATCCCGATAGGCGTCACCGGACACAACAAGACCGTGGACCTGCCCATACTGCTGGGAGTGTCGCTCTTCTTCAGCCTGGTGGTTCTGAAAGGCACCCTCAACAGGGTCGATGCCGTCATCTTCCTCATAATCTTCGCCCTGTACATTGCCTATAACCTCAAGGCCGGCAAACAGGAGGAATCCGAAAATGAAGGCACTGAGAAAACCTACGGACTGGCGCTCTCCTGCCTTATGATAGCGGGCGGACTCGCGGGCCTCATCCTGGGAGGCAAAATGTTCGTAAACAGCGCAGTGGACATCGCTCACGCACTCGGTGCCAGCGAAAAGTTCATCGCCGTGACCATCCTCGCGGTGGGCACATCCCTTCCGGAACTTATGACCTGCGTGGTCGCTGCGGCCAAGAAGAAAGGCCAACTGGCCCTCGGCAACATCGTCGGCAGCAACGTGTTCAACATCCTTCTCATACTCGGCGTAGCAGGCCTCATCACCCCGATGGAGACATCTTCAGTGAACTACGTGGATCTGGCCGCACTGATGGTAGGAGCACTGTCGCTGTTCGTGTTCGCATTTGCATCCAGAAAGCAGCAGATCGGCAGAACGGCCGGCGTCATAATGCTGCTGTTCGAGGTCGCCTATATGGTGTACCTGTTCATCCAGCTCTAGAAGCTGATGCCTACTCCGGCTCCGATCTGGAGATAACCGACAGCGGAAAAAGATACCTGAGGGCGCGGAATCACGCCCTCATATTTGTCTATGGGCAGAGGATGCAGGTTCGCCGCCTGTATATGAAAAAGAAAATCCACAGACAGGTCCCTGTAGAGCTGTTCCCTGTAACCCAGGGAAGTCCTTATCAGGATTATGCCGTCATCAAGGTTCCATTCGTGAAGGGCTGTGCCGGCTTCCAGGGCCACGAATGCCCCTCCCGTATAATAATCCCTGAAATAGAACCTGCTCTCGAGCAGCAGAGGAACTATGTCATAATTATAGTCCAGCCCGCGATAACCGGTCTTGAGATGGAACGACACCCTGTTCCAGAGATCCACGCCTGCATCCGCATCCAGATAGGCGTTGCTGTAATAATTGAACGCGCTTTCGCGCTCGTTGATGCGGTAACCGATACGGTTCGGAATGTACGAAAAGACCTGCCCCTTGTAGATCTGGGGCGAATATCCCCAGCTGACTCCCCCGCTGAAACGCGCACGCCCGCCGGATGTCAGGCAGACACCCAGAAGCAGAACCGCTATGCACGCCCATCTTTTCATCAGAACCTGTAATATATGCTTACCTGCGGTATCAGCGCACGCAGAAGCCCGTTGGCATACCACGACAGGCCAAGTCTGCCGGACGAAGTCTCCTCCATCCTGCGCAGCTGCAGAGCCACCTCGGCCGTGAAATCCAGCCCCAGCTCAATGTTAGACCCGCGGAAAGCCACCATTCCTCCCACGGTGGGGGCGATGCCCAGTATGACGCCGTGATTCCTGACGCTTTCCCTGTAATAATCCTTCAGATATCCGGTAACCCCTCCGGCGCCCAGATACACGATATAGACTATGTCTTCGTTGATGGAGCCGTTCCTGACTACGGTGTTGTATGTGACCGACGCCTTCACGCCGGGCTTTGTGGTCCTGTCGGAGAGCATCCCGTAGGTATCCAGGGTCGCAGTGAAGCGTAAAAAGGAATTCTCGCGCCTGTCGTTGGTGGTGAGAACGGATATGCTGTGCCCCTTGAACGAGCTGGTCTCCCCTATCCTGGTAATGTCGAGACCCTTCTGCTGAGCCGAAGCGCTGCAAAGGTACAGGCACAGAAATGCCAGAGAAGATATTAGCGGTTTAACGTTCATAAGTACACGACTCTAAGTTAGTCATTTATTTGCGATTTGGATAAAAAACGAGTATTTTTGAAGATAATTATGGCAAATAATACAGTTTTACCCCCTCTTCCCGAACGGATGCGGCCCGAAAGTCTGGATGACTATGTGGGCCAGAAGCATCTGGTGGGAAAAGGCTGCGTGCTCCGGAACATGATAGAAAGCGGAAACATCTCCTCTTTCATCCTCTGGGGCCCTCCGGGAGTAGGTAAAACCACCCTCGCGCACATAATCGCAAGGTCCCTCGGCCGCGAATTCTACACCCTCTCCGCCATCAATTCCGGCGTGAAGGACGTCAGGGACGTAATAGACAAGGCCCAGGCCAATTCCATCTTCTCCAGAGGGAACTCCCCGATCCTGCTCATAGACGAGATCCACCGCTTCAACAAGGGCCAGCAGGACGCCCTGCTCGGCGCCGTGGAGAAGGGAATTTTCACCCTGATCGGCGCCACCACCGAGAACCCTTCGTTCGAAGTCATCACCCCGCTTCTGTCGCGCTGCCAGGTGTATGTGCTCAAATCGCTCGACAACGAGGACCTGGAGACTCTTCTCAGCAGGGCCCTCACCACCGACATACTGCTGAAGGAAAAGCACATAGAGATAAAGGAGAAGGGCGCCCTTCTTCGCTACAGCGGCGGAGACGGACGCAAACTGCTCAACATTCTGGAGATAGTGGTAGATTCCCTCCAGGCCAGGGGCGGCCCCATCGTGATAGACGACAGCGCCGTGAGCGAATGCCTGCAGCAGAACATCGCCATCTACGACAAGGGCGGTGAGATGCATTACGACATCATCTCCGCCTTCATCAAGAGCGTGCGCGGGTCCGACCCGAACGCGGCCGTCTATTACCTGTCCAGAATGCTCTCCGGAGGAGAGGATCCGCTCTTCATAGCGCGCCGCCTGTGCATCAGCGCCGCCGAAGACATAGGGCTGGCCAATCCGAACGCCCTGCTTATAGCGGACGCCTGCTTTCGCATCTGCCAGAACATCGGCATGCCGGAAGCGCGTATCCCGCTGTCCGAATGCACGATATACCTCGCTTCCTCGCCCAAGAGCAACTCCGCCTATATGGCGGTGAACAACGCCATGGAGACCGTGGCCCGCGACGACTCCCCGTCCGTGCCGCTGCACCTTCGCAACGCGCCGACCTCGCTTATGAAAAGCCTCGGATATTCAGACAATTACCTCTACGCGCACGACTTCCCGGGCCATTTCGTGGACCAGGAGTTCATGCCTGACGAACTTAAGGGGAAAGTATTCTACGAGCCTCAGACCAATGCCCACGAAGACAGGCTGAAGGCCTATCTGCAGGCCTGCTGGCCCAAATATTACACAAAGAAAGACTAGAACGGGTAACCCACACCGAAATGCAGCGCCGCACCCTTGTTCCTGACGGCGGACACAGGTGACAGCCAGCCGCCGTATTCTTCCACGGACGGGTCTCTGAGTTTTATACCCAGATCGACGCGCAGCACCAGGAAATCCAGATTCACGCGCAGACCAAGTCCCCAGTCCGCAGCCAGATCCTGCAGCGTTATGCCGTCCTCCTTCTTCCACACGTTGCCCACCTCGGTGAACAGCGCGCCTTCAAGCTTGGAGAACAGCGGAAAACGGTATTCCACATCAGCTTCGAGCTTGTAGTCGCCGGTCTGGCTCGGAATACTGAAAGTGTCGTCCATGGGAGACGCTCCCGGGCCAAGCGAACGGGCCTGCCAGCCGCGCATGCTGCTCGCACCGCCGCAGTAGAACTGTTTTTCATAAGGCAGCGAAGTGGAATTGCCGTAGGCGATGCCCACGCCGCCGAGCAGCCGCACGGCGAGGCTCTGAGCATCGTTGTGGCCGAAGCGTATGGCCTTGGCAAAAATGGCTTCCACACGGGCATACTGCGAATAAGGGGTGTTCAGAAGCAGCTTTTCACCGCTGCCATTGGCCTTCAGAAGACCGTTGAACAGGCTCACGACGTTACCGGACATGTCTATGGCGAGCCGGGCGGAGTGATAGTCAGTCTTCGGCACCAGGTCGGCGCTGCTGTTGTAGAAGAAGGTGGCCGAGACGCCCATGTCGCAGTGATCCTGATAGGAATAGCGCATGAACGGGTTCTTGTCCAGGCGCTCGCTGAAATCGTCCGTGAGGTTGAAAAGCCGCACATAGTTCAGGCGGAACGGGTAGAACTGGTAGTAGAAGCGGTTCCTGATGGTTCCGCTGTAGCCGAACGATGTCGAGAACAGGTTTCTCGTGTATTCCGGACGGTTCTGGTAGTTGAACGAGGCGTTGATCTCGGTTCGCGGGATGGAAGGGCCCTTGAAAAACTTGTATCCAAGGCCCAGGAACTGAGGGAAGCTCAGGCTGAGCGAGGTACCGAATTCATTGGACGAGATGTCCTCGTTGGGCATGAACTGGAAATTGCCCACGAATCCCAGATTGAGCCATTCACCGCCGCGAAAAATGTTCTTGTGATAGAAATTCAGCTGGGGCGATATGCCTATGAGGCCGGAAGAGTTGGTAGACACCTCCAGATTCGTCTTGAGGCCCTGAGGCTTGGATTTGGTAAGGGTTATGTCGCAGTCCACCTGCTGGTCGGACACCTGGTGCATGTCAATGCCCACCGTATTGAATATCTTCAGCGAAGAGAAGCGCAGATAGGTGTAGCTGACCCCGGACTCGCTGTAGGTGTCCCCCGGCCTTATGAGGTTGACCCCCTTCAGCACGGACTCCCTCACGTTCAGGTTATCCGGGAAAGTAATGTTTACATTGCCGATCTTGGCCTTGGTGAGCCTCTGGTCGCCCTCCTTTATAATGTATTCAAGCCTTACCCTGCCGTCGCCCGCGAGCGTGTCCGCCACGAAGTTGTAGGCGGCCTTGTCCAGCGCGAAATATCCCTTTTCCCTGAGCGCGGATACGCTTCTGCTCACTTCCGCGTTCAGCATGTCCTCGGAAAGGTATTCCCCCCTGTGTATGCTGACATTGGCCGTGTCGGCATAGAAATCCTCCTCAAAGTCAGGACGGTAGGCCGGCAGACTGAAAGCGATGCTGTCGATGATGTATCTTCTTCCGAGCGTCACGTAATAGGTCACGTCAGCCTCCCGGCCCTTGAGCCTGAGTTCGCTCTCCACCGTGGAATCGAAATATCCCAGGGCGTTAAGCCTGCCGACTATGCTGCTCTCCGAGCGCTCCACCTGGTTCTGGTCGTAGATGACAGGCGCCTCGCCCAGGCTTTTCCACAGCTTGTTCAGGCCCTTGTCGGAGCCGCCGGACCAGTTGTACATGTACAGGAAGGGCTTGAAACCGAACAGGGAATGGTTGGGCTGCTGCTTGAGGTAGGCTGACAGACTGTGCGCAGGGAACTTCGAATCGTTCGTGATGACTATGCTGTTACTGTTGAGCCTTATCTCGTCGTCCTTGAGGGCGCGCGTGGTGCTGCACGAAGAGACAAGGAGCGCCAGAAGGGCGGCACCCGCTGCAGACACTGCTATCGAAGGCTTTTTTAACGACATAACCGGACAAATTTAACAATTATTTGAGTATATTTGTACAGGCTATGATCAAATTGTCTTCTTCAGAAATAAAGCACATACGCTCGCTTTCCCAAAAGAAATTCCGTGACCGGACGGGCCAGTTCGTCGTCGAAGGCCAGAAGATGTACTCCGAAGCCGTGGAGAACGGTTTCGAGGTCGTATCCGTGTACCGGAAGGACGAGATAGGCGAGGAGCAGATGAGCCGCATCTCCGCCCTCGACTCCCCTTCCCCCGTATTGGCCGTCCTGAGAATGCCGATACAGGCGCGCGAATTCAGCATCAGCGAACGGGGCCTCTACCTCGCGCTCGACAGCGTCCGTGACCCGGGGAACCTCGGCACCATAATGCGCATCTGCGACTGGTTCGGAGTGGACGGCATCTTCGCCTCGCCCGACACCGTGGACCAGTTCAACCCCAAGGTCGTCCAGGGCTCGATGGGCGCCATCTTCAGAAAGCATGTGCATTACTGCGACCTGGCCGCGCTCTGCAGACAGTTCACCGCGAAGGGCCTTCCCGTGCACGGGACCTTTCTGGACGGAGAAGACATCTACACCACCCTCGAATCCCCTGTCGGGCTGGTGGTTATGGGGAACGAATCCCGCGGAGTCAGCCCGGAGATCGCATCGCTCTGCACTTCCAGGCTTCTGATACCGTCATTCGCGGCCGGCACGCACGCCGAATCGCTCAACGTGGCGGTGGCCACGGCGGTGACGGTGTCCGAATTCAAGAGAAAATCCTTATACAATGAAAAATAAACTCATCTATTTCCTGCTGGCCGCTTCGCTGGCAGTGTTCAGTTCCTGCTCCGGCAGCAAGCCGCAGGCCAGGTATGTATTCCTTTTCATAGGTGACGGCATGGGAGCCTCACAGGTGTCCCTGACCGAGTCCTATTTGTCGCATCTGGACGGAAAGCTCGGCGGGTCCCAGCTCTCGTTCACGCAGTTCCCGGTTCTGGGAATGTGCACCACCTATTCGGCGAACAGCATCATCACCGACTCGGCCGCCTCAGGCACAGCCATCGCCACGGGCACGAAGACCGAGAACGGCAGACTTGGCACGGACCCGCAGGGCAATCCCGTGTACAGCGTGGCACAGCGCCTCAAGGACGACTACAACTATCAGGTCGGCATCTTCTCTTCAGTGCCTCTGAATCACGCCACGCCGGCCGCATTCTATGCGCACGTCGACGACAGGGACGAGTATCACACCATAACCACCCAGATTCCGGATTCGAAGTTCGACTTTATCGGGGGCTCCGGATTTCTCAAGTTCGAAGACCCTGAAGTGGACAATATGAACAGCCAGGACTTCCTCGAGCAGCACGGATACACCGTCGTTTACGGCCAGAAGGAGTTCGATGCCATACGCGGCACCGGCAAGGTCGTGATGGTGGCCAATCCCCACGCAGACCACATGAACAAAACGAAGAACTACGACAGCGAAGAAGACCGGCTGGTGCCTATCGCACAGATGATGCAGGACTGCCTGGCCACCTTCGACGAGTCCAAACCGTTCTTCGTGATGTGCGAGGGCGGGGAGATCGACTGGGCCGGCCATGCCAATCAGGTCATGCCTTCCATCGAGGCGATTCTGCGCTTCGACGATGCCGTCAAGGTAGCTTACGAATTCTATCTGAAGCACCCGAAGCAGACCCTTATCATCGTGACCGCTGACCATCAGACAGGCGGCGTGAGCGTGGGCAGCACGGGTTATGGCTACGATGTGAACTGGGACCGCATGATAAAGCAGTGGGATGACGCAGGCCATACGGATACGTTCGAGGATGTGAAAGACAGGGACGAATTCAACTACGAGTGCGGATTCGGCTGGACCACCGTTCACCATAACGGCGACCACGTGCCTGTATATGCCGTAGGCGCCGGAGCCGAGAAATTCGCCGGCCGCATGGACAACACCGACATCATCAGAAAAATCCTCCCGACCCGGAAATGATCATCTACCAGGTTCTGACGCGGCTTTTCCGCGACGGAAGATTCTCTTCCTTCAACGACAGGACTTTCGACTACCTGAAGTCACTGTCCGTCACCCACATCTGGTATACGGGAGTGATAAGGCACTCCGCCGGCAAACCCTATGTGAAGGGCGACTGGGGGTCCCCCTACTCCATCTCGGACTATTACGACGTGAACCCCTATCTGGCCGACGAGCCTGAAAAGAGGATGGCGGAGTTCGAGGCTCTGGTAAGGCGCACCCACGAGGCGGGGTTCAAGGTGATGCTTGACTTCGTGCCGAACCACGTCAGCCCCGACTATCACGACGCGCACGGCGGCATAAAGACCCTGCACTGGTGCGACTACGACTGGACCGACACCGACAAGATAGACTATT
>CAVBDE010000048.1:0-11417 GCA_963594055.1 Anaerovoracaceae bacterium | reverse complement strand
CTGCCGCTTTTCGGATGCCCGAGTGATTAGTTTCACCCGGGCATCTTTGTTTTATCTCAATTCAATATCCACAGGCTCCCAGCACCCGCGCTCCAGCGGATGAAGTGTCTTTCTGTATTCGCGGGTCTTCCCGTTCAGTTCATATTCCATCACCAGCTCCGTGGCCGGACTTGTCGCGGTCTCCGGCACTTCGTTCGGGTATGCGTACAGGCACGTGCCCGGATACTGGCTGTACAGGCCAATGTCGCAAGGAAGAAAGACCGGAGACGTGTCCTGCTGTTCCAGCGGGGCGATTCTTCCCTCGCCGAAGGGTCTGGCGCGCGTGCTGCAGCCCGTCAGATACACCCTCGGGTTCTCTATCAGCGTATCGTCTGAAATATACTGTGTGACGCTTCTTATCTGTATCGTGCACAGCATCGGGGCCAATTCCACCAGAGCGGTGTCACCTGCCTCGGGAGACAGGTCCAGAGCGGTGCACATTACAGGCTTCGCTGGGTCTTCGTCGGACAGGCCCGTCTCGAAGGCCTGCCAGGCGTCGTAATGAGCGAGCGCGGCGTCGTTGAAGCGGCCGCGGATATTGGCTATTGCTACGATACGGTATGATTGGCCTTGCTCCAGATGCAGAAGCACATCCGAAGAGTCCTTAAGCGTAAGGTGTTCCTGCAGGCAGTCCGTGTAGAGGAACAGGTCAAGCGTGGAAACCGGCCATTCTGCGGCTCTGAAGATGAGTGTGCGGGCAAGTGTATCCTTCGGACCTGAAGGCTCTTCTGCTGGCTTTTCCGGCTCTTCCGGAAGGGGTTCTGCGGCCGGTGAGTGTAAAATACAGGCTCCCGCCAGTGAAATTACTGACAGGAGCGCTGCAAAGTTTTTGATCTTTGAAGCTTTCATAGTTCTGAAGTTTAAGTTTATAAAGTCCGTTAACCCCCGAAGTTGTCGTAAAGGATATTCTCTGAAGGAACTCCGAGTGAATCGAGAAGCTGATTTACGCAGTTCACCATCATAGGAGGTCCGCACATGAAGTACTTTATGTCTTCAGGAGATTCGTGATTCTTAAGATAGGTCTCGTTCATCACGTTGTGTACGAAGCCTGCGGTGTAAGGAACACCGGCTGCGTCTGCTGCAGGATCCGGACGGTCAAGTGCCAGATGGAACTTGAAGTTAGGGAATTCCTTCTCAAGCTCCGCGAAGTCCTCGAGGTAGAACGCCTCCACGAGCGCACGGGCGCCGTAGAAGAAGTTGACCTTGCGGCCTGTCTTCAGAGTCTTGAAGAGCTGCATGATGTGTGAACGGAGAGGTGCCATACCTGCACCGCCGCCTACGAATATGTATTCGATATCGTCAGGGTCGTTCTCAGGGAGAAGGAATTCTCCGTAAGGGCCGCTGATGGTAACCTTGTCGCCAGGCTTGCGGGTGAACACGTATGAAGAAGCTATACCAGGGTTGACAGGCAGAAGTTTGAAGCCCTGCTCACGCGGTACGCTGCGGTCGAACGGAGGCGTAGCGATACGTACGTTGAGTTTGATGATGCCCTTCTCACCGGGATAAGAGGCCATTGAATATGCACGGATGGTAGGCGTAGGGTTTACGCTTTCAAGATTGAAGAAACCGTATTTCTCCCAGTCCTTGCGGTATTCAGGATCCACGTCGATATCCTTGAAATAAAGGTGATATGCAGGGATGTCTATCTGGATGTACTCACCTGACTTGAATTCCAGGTTCTCGCCTTCTGGAAGCTTGACGGTGAATTCCTTGATGAAGGTGGCCACGTTCTTGTTCGAGATGACCTCGCATTCGAGCTTCTTCACGCTGAGCGCGCTATCGGCTACCTGAATCTTGAGGTTGTCCTTGACCTTGACCTGGCATCCCAGTCTCCAGCCGTCCTTGATCTGCTTGCGGTTGAAGAAGCCTTTCTCGGTAGGGAGAATCTCTCCGCCGCCGTCGAGAACCTGAACCTTGCACTGGCCGCAGTTGGCCTTTCCGCCGCAGGCTGAAGGAAGGAAGATCTGGTTGTTCGCAAGGGTGCTCATCAGCGATCCGCCAGGGGTCACGTCCAGAGTCTTCTTGCCGTTGTTGATGTCTATCTTTACGGTGCCCTTAGGTGTTATGGCGTTCTTGATAAGCAGAAGTATACCGACCAGAACGACGATAGAGATGACCATAAGCACCACTGCTGTAATTACTACTGTAATCAATGTATTGCTCATAATGTACGCCTCCCGATTAAAGTGATATACCCATGAATGCCATAAATCCTATACCCATGAGACCTACCGTAATGAAGGTGATGCCGGTGCCCTTGAGGCCGGCAGGCACGTTGCTGTAGGTCATCTTCTCGCGGATCGCCGCAAGTGTCACGATGGCCAGGTACCAGCCAAGTCCGCTGCCGAGAGCATATACCGCTGACTCGCCGACATTGGCAAAGTCCCTCTGCTGCATGAAGAGCGCACCGCCGAGGATGGCGCAGTTCACCGCGATAAGCGGAAGGTAGATGCCGAGTGAAGAGTAGAGCGAAGGCAGGAATTTCTCCACTACCATTTCCACAATCTGTGTGATGGCTGCGATGACGGCGATGAAGAGGATGTAGCTGAGGAAGCTGAGGTCCACATCGGCGAACTTTGCGCCAAGCCACTGGAGGGCGCCCGGTTTGAGGACGTACTCATTGAGAAGGTAGTTCAACGGAAGGGTTACCAGAAGCACGAAGACTACGGCGATTCCCAGACCGTTCGCTGTCTTTACATTCTTTGATACTGCCAGGTATGAACACATACCGAGGAAGTATGCAAATATCATATTGTCAACGAAGATTGACTTTACGAATAAACTTAAAAGATCCATAATTCCCAGTGTGTGTTTTTATTTTTCCTGAAGTGATTTGTCTATGCTTCTGTGGATCCAGATGACGCATCCCAGAAGGATGAGCGCCATAGGAGGAAGAATCATAAGACCGTTGTTGGTGTATCCGAGAGCCTTGAGAACCGGAATTCCGAAGAGGGTTCCGCTTCCGAGGAGTTCACGGATGAATGCTACGACGATAAGGATCATCGCGTATCCCAGGCCGTTGGCGGCGCCGTCAAGAAGTGAAGGGATAGGCTTGTTGCCGAGGGCGTATGCCTCGATGCGCCCCATCACGATACAGTTCGTGATGATAAGTCCGATGTAAACGGACAGCTGCTTGGATACTGAGAATGCGTATGCCTTGAGCACCTGGTCAACCAGGATTACCATAAGGGCCACAACGACCAGCTGCACGATGATTCGTGCGCGGTTAGGAATGGTCTTTCTTATGATGGAGCAGACGAAGCTGCTTATCGCTGTTACTATGGTTACAGAAAGGCCCATTACGATGGCGCCCTTGAGCTCTACGGTGACAGCCAGTGAAGAACAGATACCGAGGATGAGGACAGTGATAGGGTTGCCCTTGAAGATCGGATTAAGGATTGTTTCTTTCAAATTGCTCATTGTTATTCCTCCTCTGCTGTTATATAGTTCCTGTATGCGTCAAGCCAGTCGTTGATGGCAGCATTCAGACCCTTGCAGGTCATAGTCGCACCCGAGATGGCGTCGATGGCGTTGGTCTTTCCGGCCGGAGCGCCGCCCTTGACGATTTCGAATATCTGGCCGCCCTCCACATTGAGAGTCTTTCCTGCGAATGAACCGCGGAATGAAGGGTCATCCTTGATCTTTCCACCCAGACCAGGGGTCTCGGAAGAGTGGTCGAAGTATGCGCCCACGATGTGGGTAAGGGTCGCGTCCGTGGCGATATATCCCCAGATAGGGCCCCAAAGGCCGGCACCGTATACAGGGAACACGTGAACGCCGTTCCTGAACACGTAAACCGGAATCTCGAATGAGGCGTCGCTGAACTTGTATGTCTGGGCCTTGAGGTCGGATGTGCCGTAAACCTGGGCAGAAGCTTTGTCAAGCGAAGCTGTCTGCTCGCCCTTGGCATTGACCAGAACGGCGCAGTCGAGCTCGTCCTTGAACATCTTGATGATGGCCTGATTGCCTTTCTGACCGAGTTCGCTCTTGTCTCCGAACTGTGCGGCGCAGAGAATCTGGCTGATGGTCTCGGCTTTCTCGTTGTCCTCCTGAAGAGGTTTGAGCTTCTGTGAGACGAAGGCCAATATGGCAGCTACAAGCACACAGATTACTGTGGTGTAGACGATTGTATATACATTACTGTTCGTATTCATATTATAGCCTCCTGTTATTCAGCGTAAACTTTTCTGGCCTTGGCCTTAAGGTGAATGCCAATTACGATATGGTCGATGAGCGGAGCGAAGATGTTGCCGAGGAAGATGGCGAGCATCATACCTTCAGCATATCCAGGGTTGAAGAGCCTGATGATTGCGCACATCGCACCGATGAGGAATCCGTAGATCCATTTGCCAGCCTCGGTCTGAGCGGATGTCACAGGGTCGGTAGCCATAAATACGGAACCGAATGCAAATCCTCCCATTACCAGATGGTAGTAGCAAGGGATGTCGGATGCGCCGGTAAGATTGGCAAGTCCGGCGATGGCCAGGCATCCGAGCACTGAGCTGAACATAATCTTCCAGCTGGCGACTCCGGTCCAGATGAGGATGAACGCACCGATGAGGATGGCGATCACTGAAGTCTCACCGACTGAACCCGGGATACCGCCCCAGAACATTGTCCAGAAGCTGGTGCTATACTGAACGGATGCGTTTGAGAGGGCGTCCATACCGTTGGCGGCAAGTGCGAGAGGGGTAGCTCCGCTGAAGCCGTCGATGACGTCCGCACCCTTCGAGATCCAGCAGTCTTCACCGGACATGTTGCTCGGGTAAGAGAAGAACAGGAATGCGCGGGTGAGGATGGCAGGGTTGATGAGGTTCATGCCGGTACCGCCGAAGACCTCCTTGCCGAAGATGACTGCAAATGCCACTGCAACTGCAAGCATCCAGAGAGGAACGTCCACAGGGACGATGAGAGGAATGAAGAAACCTGTCACCAGGTAACCCTCGTTGACTTCCTCGCCTCTGATCTGAGCCGAAGCGAATTCGATGGCCAGACCGACGATGTAGGAAACCAGGTAGAGAGGGAGGACCTTGAGGAAGCCGAACCAGAATGCCTGGAGGACATTGAGGGAAACTCCCGTGGCCAGTGAGTGCTGATAACCGACGTTCCACATACCGAAGATGGCAGCCGGAACGGCAGCTATGACAGCTATGATCATAATACGCTTGATATCCACTGCGTCACGCACGTGGGCGCCTTTGCGGGCTACCGTGCCAGGAACGTGAAGGAATGTCTCGAAAGCGTCGACTGTAGAATGCAGCCAGTAAAGTTTGCCGCCTTTTTCAAATATCTTATTCATACGCTTAAGCCATTTCTTTAAGCATCAGGTCAATGCCCTTTGCGATTATATCCTGAATGTTGTTCTTCGAAGGATCCATGAATTCGCATACCGCGAGATCTTCCGGAAGAACTTCGTAGATGCCGTACTGCTCCATCTTCTCTATGTCGCCGGCCAGGCAGGCCTTGACGAGGTAGAGAGGGTAGATGTCCATAGGGAGATACTTGGCATAGTAGGTGTCAGGCATCACGAACGCGCGCGGACCGCCGTGAAGGTTCGTGTCCATATCGTATCTCTTTCTCGGAGACATCCATCCGAAGCACCAGTTGAAGTAAGAGCGGTCTGCGCTGAACTGGTTCAGACGAAGAGGTCTCGCCCATCCCAGCAGTTCCTGCCCGGTGCCTTCCTTGATGAGGGTGACGGTGTTGTCGGCGAATCCGAGATATCCGTCCTTGCCGACGTTCTTTCCGGTCATCACGTCGCCGCTGATGATGCGGATCTCGTTCTCGTTTGTGCTGTAGAACGGCTGGAGGCTGTTCATAGGGAGTCCTGGAACGGCGCTGATGTAGCAAGGGTCAAGGGCCATAGGACCGCCGATGGCGATTCTGCGGCGCACGTCATACTTGCCTTTCGTGAAGAGCTTGCCGATGGCTTCCAGTCCCTGCAGGGAGATGGTCCATACGGTGTCGCCCTTGCGGATAGGGCAGATGTGTGAAATCTGCACTCCGACATTTCCCACAGGATATTTTCCTTCGAAGAAATGCATCTTGCAGCCGTAAAGCTTGGTGAAAGGAGAGTGCTTGAACGTCTTCTCGTCGAAAGAGATGTGTACTCCGCCTTCGGTAAGCTTTCCGAGAGCGTTGATGGCTACCTGGATGTTGCCGGCCTCTTTCTCGAATGCGAAATCAGGGCAGGCTGCATCCGGCGATGCGCAGATGGCTGAAACGAAGATGGCTTTCGGCGAGATTGCAGGGTCGGCAATCACACCGTAAGGACGCTGCGTGAAGAATGGCCAGAGACCGCCTTCCAGAAGGGATTTCCTGATCTCTTCCGCGCTGAGGTCCTCGACATTTTTTACGCCGAAATCTACTGATTCCGTCGTAACGTCGGTCTGAATTAGAACTGCGAGGAGTTTTCTCTTCTCGCCCCTGACGATTTCCTTTACGGTACCGCTGACTGGAGCGGCTACGATAATGTCAGGATTTTTCTTGTCTGAGAGAACAGGAGAACCGGCGAGGACTCTGTCGCCTTCCTTGACGAGAATGCGCGGAAGGAATCCCTTGAAGTCGGCAGGCTGTACGGCCACCACTTCGCTGTGCACTGTTTTGCTCAGGCGTTTCTCCGGCATTCCTGAAATGGGAATGTTGAGACCCTTTTTCAAAACGATGGTTTTGGACATTTTATTTAAGATTAATAGTAATATCAAAAAAGCGCTGCGAAGATAACAAATTTTTACGTAATTTCGTAATCTGTAAACACGGATATGGAGAACAAGATTAGTGCGATTTTGACAGGCCTTAACGAAGCTCAGAAGCAGGCGGTGGAGGCGGTGGAAGGTCCGGTCCTCATAGTGGCCGGAGCAGGTTCGGGAAAGACCAGGGTGCTGACCAGCAGGGTGGCGTACATGCTCGCCTCGGGAGTGGATCCGTCGAGGATACTGGCCCTCACTTTCACCAGGAAGGCGGCCACCGAGATGAAGGAGAGGATAGAGATGATGGTGGGGGGCAGAAGCGCCCGCCGCGTGGTGATGGGCACGTTCCACGCCGTGTTCGTAAGGTTCCTCAGGGAATACGCTTCGGTGCTGGGCTATCCGGAGCAGTTCACCATCTATGACACTTCGGATTCCGCGTCCGCGATGAAAAGCTGCATCAGGGAGCTCGGCCTGGACGATTCCGTCTATAAATACAAGGAAATTCTCTCCCGCATCTCGGGAGCGAAGAACAATCTTGTGACCCCTGGCACCTATGCGACGCGCCAGGACCTGCTTCAGGCCGACCAGCGTGCCAGGAAACCGCGCATCTGCGACCTGTACAAGCTGTACCAGAACAAGCTGAAGGCGGCGGGAGTGATGGATTTCGACGACATCCTCGTCAATATGAACATCCTGCTGCGCGACTGTCCGGAGGCCCTTCAGTCCCTCGGTTCTCGCTTCTCCTACATAATGGTGGACGAGTATCAGGATACCAATTTCGCCCAGTACAACATCATCCGCAAGCTTACTGTCCTTCACCACAACATCTGCGTGGTCGGGGACGATTCTCAGTCCATATACGCATTCCGCGGCGCCAGGGTGCAGAACATCATCAACTTCAAAAACGACTTCCCCGAGTGCCGCATCATCCGCCTGGAGAAGAACTACCGTTCCACCCAGGTCATCGTGAACGCCGCGAACAGCGTCATAGAGCATAATGCGAACCGCATACCGAAGCAGTGCTACTCTGATGCCGAGGCCGGTGAGAAGATAAGGATAGTGGACTGCTTCTCGGAGCAGGACGAAGCCGCCAGGATCGTCTCGGAGATCACCTCCAGGGCGCACGTCAAGAATGCGGGTTACGGCGATTTCGCCGTCCTGTACAGGACCAACGGCCAGTCCCGCGCCATAGAGGAGGCCCTCCGCAGACGGAACATCCCTTATATGATATATTCCGGAAATTCCTTCTTCGAAAGGAAGGAGATCAAGAATATGATGGCCTACTTCAAGCTCGTGATCAACGTCCACGACGACGAGAGTTTCCGCCGCATAGTGAACGTGCCGGCCAGGGGCATAGGGGACACTTCGCTCGAGGCTCTTGCCAAGGCCGCCCGCGCCCATCAGACTTCCCTGTTCAAGGCCATCTGGCTGGACGATCTGGCTGAATTCGGGCTCAAGGCCGCGGCGATATCGCGCCTGACTTCGTTCGGGAAGACCATTGACGGTCTGGCCGCAAGGGTCCCGCTGTGCGACGCGCAGGAATTGGCATTCCAGATAAGGGAGGACACCGGGTATTACGCTTCCGTCAAGGGAGACACCTCGCAGGAGGGGGTGAACGCGCTGTCCAATCTGGACGAGCTGTTCAATTCCGTGGCTTCGTATGTTCAGGAGCGCAGGCAGGAGGCCGAGGAGAACGGCGACACCGAGGCCCAGGAGATTTCGCTTCCGGACTATATGGAGAACGTGTCGCTGCTTTCGAACGCCGACACCGACGACGGCACGGACGATAAGGAGAAGGTTTCGCTTATGACCGTGCATTCGGCCAAAGGCCTGGAATATCCGTACGTCATCATCGCCGGGATGGAGAACAACATATTCCCTCTTCTTAATATGGCGGGTTCGGCCGCCGACCTGGAGGAGGAGCGAAGGCTCTTCTATGTGGCGCTCACCCGCGCGAAGAAGAGCGTGGTCATCACGCACTGCGATTCCAGGATGCGTAACGGTAAGACTGAAACCAACGACATCTCGATGTTCGTCAAGGAGATAGACCCCAAGTATCTGGAGGCTCCGATAATTTCTGCTGCGCCTTCGTTCGGAATGTCCTACGGCAGAAGTTCGGCCGTGCATTACGAGCCTCGAACCACACAGAGGCCTTCCGCCGGATATCAGCGTCCTGGGTCTTTCGGGGCTCCGCAGCGCAGTGCCGGTTATGTACCGCAGCGGCCTTCCGCACCGGCATCGGCGCCGGATCCGAACTTCAGGGCTGACGATATGAACGTGTTCCGCGCCGGGCAGCGCATCGTTCACAACAGGTTCGGCGGCGGGCGCATCCTGACCCTCAGCGGAGTGGCTCCGGAGATCCGCGCCGAGGTGGATTTCGACGCCTACGGTAAAAAAGTACTCCTTCTCAAGTACGCGAAGATGCACGTTGAGAAGGAGTAGATTCCGAAATTCAATTTTCTATTTGCACCACTTGTCCAGCCAGTCATAGAATTCCCTGTGCCAGAGAAGGGAATTCTGCGGACGCAGTATCCAGTGGTTCTCTTCAGGGAATATGACGAGCTTGCTTGGAACGCCCATCATCTGGGCGGCGTTGAATGCGGCCATACCCTGTTCGTAAGGGATGCGGTAGTCCATCATTCCGTGGATGCACAGGATAGGCGTATGCCAACTGGTCACCATAGTCTCGGGGCTCTTGGCATAATGGCGTACGGCTTTCGGTGTGGTGGCGTACGGCGCACCTGCCTGCTGCATGCCTCCGAAGGTGATTCCGTCGCCCTTGGGGCCGATCTGGCCCGGGGTATAGGCGTATTCGGTGAGGCCGCCGTTGTCCCAGTTGGCAAACCACATCTCTTCGGTGGTGAACCACATCTGCCTCTCGCTGAAGATGCCGGCGTGCGCTATGAAGCAGTCGTACAGGTCGCCGTGCAGACCTTCGAGCATATAGACCGAATATCCGCCGTAGGACGCGCCCACGCAGGCGAGCTTGTTCACGTACGGAAGGCTCTTGACATATCTGCCGGCGGTAAGGTAGTCCTGCATATTGAGGCCCGGGTAGTCGCCGCTGATCTGCTCCTTCCATTCCTGTCCGAAGGCTGTGGTGCCGCGTCTGTTCGGAAGGATCACCACATAGCCCTGCTGGGCCATAAGCCTGTAGCACCATCTGTAGCTCCAGTCCTGGGAATTGGTGCCCTGAGGGCCGCCGAGCACGATCTCTATGGCAGGGTAGGTCTTGCTGCTGTCGAAATGCGGAGGATAGATCATCCAGCACTGCATCTGTTTGCCGTCCACGGTTTTGAGATATATGCTTTCGGAACTTGGCTCGTCGAGCTGGTCGAGGATGTGTTTGTTCTCGTGTGAAATCTGCTCGAATCCGGCCTTTCCGTCAGGGGCATAGTCCACTTTCACGAGTTCGGTAGGGAAGTTCAGACAGTAGTAGGTGGAATAGAGCTCCACGCCGCCGTCCTTGAGGTCGCGGATGTACCACGGAGAGAAGAAGTCGTAGTGCCAGTCGGGTCTGGTGAGCTGTGTCACGCGGCCCTCGAGGTCAATCTTGAGTATGGCCTGGGTGGCGGAAGGACGCATAGAGCTGAAGTAGATCTCGTCGCCGTGCCATACGGGAGACGAGGCGTCATTGTCGTAATTGGCAGTGAGCTCGCGTATGTTGCTGACTTCAGGAACGCATTGGCCGTCAGGATCTGAAGGGATGTTCACGTCAGCCACGAGGATTCTCTGGCGGTCGGCTTCGTATCCGTCGCGTGCCATCGAGATCCAGGCGAGGCGGCTGCCGTCTTCGTTCCAGACAGGGTCGGTGTCGTAGCCGCCGTCGGTCTTGACACCTGTCGTCTCTCCGGTGAGAAGGTCATAGATGTAGATGCCGCAGTTCGTGCTGAAGGCGTATTCCTTGCCGGTGTGCTTGCGGCAGGAGTAGGCGACGAGCCGGCCGCTCGGAGACCAGTCGAGCTGCTCCAGTCCGCCGAAAGGCTCGGTCGGGAGCTCGTAGGGCTCATCCCCGAGTATGTCTATGCTCCGTTCAGGGGTGACGGCGCTTATCGGTGCGATGTAGGTGCGCGGGGTCTCGGTTACCCAGTGGTCCCAGTGCCTGTACATAAGGTCTTCGGTGACATAGGCCTGCGCCTTGTCGAGGGCCGGGTCGATGTCTTTCGGGGTCTTGACCGGACCGGGTACCGTGCTGAGGTACAGAAGCATATTTCCGTCAGGGGAGAGCTTGAACTCGGAGATTCCCGCAGGTACATCGCTTATCTGGCGGCGTGCGCCAAGCGACTTCTTACCCACTGCGGCGTTCCAGATCTGGCCGTCCTGGATGAAATAGACGGACTGTCCGTCGGGAGCCCATCTGGCGCAGGATACGCTGGAGGCGTACCGTGACAGCTGCACCTTGTTCGATCCGTCCAGATCCGAGAGGAATAGGTTACGGCAGCTTCTGTTCTGCGCCACGTCGGTGTAGGAGACGCCGTAGAGCACTTTCTTTCCGTCTGGGGACACCTGAGGGTCGGAGAGACGGCCCATCGCCAGAAGCGCCTCGGGGGTCATCACTCCGTCTTCTATCTGTATGTCGGACGGGCCGACATACCCTTTCTCATTCTTGTTGGGTTTCATAAATCCGAAAAAAGCATCCGCGGCGAAGCAGCCGATCAGTACGGCCACCGCGCAGATTGCAAATGTTTT
>CAVBDE010000047.1:0-11872 GCA_963594055.1 Anaerovoracaceae bacterium | reverse complement strand
TTTTATGATTCCACGGAGATACGTCTGGTATGTCCGCGGAGTTTTTGTGTGTCAGACGGTCTGGGCCGTTGGCACAGCATCCCGTCAGCTGCACCCCCTTGTAACCGCGCGTACGGCCCTGCAGGCCACATTTGTTAGCGTGATGAAGACAAGGCTAAGCTGATGTAGTGAATACTGTGCGCCGGTCACGATGACAAAAGGTCAGAACGGGGTTACGGGCACAGAATTGGTATGAGACCGGGAGGTCAGGAACAATAATCCGACAGAAATAATGAGTTTGAACAGATACACAGGGAGATTTGCGCGCGGCATAGTTAATGCGGCGCTGCCGGTGCTGTGTCTGCTCACCTCTCTCACAGGCTGCCAGCGCCGCCCCCTCGAAGACCCGGGCAAATATACCAGAGTCAAGATCAACGTGAACGTCAAGAACATACAGAATATCACCTGCGACATCTACAACGAGAAGATTCCGCACCCGGAGATAAACCCGGAAGCCATGCACGTCATCTTCTTCGCCCAGAACGAGGAGACCGTGGCCGCAGAGACATTCATCACCGACGTTCAGACTGAAGATGACGGAAGCAAGAGCCTGGTCGGTGATATAGCCATCTACCCGGGCACATACAGGATGCTCATCTACGACTACGGTACGGAAGAGACAATAGTCGAGGATTTCTACCACTATGAAAGTGCGTATGCCCATACGGACAGCGCACCGTACTCGATAAGGAGCAAATTCGCCACCAAGACGGACGAGATTCCGGACATAGTCAACGAACCGGACCACCTCGTGGTGGCAAGCAACCCGTCGGAGACCATCCCTTACCACGACGGTCTCTACACCATCAGCACCGAAGCCCATTCTGTCGTGGAGAGCTGGTATCTGCAGATCAAGGTGGACGGACTCGAATATGTAAATTCAGCGCAGGCGCTGCTCTCCGGAATGGTTAGGGAGAACCTCATCGCCAGCGACACGCGCATCAACGACCCTGAAGCCACAATCTGGTTCAGACTCGAGAAGAGCGATGACAACGGCACACCTGTCATCTGCACGGTGTTCAACACCTTCGGGCGCATCCCCGATTCGACAAACGCACTGGCAGTGACATTCAACATACAGACCACGGACGGGCGCACAGTAAAGCGCGAGTTCGACATATCGGACCTTTTCCACACCGAGAACGCCGTCAAACACCACTGGCTGCTGCTCGACGAGACCATAACGATAGACCCGCCGGCACAAAAGGGTGGAGGATTTGACCCGGCAGTCGACGAATGGGATGAGGAACACCGCGACATCGAACTGTAAACGTCCGGAACCGTGAAATGATAAAGAAACAGAGAACTGAAGAAGATACAATACAGTAAAACTGACAGATATAATGGGAATGAAAAAATTAGCGTTAATCATTGCTGCAGCGGCCGCTGCTCTCACAGCTTGCTCAAAGAGCGAGCTCGCTGTCCCCGGCTCCGAAGGTGAAAAGGAAATCACCTTCCAGGCTGTGCCTCTGACCAAGACTCCGACATCCACCCAGAAAGAGTTTGTCAATACGAATGTCTTCGCGTCCGCTGCCTACTATATCGGCGAGGATGCCACCAGCGGTACCGTCGCAGCCTGGGACTACGGCGCCAGCACCACTCCGGAACTTTTCATCGGGACCAACAATTCCTCTACCGGAGCGGTTGAAGGTGACGAAATCAAGTGGGACGGCGAAGCCTGGAGAAGCACAAGCAGGAAGTACTACTGGCCGAAGAAAGGTCAGCTTACCTTCTTCGCCTGGTCACTCAACAAGGCTGATCTTGATTTCCCTACCGGAAGCAGCACCTGGGTTTCCTGCACCTCAAAGCAGGGTGTCGTTGCGATGTACTACGACATCGAGAAGAACAAGAACGTTGACTTCATGGTAGCCGACATCGCCGCCAATAAGTCCGCCAACGAGAATGTTTACTATCACACCGGTGTGCCGACCCTCTTCCGCCACAAGCTTTCTCAGGTCAAGATGACGGTAAAGGAGAAGGATAAATATCAGGATCAGGGGGTCTATTTCACCCTCAACGATATAACTTTCACCGATCTGAATAAGGACGCCAACTACACCCAGAATCCTGACAAGATGGCCGTCGGCTCCACCAAGTCCGACCAGTCCTACACCTCTGACGATCAGGCGGTAGACAAGACCACCGCGACCGACATCACTTCAGTGGACCAGTACATCTATCTTCCGCAGAGCCTGGATGACGCCAACAAGACCATCACCATCACCTATACCATCGGCTACGACCTTGACGGCGACGGCACTGTTGACCCTACTAAGGGAGACATCGTCGAGACCATCACCGAGACCAGAAAGCTCAGCGACATCTTCGGCACAGAGTGGACGATGGGCAAAAAATACACCCTCGACCTCACCTTCGCCCTCAACGAGATCCTCTGGGATCCTGCAGTCATTGACTGGATTGACGAGACCGGAGCCGAAGTACCAGTGAAATAATTATAAACAACAAATATCAATTAAACATTTTTTATCATTATGAAAAAAACATTTATTTTCCTTGCAGCGGCTGCAGCACTTGTAGCCTGCTCAAAGAACGAGGAGACCACTTACGTCAGCCCTGCTGACAACGAGATCAGCTTCCTCGTAGCCCCTAAGACCAAGGCTGGACACACCGAGTTCACCAACACCTGGACATTCAAGTCTACAGCCTTCTATCTTCCGAAGACAGAGTCCTGGGCATCTCACACCTCTACTCCTGCAGTGTACATCAACGGCGTAGACATCTCTTACAACACTACTGACGGTGTCTGGAGGAACGCAGCCAAGAAGTACTACTGGCCAAAGGACGGTAAACTTACATTCTTCGCCTGGACTTCCCTCAAGCAGGGCACTGTCTCAGGAACATATGATACCACAAATAAGGTCGTTAAGCCTACTGAGAACCAGACAGTGTCATACCTTGCTTCCGGCGTGGCAGTTGATTACACCAACGGTGTAAAAATCGCAGATTATGATGTTACCGCCGATGCCAACAAGAACTACGACCTTCTCGTAGCAGACATCAAGGCTGACCAGACCAAGAACACAGATCCTGCAACCTACTACAAGGTCGGTGTCCCTACCCTCTTCAAGCACAAACTCTCACAGGTATTCTTCACTGCAGTGACCGTTGACAGCAACAAGGCAGCATATGACTACAAGACCAACGACGATATCACCTTCACTCTCAACTCCATCACTTTCAAGAGCATCGACAAGACCAACACCTACACCCAGGGCGTAACCGAGTCTTCTTGCGCAGGTGCCTGGGGAACCGCTTCAGCTACTGCTGACCTTACCTACACCAATTACGCTTCAGGCAAGGAGCTTAACGACACCGTAACTCCTCTTATAGAAGAGGGTAACCTGTATTACTATCTTCCTCAGAGTTTCGTGGCAGACCAGACCACTTCTGACTGCTTCGTGGTTGACTACAAGATCACCTACGCCAACGGTACCGTAGAGAACCTCACAGCCACCTTCCCGCTCAACAGCGCAACTGCTGAAAATGTCATCTTCGAAAAGTGGGAAATGGGCAAGCGTTACACCATCAACCTTCAGTTCTCTCTCAACGAGATTCTCTGGGATCCTGCAGTTGAGGAATGGGAGGATGCTAACAAAGAGGTAACTGTAAGCTAACAATTCCGAATTTTGCATGCTCCGGCAATGACAGGAGCACCAGCCCGGAGGAGAGTGAAATCTCCTCCGGGTACCAGAAAAAAAGTACGAAACATGACACTCAGACACTTGGGCATATCGATTCTTACAGCGGCAGCACTGCTCCCGCTCCTGGGTTCGTGCGCCAAGATCGAGACCGGCACAAAGAACGGCGATACAGAAATCACCTACACCCTGCCTCCGGTAAAAACTTCCACCAAGGCGGCGACCACGACTCCGTTCGACAAGAGTCAGACCTTCGGCAGCCGTGCCTACAAGCTCGACGCAGACAAAAATTGGCTCGACGACTACGGCGATGCGGAGATCTACATCCCGGACAGCGAGATATCTTACCAGAGTGACGGCAACTGGAGAGTGTCCAGCGGCCAGCGCTACTACTGGAAGCGCGACGGTTCATCGCTCACCTTCCTGTCCTGGGCGCCATACACTTTCGGCGGCGACGCATCGAGCCTTGTCTCATCCGATGATCTTAAAATTGACGACACTTCACACGAATTCACCTACACCGGCTGGACGATGAGCGCCACCGCAGGCTACGGTTACACGAAGGACAGCGACGGCAATTACATCCGCAACACCGCCGACGGCAGCGTGGACCTGCTCCTCGCTGAATCAGCCGACCGCACGGCGGACAACTCCGCTTCAGGAGTGCTCACCGAGTTCGTGCACCAGCTCTGCAACGTCAGGGTTCTGGCCACCATAATGGACGAACCGACAGCCGGAGAAGAGTGGCACGTCACCAAGGTCGAACTTTCAGACATCTACACCAAGGCAAATCTCCTTCGCGGAGCCACCACAGACGTTAAAACCGGTATCTGGGGAGGATGGTCGGACACCGCCACCTACACCTACGACACCTCATCCAGCCCGATAGAGCTCACCTACACCGACCCGAACACGGAAATGGAGATATTCCCGCGGACACTGATGCTCCCGCAGTCGGTCCTCACCGTGAATTCGACTTCAAGCACCCGTTCCCCGAAGATCACCATCACATATAACGACGAGAACAGCGACTCCAAGACGCTTACGGGAGTTCTGGCATCCAATACCGTCATCGACCTCACCACCTGGCTTGCCGCCAAGAGCATCACCTACCACATCTACATCAGTACGGTGGACTACTGGATTGATTTCGATGCCGATGCGACCTCCTGGGAGGACGGCACGGAGCAGGAAATAATAATCGGAAACAACTGACGATGAAGACGAAACTGGAACTCATACTGATTGTCTGCCTATCGGCAGTCGCCTGTCAAAGCACGAGGATTGAAATCCCCGTGGACGAAGGCGATATGATTTCGTTCTCATCAAGCACCACGGCGGCAAGCCACGACACCAGATCCGGGGCCGGATCGACGCTTATCGACACCGACAAGCTTCTTCAGGGACAGTCATTCGGAATCTACGGCTATAAATCCGTGGACGACATCACGGAATTCGTGAATGTCTTCTCCAGCTCGGCGGCACAGGAAGTGTATTACACCGACACCGAACTTTCCAAGACCGATGCCAAGGGCAACACCTATACCGTAGCCGCCGATACCTGGACCTACGACGACCGTCAGAAATGGGAGCGTGCCAAGCATTACCGCTTCCGTGCGTTCTGGCCGTACTCCGCAGACATCAATATGGCTTCCACAGCCAAGTTCCTCGCCATCGAGTACAAACAGGTGGAAGACTACGACCTGATGGTCGCCTACTCGACACGCTGTCCGCGCGAAGATGCGACGACTGCCGACCCTACCGGTACCCGCCGGGTTCCGATGCAGTTTCACCACGCCCTTTCCGGGGTGAAATTCATGTTCGATTTCAAGGACGGGCTTAAGAACATCTCCGACGTGGTTACAGGACTCTACGTTCAGGGGCTTTACCTCTCGGGCACCATGATCTACGGTGAAGCCAATACGACCGTGGACCCTGTCGACACCCCGGAAACCATCCGCTGGAACATCAGCAGCAACAACTTCGACACCACCACCAAGATCTTCAGCTGGACGGGAACATCCGATGAAAGCGACTCCGACTGCAGAAAATTCTCGGTCGATAGCGACGGCAATCACACGACGGCTTATGTGTTCGACGGCGATGACAATGTCGTCTTCACAATTCCGCAGTATCTCAACCGGTACGATTACCGCCAGACCCGCGTCTATTTCACCACCAAGAGCGGCGGAACAGCCGTGCAGAGCGCGCTGATTCCCGCAACTGACTTGAAACCGGGCAAGATTTACACATACACGATCATCATCAGCGGGTCAAGTGTCAAGGTCAACGTGGACATAGAAGACTGGACGGAGACGCAGTCCAATGTAGATATATATTTCTAGAAGATGAAATTATTCAGACACATAGGTTTCACTGTACTTTTTACCGCCCTGCTGGCGGCATCTTCCTGCGACAGGCAGAAGGAAGGTTTGCAGTCCGGCACAGGCAGCATAGTCGTAAACATCACGAACCCTGACATGCTGAAGACCAAACACGACAGCGGCGAGGGGTCCGACGCGAGCGACGGCGGCGTGATGAAGACGCTCGGCGTATGGATCATCACCGACGGCGCAGCCAATGGCGACAGCAAATACACCATCGTAAAACGTGACCTCAGTGCTCCTGATGCCGCCACCCATACCGTTGAATTCACGGATATCGCCCGCGGCAACTACTTCCTCGTCATAGCGGCGAACTACGACCAGACCACAATGACTGCCGCGAATTATAAGGAAGGAGACTCGGTTTCAACCGACTTCACGGCATCATTCGTCAAAATATCACCGACATCGGACGCTTCAGAACTTTCCGACGGGCAATCCCCGACATTCGATGACACCCACGGCATGCCGTCGTCATACGAGGCGACCTTCAGCGTGGCTGCGGGTGAGAATGTCATCAATGCAAGCCTGCGCCGATGCGTGGGACGCCTCACTTTCAATGTGCGCAACAACCTCGACGACTACGAACTTTTCATACACAGCGTAGGTCTTCCCAAGTACAACCGCAGCAAAGGACACGTCTTCGAGAGCGAAGGCCTCGACGGCTCCTATGTGGAGTTCCCTGACCTTAACAGTGCCGAGATGGGCGACACGCTGGTTCAGGTCGGTCCTCGCGCCTACAAGAACATCTACGACATCTATCTCTTCGAGACGAATCCTGCTGACTCCATCAATTTCGACATGCTGGCGGCCCTTTACCCGAAGGGAACGAAAAGAAGTGCAGTAAAGATAAGTTCAAGAACAGAGAGTCTGTATGAGATACAGGGGAACGCCGCCTCGTTCACGAGTGGCGCAAAGTATATGATCCGCTCGGCATATTCATCGAATTATTACCTCGGCGATACGGGAACTGCCGACTCCGGCACTCTCGTAGCCACTTCACTTACCAGCGACGACGACATAAAGGCTCTCAGCAACATCACCGCCTATTTCTGGGAATTCTCATCTTCTACGGGAAACTCCACCACCATCAAAAATGTCGCGACCGGCAATTATCTGACCCTCACTTCATCCGGAGCCTCGCTTTCAGGCACTTCGTCCAGCATTTCCAGCGCTTCATCATCCGATAATACAGTCATCAGGTTCTCCATATCGTCAGGGTCTGGCTGGGGTCGTACCTATTACCTTTCATTTGACGGAAGCACCATTTCAGCTTCAGCATCAACGAAAAACAATTCAACGAGAAACTGGTATGTACGCCCGGTCAAAACCGGTACCGGCGGCACCGTTTATGAATTTGACAATCCTGAGCTGAGTGTCGTGAGCATACCGCGCAACGACCGCCCCATCAAATACATCGACTCCTACGGCGCTTCGCAGCTGCTCACAAAAATCTCGCGCAACGAGCACGTGACGGTGAACATCAATGTTTTCTACAACCGCGAACTCGGCGAGTTCAAATTCGAAGTCCTCGACTGGGATGACGGCGGAGAGCACGAGACCACCTTTGATTAAAAGAGATTGCGATGAAAAGAAAGACATACATTAACATATTGGCATTGGCCCTGATAATGATCTCCACGCTCGCGTGCGTCAAGGAGAATCTGGCGGTGAATCCCGCGGCTCCGACTGGCGAGGAGGGCTTCCTTACATTCGATTTCGGCACTTCAGAGAGCGTGCAGGTCGTGACCAAGTCTTCGGTGGAGCACAAATACGAGATGCAGGTCCACAACTTCTATCTCTTTGTATTCGACAATACCGGAGCGAAGGTGGTGGGGCAGTATTTCGACGCCGACAACGAGTATTCTTCGACAGATGATTTCGAGGCCGACAACTGCTGGTATGTGGACAACGCCACAGACAACGATTACAGCAACGCAGACGGAAAGACCACCGGGACAGTCCGGGTGAAAATTTCTTCCGGCACCGGCATGAACATCTATATGCTTGCGAACCTCGATGCCGATATGGTAAAAATCTCATCCGACCTTCTGTCCGCCACCATCGCGACCGAGGACGACCTCAAGAAGTTCACTGTCTACATGAACCAGACCACAGTCACGCGAAACGGCTATTTTCCGATGTACGGTGCTCTCAAGGGGGTGACCGTCACGGACAGCGATTCCTATACTTCCGGCAGCATCAAGATCTATAATCTAAAGGACAGCGACGGCAACGCCACCCTGCAGCTCAGGCGCCTCGACGCCAAGGTGCGCTTCGTCTTCAAGAAAGGCACGCGTCCCGACGCGAAAGGCCAGACATGCGAAAGTTTCGAGCCTCTGACCTGGCAGGTATGCAATGTGCCGCGCATCTCTTATGCGTTGGGATATGCAGACAGGGGCATATCCGCCACCTGCGGGGAAGACATTGTGTCCGTGGACCCTGCCACGGAGCCTTCTGCCGCAAATTATTCTCAGTATGCAGCCAATTTCTTCGATACCGAGGCGCTGACTTTCGAGGAATATCCGTCTTCGGATGAGAGCGCGTTCACCTTCTATATGATGGAGAACCGTCAAAGTCCGAAAAAGTCGGCTGTCGTGGATGGCGATGCAGTGACGAGCTATCAGAACCGCTCCCGCCGCATCAAGGTCGGTGAAGCCGGCACCACGAATGAGCTCAATCAGGAAGTCACGGTAAATTATATGGTCGACGGGAAGTCCTATGAGAGGACGATGCGCTGCTTCGAGTATATGAACGACTTCTCTACCTATGTCGTGGTCAAGGGCCGCGTGACGATGACTCTCAACGGAGACGATGCAGGGCAGAATCTCGGCGCGGAAGTGACCTACCTCATTCCTCTGGGGAACTGGAGCTCGACCATCGATTCCACCGGTCCTGGCGACAGCAATGACTCTTACGGCAATGTGGACGACTACAACACCATACGCAACTACAACTACACCTACACGGTGACTGTGAACTCCGTGAACAATATCCGCATAGAGGTGGACAGCAGTAACGACGGCTCCTCTGAAGTGATCGAGAATCAGCCTGGAGCCTGGGGCGATGTGACCGTGGCGAAGGAAGAGATCGCCATCTGCGACTGCCACTACGTCTCGAAGACGCTGAATTTCCACCTGAAGAACTTCTTCGAAAGAGGGTCCATCGATAAGAAGCATGACATCTCCGATCAGCTGACCTGGTCCGTCAAGACTCCGTTCGGCGAGGGAGAACCGCGAAAGGAAGGCGGTATCGACATCACCGACGGACTGGATTTCCGCTGGATACATTTCCGTCTGAACAAGAAGGATTCCAACGACGAGTACTTTACCGATATGCGGCGAAAGTATGTGGACCGTACCTTCGAATCCCTCAGCACCTGGCGCACCGCAGAACAGAACAAGGAAGGCGACGGGGTTACCGACGGTCTTGCCGGCTACCACAATGACGGTATCATGGACGTGCAGGCTCTGGTGAAATATATGAAGGAGCAGGTGACGAAGTACCTTGAGAACCCTGAGAGCAGCGACTTCGACAGTGCCACCGACCCGAAGATCAGCGTAACCGTATTCGTGGATGAGTATTACTACGACAAGAACCCGCTCACGAACGAATCCTCCCCTACCCTCTGGAAGACTTTCGTGAACGCGGACGACCGCAAGCTGCACATTCTCTGTAACTCGAACCTGAGCAAGGACCTCGAGTCCCGCTCCACCGGCTCGGTCATCACCATCCAGCAGCACTCGATACAGTGCATCTTCAATACGGACGAGTCAAATACCGATCTCACCACAGCCTGGGGTGTGGAAAATGAAGACGAGTTCGAAAAGGGCTTGCGCGAGAAGGATTCAAGCACCGGGAAATACACCAAGTCTCCTTACTGGAGCACATACAATGAAGAATACAGAGGAAACAGTGACAATTTCAACGGCCTGTTGAACACCGCCAAAGACTGGGGACTTTGCGATGCAAGCAGCACCACATTCAACACCGGCAGCGAATGGGGGACCTATATGGCCATCGAAGTTGACAATGATACCCCTCAGCTTAATGACACCTACAGTTATCTTCGTTACTCCTGCATGATCCGTAACCGCGACAACAATGGCGACGGCAAGATCGACCGCAATGAACTTCGCTGGTACACGGCTTCCATACAGCAGCTCATCGGAATGTTCGTGGGCAAGAACCTCCTGAACAAAACCACTCAGCTGTATAACCGTACCCCTGAAGAGATGGAGTCAAGTACTGCGTACATCTGGCAGCAGCACGTAGCCTCCAGTACGGCTGATGGAGACAACAGCAATGCCCCGCTGATGGTGTGGGCGGAAGAGGGAGTTTCCGTCGGCGGATACAATTCATGGAATGATGACGTTAAAGACTACGGCTCTGTCCGCTGTATCAGGAATCTCGGTTATCTGGGCGGAGTGTCGGACGAAAGCTACAGCATGGGCGAGACTCCGCAAAACTATGTGGAAGTGACCACCACCTCCGACGGCACACGGTTCGATGCATCCAACCTCAACTCAAAGGCTCTGCGCTACTACACCTCCAAAGAGCTTCCTATGCACGCAGAGACAGCTCCGGAGAACCAGCTGTACAAGATGTTTGAGATGAAATCTGGATATCAGAGTATGGACGCCTGCCTTTTCGAAGCGTTCAATACGAATGTAGATGCCAAGATTGCATCCGGAGAAGAAGATGACATATGCCCGGAAGGCTGGCGAATTCCGAACCAGCTTGAAATGGCCGTGGCATATTATTATGGCAACGAAACGACTGACACATTCTGCAGGACCTACTTCTCGTTCGGTCCTTATGGGTCCAACAAAATCACGAACAAACACGGGTACAAGGTGAAAGGAAACATCAACGTCTCCGATTCTGAGACCATCAGCACTTACCGCTGCGTCCGTGACGTCCGCGTGGACTAAACACGAGTGTTTCGGGGGATTCTCCCCATCACTATATAAAACAACGCCTCCGGGATGCCGATGTGAATCGACATCCCGGATTTCATTTACTTGCAAGAATCACAAGAAGTTTCTATTTTTGCAAAAGGACTAACGCGATAGAAAGATGCCAATGTGGCAGAGAAGTTCATACGCAGTTATTATAAGAACATCGTGGAGAAGTGGATGAACTTCTTCATACTTAAAAAGAAAGTGCGCTGCACTCAAATAACAAAAAAGGTAAAGTAATGGAAAACACAAGACTATACGTAATTCGCGCAGAATACGCAGGAGATGTGAGCCTTCACATCTACTTCAGCGACGGCACGTCACAGACAGTGGATTTCAGGCCGTTTATCCTTGCGCACCCACATCCCCAGTACAACCGATACATTGCTCCCAAGAACTTCAGAAAGTTCACCATCGAGCACGGCAATGTCGTCTGGGGTAAAAACTGGGATATGATGTTCCCAATTGAACAATTGCACAAAGGTACACTCGCATAGGATAAGCATCCGATAAAGTCAAAGTTCATATAAATACAAATCCCACCGGCATAAGTTCTATACCTGTGGGATAAATTTTATGCAAGTCGTATGAGCTCTAACAAAAGCAGTGAAAGCCCAGTCCGGAGTAAACGCCGCGATCTCACAAACTTCTGTCTGCGAAAGTAGCGAATTATCCGGAATTCGCAATATTTCTGAAAAGTTTCGCTCGAAAATCGACAGATCATCTTTTCCCGTTCACAAAACACCCCCAAAATGAGGACGGCAGCCGTAAATTTGATGTGACCCCCAAAGTTTGGACGATTATACTTTGATGTTGTCGGGCAGAGAGT
>CAVBDE010000046.1:0-11971 GCA_963594055.1 Anaerovoracaceae bacterium | reverse complement strand
CCCGCGAGATAGCTTCACACGTTAAGGAGATCCTCTCCCTGCTGGGCGAAGACCCTGAAAGGGAAGGTCTGCTGAAGACCCCGGAGCGTGTGGCCAAAGCCCTGCAGTACAGTACGAAAGGCTACACCGAGGATGGCGTGCAGATCATCCGCGACGCCATCTTCGACGAGGAGTATCAGCAGATGGTCCTGGTCAGGGACATAGACCTGTACAGCACCTGCGAGCACCATATGATGCCCTTCATAGGCAAGTGCCACATCGCCTACATCCCGAACGGAAAGATCACCGGCCTGAGCAAGATCGCCCGCGTCGTGGAGACTTTCGCCCGCAGACTTCAGGTCCAGGAGAGGCTCACGGTCCAGATCCGGGACTGCATCGATGAGGCCCTGCACCCGCTCGGAGTCGCGGTGGTCATCGAGGCGCACCATTCCTGCATGCAGCTGCGCGGGGTTGAGAAGGCCAATTCGGTCACGACGACCTCTGCCTTCAGCGGCGCGTTCCTGAACTCGGAGAAGACGAGAAACGAATTTTTGAACCTGATCAAATGAAACTGAGTAATCAGACCAAAGGACTTCTTATACTTCTGACCCCGTTTGTTCTGGGGTTTTTGCTTGGACTTGCTGTCGGCGGAGGCTGCAGCGCCGGTGAAGGACATAACGATCCGCAGGATGACGGGGAGGACGCGGAACTTCTCGAGGCTCCGGCTGTCAGGACTCCCGAAGCCGTAGAGGAAAAGCCTGTGCAGAAGGAGATTATCTATTACAGGAAGAAGATGAAATACGCTTCCCTCTTCAATGACCTCAACGAGGAGCATCTGTCCGTCGCCAGAAAAGTCGGCCTCAAGACGCCGCTCCAGAACAGCGCCGAGGCTCCCAACAAGTCCGGACTTGTCCAGATAAAGAGCAACAGGCTGTACACCATCTATTCCCTCAGCCATTCGTCCCCGTATCTCACACGCGGTGCGGCTGACGAGCTGAACGCCATAGCGACGGCATTCCGGGACTCGCTCAGCAGCAAGGGCCTTCTGAACTACCGGCTCGTGGTGTCATCCGTCCTGCGCAGTCAGGAGGACGTGAAGAACCTCAGGAAAAGCGGCAATCCCAACGCTTCCGCCAATTCGGCGCATTGCTATGGCACCACCTTTGACATCACCTACACGATGTACGACAGGGACAACGACGAGCAGTGCCCGGAATTCATGCAGCCCTTCGAGCTCACCAAGGTGCTCGGCGAGGTGCTTCTCGACCGGCGGAAGGCGGGCAAATGTCTGGTCAAATACGAAAGAAAGGAGCATTGCTTCCACATAACCAGCACTCATTAGAATGAAACGAATCAGCATCCTGACCCTGTGGATATGGGCCAATTGTGCATTGGCCTGGCCAATGGCAGCTCAGAGCGGCGCGAACGTCCCGGACGGGGCGAAAACTGCCGTGCTTGCACCGGAACCGATTGAAGGCGAACCGCTTAGCTGCACGAGCATCATCGTGGGCAGGGCGGCCAGCATCGACGGCAGCGTCATCACTTCGCATACGTGCGACGGCAGGTACCGCACCTGGGCCAGCATCGAGCCGGCGCAGAAGCACCGCAGGGGAGAGAAGCGCATCGTCCTGAAGAATACGATGCACACAGTATCCAGGGCTGATACCGCAGGAGTGAAGGTGGCGGGCAGCATCCCCGAGGTCAAGCACACGTATTCGTATCTGAACACCGCATATCCGTGCCTGAACGAGAAGCAGCTCGGAATAGGGGAGACCACCTGGGGCGGCCCGGACACCCTTCAGAACCCGTCGTCGCTCTTCCTTATCGAAGAATTGGCCCGAGTGGCGCTCGAAAGGTGCTCCACCGCGCGCGAGGCTGTGCTTCTGATGGGCAAATTGGCCTGTGAATACGGCTATGCCGACAGCGGCGAGTGCCTGACGGTGGCTGACCCGAAGGAGGTGTGGTTTTTCGAGATCATCGGTTGCGGCCACGACGAGAAAGGTGCCGTGTGGGTGGCCAAGAGGCTTCCGGACGATCACGTGGGCGTGTCTGCCAATGTCCCCCGCATCGGCGTGCTCGAAGACGATCCGGCGAATTTCCTGTGCTCGGACAATGTGAAGGAAGTGGCGTTCAGGTACGGCCTGTGGGACGGGCAGAGCGAGTTTAAGTTTTGGAAGGCCTATAAGGCGGAATATGCGCGCGGACGGAACTATCGTGAGCGTGACTGGTTCATTTTCAGCACATTGGCCCCGTCGCTCGGACTGACGCAGGATATGGATGAGATTCCGTTCTCGGTGAAGCCGGACAGGCAGGTCAGCGTGAGTGACGTGTTCGCGCTGCTGCGCTCGACCTACGAGGGCACGGACCTGGATATGTGCAGGAATATCACCATTAGGGACGGTGAAGTCAGCCCTATCGCAAACCCTTGGATGACAGGAACTTTACGTAATACTCTGAATCACGTTCATCCCGGGCTGGTGCCGTTCCAAAGGACGGTGTCCGTGGCCTGGTGCTCGTATTCGACGGTGATCCAGCTGCGCTCGTGGCTGCCGGACAGCGTGGGCGGCGTCTGCTATCTCGCGCTTGACAATCCGGGCCAGAGTCCGCGCATCCCTGTTTTCAGCGGATCCACTGCACTCCCTAAGGCTTATGCCACCTGCGGACAGAACGCGTACGATCCGGATGTGGCTCTCTGGCAGTTCAGGAAGGCCAACAAGCTTGCAACCCTCGCCTGGCAGAAGACCAAGGGGTATTTCGGTGAGCAGATCGCAGCACAGGAGCAGGAACTCTTCGATGAGATTGGCAGACTGTCTTCAGACAGCACGGCGGAGGACCTGAACGCCGCGACAGAAAAAGTCTATCTCCAGGCCGCCCGACGGTGGTCGGAGATGGAAGCGAAGTTCTGGGTAATGTTCGGACTCGGATTCTAATCTATAAGCGCTGCCAGTTCGGCGGCGTTTTCTGCAATATGGTCGGCTCCGGCCTGCACGAGATCGCTCTTAGGGCGGAATCCCCAGGCCACACCTATGCACCTGACGCCGGCATTCTTCGCGGTCTTCACGTCCGTGGCGGAATCGCCCACCAGCAGGCACTCCTCCCGGGCCACTCCGGCCTTGGCCAGTATCAGATTCACCACGTCGGCGCTCGGCTTGAGCGGCAGTCCCTCACGGTTTCCGAGCACCGCGACGAATTCGATGCCTGGGAAAAATTCGGCGATGAGCTTCTCCGCGCCCTCCTGGAACTTGTTCGAAGCCACAGCGAGCTTTATTCCCTTGAGGGCCAATTGGCCTGTGAGCTCCACCAGACCCGGGTACGGGCGCGTGTGTACGTCGATGTTGGCCACATAGTAGGGGGTGAAGTCGCTCAGTACCGCATCCACGAGGTCCGTCTCCGGCGTGCGGCCGAGACTCCGTTCGAGTGCGGCGGTCAGCATATTCCGCACGCCGTGGCCAACCATCTTCGTGTATTCCTCCACGCTGTGGCCGGGGATGCCCCTTTGGGCCAATGCGTGATTGGCGGCGGCGGCCAGGTCCGCGATGGTGTTGATGAGCGTGCCGTCCAGGTCAAATATCACTAACTTAGTCATCATACGGGTAGAAATTTACGGCCACAAAAATACAAAAAAGAGTTATCTTTGCTCTGTTATGAAACGAATTATATTGACTGCCCTGTGCGCCCTGGTTCCGCTTGCCGGATATGCACAGGATGAATTTAACCGTCTGAAAATAGACTCCGAAGTGAGAGCCGACCATCTAAGCGGGGAGGGCTTTACCGGTAACAGCCTGAATCTCAGTGTACAGGGGCGAATCAGTGACGACCTGACATTCCACATCAAGCACAGATTCAACAAGGCCAATTCCTATAACCGTTATTTCAGTGCCACCGACTGGGCATATCTTGATTACCGTGTTGATGACAATTGGAATTTCTCTGCCGGAAAACAGGTCGTGGCTCTCGGCGGCATGGAGTACAACACCGCTCCGGTGGATATGTATTTCAGTTCGATGTGGTGGGCGTATATGCCTTGTTATGAGTTCGGTGTGAGCGGGTCGTACACCTTCGCTTCGAAGAATGACGTCCTTACGCTTCAGGTCTGCCAGAGTCCGTATGCTTCGCTGGATGATCAGAAATATGCAGTGAACTTCCATTCCGTCAACAGACACGGATGGTACAACGGTAACCATTCGTTCAGCGTCATGCAGACTGTTCCGGACCGCTGGTATGCCATATTGGCCACCGGTAACGAGTTCAGATTCGGCAAGACCGCCGTTCAGGCAGATGCCACGTTAAGATATGCCGATGACCATTGCGATCCGTTGAGCGACTTTACGCTCGGATGCCAGCTTACCCAGACTTTTTCCGACGAATTCTCTGCGTTTGTCAAGGCTTCGTATGACAACAACGGCAGTCTCAGTGACTGGGATCCGGTAATCGGACTGGATACGGACGTGTGGTCCGCTGGCCTGGGCGTGGAATGTTATCCGAGCAAATATAACCGCAACATACGTCTTCACGCAGTGTACTACCACAGGAGCGGGGATTATTACCTTATCGGAGGAGACAGCACTGCGACTGTCACATTTGACCAGGATGTGCTGAACATCGGAATCACCTGGTGGTTCAATTTCTTCAACCTGTAGGATTTGGTAGTTTGGGAATTATTGCCTACTTTTGTAGTCCATTGGTGCTTGGGCCGGGAGGTTAGGCACTGGTCTGCAAAACCAGTTAGAGCGGTTCAATTCCGCTAGGCACCTCAAGAAAACGCCTTCCAGATAGCTGGAGGGCGTTTTCGTTTAAAATTTGTGCCTAATTTGTGCCTAATTTTTACAGGAAAAGGAGCCCCGTGCCTATGCGGCATGGGAGCTCCAGCAAACATTAAAGACGCCTCACGGCCTCTTCAATGCAAAATTAACAAAAAAATCGTATCTTCGCCCTTGGGAATCGGCAATAGTCGGTTCCCTATATTTTTGCCCGCCATTGCCGGTTGTCCATAAACTTCAGGCATCATGAAAATTCTTATCGACAACGGGCACGGCATCTTCACCGCCGGCAAACGCTCACCTGACGGCGAGCTTCGCGAAGGCATCTACACTCGCGAGATTGCTAGACGACTTACCTCACGGCTTCAGGCCCTGGGCCTGGACGCATTCCTTCTCGTTCCGGAAGAGGAAGACATTCCTCTGGCCGAGCGCTGCATCCGAGCCAACAAACAGGCCATCATCCACGGGACAAAGAACGTCATCATCATCTCCATCCATTGCAACGCTGCCCGCAGTGACGGCAAGTGGCACAATGCCCGTGGCTGGAGCGTCTATACATCGAAAGGGCAGACGGACGCTGACAGATTGGCCGACTGCCTTGCGAAGTCGGCCGCCAAGAACCTGCCGGATGAGATTGTGAGGGCGGATTGGTCGGACGGGGACGTCGACCTCGAAGCTGGCTTCTATATTCTGCGCAAGACGCTCTCCCCTGCCGTGCTGACGGAGAATCTCTTTATGGACAACCTGCAGCAGAAGGAGTTTCTGCTGTCGGAGGAAGGGAAAAATGCCATCGTGCAGCTGCACGTGGACGGGATTCTGGAATTCCTGAATGCAGGTCAGTCCTCGATGGGCACACTCAGAATCTCTGAGAAATAGATGAGCCACGAGAGTACGAACAGGCGACGGAATGCCTCTACCTTATACACCTGCGAGCAGAGGATTGTCATATAGACATAGAGGCCCAGGACGAAAGTGAGATTGGACGCATCGCGGCCGTCTGCCTCCGCCTGCTGCAGGTCATCGAACGCGCGATGGGCTATCAGATCGGCTGCAGCCTTCTCCTCGGCCGGCATCACCACCCATCTGCCGCCACGGAGCTCCTGCTGCTTCATCTTCTGCGCGGCCGCATAGATGTCCGGATACTGCTCGGACTGATACCCTGAGTACATAATCATTGCGTCCTGCATCGCATCTGCGTACTTGTTGGCGACGGGAGCGAGTGTCGGAGCGCAAGAATAGAGCGGCAGAGTGGCTTTGCACCAATCGACGAAGGCATCGTCGATACCTTCGCTGAACAGATTCTGGAGCTGACGGTCTAGAGCGGCGGCTGTCATAGCGATAAAAAAAGTAATGCGGGCTCCCCCAGAGTAGTCATCCGGCCTCGCCAGAAGCCTTCAATCCAACAACCGGGATCATCGCCCACATTACGCGGCTGACGATTCCCTAGTTGCATTGTGGATTGATTCTTTAACCTGGCGAGTTTGATGACCACTTGCAAAAAGCGAATATCCTGTATTCTATGTATGTGGGACTCGGGACTTTCGCTCCGAATCCGGGACAAACTTACGCAATTTCTGGCGATTTTCTCTAAAGTTTGGGTCAAGTATCTTCGATTGTACCATATAATGATACAATTATTGGTTATATTTGTTGGCGATGACCATATAATTATGCCTCAGCGAAGGCGCTCAATATGAAAACCTATACACTGTTCCAAGAATACATCTGGCTGGTGAACACTATTCACAAGGCCGGCAGAATCACGCTTGAGGAGATTAACCGGAAGTGGGTGGAGACCGAAATGAGCGAGGGTATAAGCCTGGCACGCAGTACATTCAACCGCCACAAGGATGCCATTCAGGATATGTTCGGCATCTACATCGAGTGTGACAAAAAGGACGGCTTCAAATACTACATCGGCAATGAGGAGGTACTCGAGGAGGACTCCATACAGAACTGGATGCTCTCCACTCTGTCGGTGAACAACATCCTGAGCGAAAGCAAGAGCGTTCACGACAGGATTCTGCTGGAGACCATTCCTTCCGACGGCGAAAACCTTCACAGATACATCGACGCGATGAAGCGCAACCTCCGCATCATCGTCCGCTACCGCCGCTATGCCTCTGACTACGAGACATCTATGATGGTAGAACCATACTGCGTCAAGCTCTTCAACAGGCGCTGGTACGGCCTGGTCAGGGCGCTGAAAAAGGGAGACTTCTTCCTGCTTTCGTTCGACCGAATCAAGGGACTGGAACTCACAGAAGAGAAGTTCGACTACGACAAGGACTTTGATGCAGCCCATTGGTTCAGTGATTGTTACGGAATAGTCAAGGATACCGGCATTCCCGTGCAGCGCGTCGTGATACGGGCCTACGGCCAAGAGGCTTACTACATGCGGGACCTGCCGCTGCATCCGTCCCAGAAGGAAATCGCACAGACTGACGAATACTCTGACTTCGAACTGACTCTAAGGCCTACGGGAGATTTCCAGACACCTCTGCTCTCCCGAGGCGGATCCATAAAGGTTCTCGAGCCTCAATGGCTGGCCGACATCATACGCGACTACCACCTTATGGCAGTAGAGCGTTATGATGAATAATTCTGACCTGTACCACGATTTGAGACAATACCTCATTTAATTTGCACATTATTTAAAACCACATCACTATGAGTACCATAATCCTTTTCTGGAATCCTGACATCTCTTCCTATAATCTGGAGAGACACCGCGACCTGCTGTCAGGAGACATATACGAATACAACTCCTTCAACTGGAGCGTCTGGGAACACCAGAGAGCCCACACGGGTGACAGATTCTTTATGGTCCGCTGCAAAAACAAGCCCGTGCCAGGACAGCTGAACAAATGGGGCAAGCAGGTATGGGAGCCTGTCCTTGACGATACTACCGGCATCTGCATGGCAGGAGTATTCACTTCCGACCCATACCGTGACGAGGACTGGGCCGGCAAGGGACGCGAGACCTTCTATATGGATATGGACATCCAGCAGGCAAGCGATCCGGATGAATTCGTCATCCTGAAATCTACTGACCTTCTCGAGGCGATTCCTGATTTCGACTGGAAGGGCGGTCACTCGGGGCGTCTGCTTGATGAAGAGTCCGCTGCAAAGCTGGAGAACCTCTTCGAGAAATCCCTGGCGGCCAATGCCGACAAAGTCTGGAGCCCGAAGTTTAAGGTATTCATAGACTAAAGATTCGCTTAAAATCAGTCATCTTTTCTGAGGCTGTCCCGTAAAATGGGACAGCCTCGTTTCATATTTGTGACAGAAACCCCAAAACACTCTGTATTATGAAAAAAGATGAACGAATGGAGATGAAGAGACATCTCGACAATTTCCACATCGCCGGATTCGGCTACTGGGACGGTTGTGAGGCTTTTGAACACCTCAAAATCGGCACGAAACTCGACCTAGTCCGGGAAGAGGATAACGCCTTCGACCCATACGCAGTTGCCATTTACTACAAAGATCTGAAGCTCGGATTCATTCCGCGCGAATCCAACAAGGAAATCAGCAAATACCTTGATATGGGATGGGACGACCTTTACGAAGTCCGCGTGACCAGAGTAACCCCTGACGCCCATCCGGAGTCACAGGTCGAAGTCGTCGTGCATATCAAACGCAATGTTCAATAATTTAATCCTTTACAACAATGAAAACTATTAAGTTTACGGCAATCTGTCTTCTGGCAATCACTGCCATTGCCTGCCAGAAAAAGTCCACTCCATTAACTGTGGATCCGTCGTCGATTATAGTGTATTCAGGTGGCAAACAGCAGCTTACTGCCAATCCTGCTGAAGGAGTCACCTTTACCTCCAAAGACGAGTTTTATGCCGAAGTTGACGCGAACGGACTGGTTACGGGGGACAAGGTCGGAGGGACCGAGATTGTGGCATCCTCCGACAACGGCACAGTCACGATTCCGGTCACGGTTATGCCTGAATATTCACTGTATCCTGATCTGACACCGCTCATCAACTCCTCCTTGTCCGCAATGACCGACCTGCTTGGGTCCAACTATCAGACGGGTACCTCGAAAACAGGAGAGACCACCTATATGTATATGAATTACAACACATATACGGCAGCGATAATGGCATCTGTTTCCAACGGAATCTGCACGCAGCTGTGTACAGTAATCTCCACGTCTTATCTGACGAAATTCACAAACTACCTGCTGGAGCGTTATGCCGTCGCAGGAATGCAGAATGATTATTACTTCTTCCTGAATCACGACAAGAACGTCTTGATTACTATGGGACTGTACAACACCAAGTATATGATGGCTGTATATTCGGCATACACAGGAACGAAATCAGACGAGATTGATATAAACGCCATTCTGGAGAGGTATAGAGACCTGGGATTGGAGTAATCATCGCATCCGTCATAATATGGAAGGGACAGCTGAACGGCTGTCCTTTTTTTGTTATTTACACGCCCGGGCAAATCTTCCTCCATTCCGCTGCGCTCCATTCCCTCAGACTTGCCCTGATGAGCAGAGAGGAATCAGCCGGCCGTCTGCGTCAGCCCGCTGATGCTTCTATGACGGAAGCAAAGCTTCCGGTTAACTCGCTTCGCTCGGATGTTCCATAGCGGTGTCGGTCACGAGGCCGTCGCTGCGCGAGACCTCGTCACCGACCCTGTTAATTTCGCTCCAGTCGGGCAAGACTGCAGACATCCTCCGCTTCGCTGCGGAGTCCGCAGACTTGCCTCGACTTCCGCACTGCCTCGGATGCTTCGCATCCTGCGGCTTTCCCGCCCGCCCTGCGGTGCATCCTCTGGAGCCTGCGGCTCCTGCGGACCGCCCGCTGCCCACGGATGCCGGCTAGCGGCTGACGCCGCTCATCGTGCTGCTTTCCTGGATTGTTATCGTCGTTAAGGTAGTCATTGTTGTCATAGGCAGATGGAGTGCGAGTCAGAGTGTGCGAGTGTTTCTCCTATACATATTGACAGCATTGGCAATATTGGCAATTTTGACAGTTTTGACAATATTGGCAACATTGGCAGTATTGGAGAAATCGAGACATATAACCATATAACCAGAACGAACGCTGTTGTGCTATATATAAACATAGTGGTTCTCTTCCACCTATAGAGGATTTCGAGAGTTTTCATTATTCCCCGCTTCGCGGAAATTTTGCATTGTGCCTGTGCGAGAGGCAGTGGAAGGCGCTTCGTTGTCGGGCACTCACTACGCGCTACAGCGTTGGTGGGGTGCGGGAGGAGGAAAGCGGTGTGCTGCGGAGACTGAAGTCCGCGAGCGGCCATCAGACTCCTTGCACGGTCAACGTCTCCTCTGCGTCGGCTATGCCGCCACAGAAGAGACTACGGCGGCTAATGCCGCCGGCTATTGAATAAGCGGTGTCGAGACAGCGCCCTGCGGCCGCAGACTCGACCTTATCTATTGACTCCGCGCAGCAAGACTCCGCAGTTCCGGCTGCGCCGGGCTTCGGAGACTTGGCTTGCGCTACGGTTAAACGCCCGGCAAATCTTCCTCCATTCCGCTGCGCTCCATTTCCTCAGAATTGCCCTGATGGGCAGAGCGGAACAGAGAGCTGCCTTGCGGCAGCCCTCTGATGCTGTCTATGGCGGAAGCGGGGCTTCCGCACTGCCTCGGCCGTTTCACGGCCTGCGGCGTCCCCGCCCGCCCTGCGGTGCATCCTCCGGAGCCTTCGGCTCCTGCGGACCGCCCGCCGCCCAGGAAGGCGGCCGACTAGCGGCTGACGCCGCTCATCGTGCTACTATTCGAGATGGTTATCCTCGCCGATGTTGTCGTTGTTGTGGGTAAGCACAGGCCGAATCGTAGTGCGTAGGTGTTTATGCTATACGTAGTATTGCTAGTATTGGAGAAATCGAGAGCTACAAGCGTGAGTATTGAGTCCCTCTCTCTACAGATGGTGATACTCTTCTACCTTTACTGGGATATGAGATTTTTCATTATTCTCCGCTTCGCGGAAATTTTGCGTTGTAGCAGTGCGGAAGGCAGTGGAAGGCGCTTCGTTGGCGGGCACTCACTTCGCGCCACAACGTTTGTGGAATGCGTGGGGAGGAAAGCGGTGTGCTGCGGAGACTGCTGTCCGCAAGCGGCCATCAGACTCCTTGCACGGTCAACGTCTCCTCTGCGTCGGCTGCGCCGCCACAGAAGAGACCACGGCGGCTTCCGCCGCCGGTTAAAAGAGTAGAGGTGTGCGAGACAGAGTCCGCTGCGCGGCCTCAGACTCGCACGCAGTTTTGCCCCCAACCCCGGAGGGGAGATGAACCGTCTCGCTACATTGGTGAGACGCGGGCAGTTCCCTCTTAATCCGCGACATAACATAATCGACATTTAAGTTATGTAACACTTTGTTACACAAAGTGTTACATAACAACGATTATGTTAAGTGGCTACCGGGAAGAAGTGCGAGAATTTGTCCGCTCAGAGCCGCGAGACGGAGTCGGCGGCAACATTGGGCGCCCGTCAGGGGGCACCCGGGACCCGGCCCGTCCGGGCGCCCAGGACATCGCCGACGGCGGCGATGTCCACTGCACGTTCGAGCTTAGAGGGGATGCGATTGTCCGCACTCGCCCCAATCTTTGTCGCAGTGCGGGCAGGTTGCCGCCTTCCGCACTTCGTGCTGGGTCGCTCTGGCATTGACTCCTTGCCTGGAACCCTCCCACGGCTTCGCCGCGGTGCCCTCCCGGCAAAGAGTCAAGAGCCAGCGCTCCGCGGTAAGGCGCTGTGCGCCTTGAGTCCATAGTGATGCTCGCTATTCCTCTGCAGAAGTGGGCTGCATTGCTCTATCGCTTCATTCCGCACACATCTTCCGAGGGCGAGCAGAAAGGCGAGACAGTGGCCTGCAGCTTTGCTTCCGGCCACAGACTCGCCTTCTGAGCGGTGTCGCTTCGCGACGATTTGTGTCGGGCCTAGACGCTCCGGAAGGCTCCTTGTCTGCGTTGCGGCTACGCCTGTTTTCGCCGAGCTCCAGGAGCCCTGTCGGTCTCCTTGCGCTTGCCGGCTGCAACAGGCTGCGCCTCCACTCCGACAAAGAGCCTTCCTCCGCCGGCCCGACCGCACGCTGGAAACCTTGTGGGATTGTGCTTCTTCGCTGTCATTGTGCAAGCGCCGGAGTGACCGTAGTCTCTCCGCTCGCAGGTTTTCCCGTCCGGCACCTGTCGCGCCTATCGGCTTGCCGGCTCGACTTTTCCGGGCATCCGGCGTCACGGCTGAA
>CAVBDE010000045.1:0-12254 GCA_963594055.1 Anaerovoracaceae bacterium | reverse complement strand
CAGCCTGCTCCTCCGAAAGCATATCCGCTATCATCTGAGTGCAGTCCTGTCCGGATTTCGTAAATGTTCCCACATTGTAACTTATCACCTTAATCCCTGACCTGCAGGAACATAATGCCATAATGCCGCATAGCGCGACCACTGCGAATCGTCTCATATCCAAAAACTGTTTTCACAAAATTAAAAAATATCCTTTATTTTTGTCCGCGATGAAAGAGTTTCTGGATATATGCCGTCAATACTATGGAAAGGTGTTCGCGTTCGTGAAAGCCCTTGTCCATTCCGACGCTTCCGCCCAGGACCTCACGCAGGACATCTTTGTCAAGCTGTGGAAGAACCGGAAGAAGCTCGGGGCCGTAAACTCCATAGACGACTATATCTTCATCCTCTCCAAAAACACCTGTCTGGACTACTTCAAGAAAGCCTACCGGAGGAAAGAAATCGCCACCGACATAATAGACGATTTCCTTCTGTCAAGACTCACCGTCGACCCCGACAGTCAGATTGATTCCAGATCCGACATGGCCCGGCTGAAGGAGTCGGTCGAAAAACTTCCCTCCAGGCAGAAGAACATCTTCCTGATGAGCTGCTTCAACGGGTTGTCCAATGATGAAATCGCCTCAGTCCTGGGCATTTCGAAAAAATCCGTCGAGAACCAGCTGACCCTGGCCAAGAAAAGAATAAAAAATTTCAGTTAGACACAGGGAGTTTTGCCCGTCAGTTTCGTCTTTATAGCAGAACTGAAACTGATAACATGCCCAATCTGAAAGAATACTGGGATCACCTGTCCCCTTCCACGACAGACAGCACCGATATAGAATACGGCATTGCCGGCATAACCGACCGTATCCGGAAAGAGCAGCATACCAAAAGGCTCATCATCGCAGCTGTCTGCATCCTGCCGATCATTGCGCTCGGCATATTCACTGTCAGGCCGCTGCTTCCGACCGCTACCGACACCCTTCAATGCTATGCCCCGCTGGGCGAGAGACGGTCCGTCACCCTGTCCGACGGAACGACGGTGACCCTGAACTCCGGCTCCACGCTCATATATCCGGACAGATACGACAGAAAAGTCCGCAAAGTCATACTGATAGGCGAGGCCAAATTCGAAGTGTCGAAGAATCCGCACCGTCCGTTCATCGTCAGGACGCAGAATTTCGATGTTCAGGTTCTGGGCACCGTATTCAATGTCGATGCCTATCCTGAAGACAGGACCCCTTCAGTTACACTTGAATCCGGCTCCGTAAGGATTCTGCGCGACGATGAAGAATTTCTCCTCACCCCGGGCCAGATGGCCACGCTTGACGAGACCGGCGGCTTCTCCATAGAGCAGGTGGACGTCAGCCGAAGCATGCTCTGGACAAACGGAGGATTTGCATTCAAACAGGCATCGATATCAGACATCTGCAACTACATAGAACAGACCTACGGAATGAATGTCCAGTGCAACACCCGCCTGGCCAAATACAGGGAAACCAGCATCACCGCCAGACGCGACACCCAGCTTCCGCTGAATGATTTCCTGACACTTTGCAGCGACCTTATTCCGGGAATGCATTACCACATCGAAAACAACATAATAACATTAAACTAACCAAACAATGAGACACAGATTATCCATTTTATCTGTACTTCTCTTCCTGTCCGTCGCGATGAATGCCCAAAGCATAACGATGACCGGAGAGAAGATCACTCTTCGTTCCGCACTTGGCCTGATAGAACAGCAAAGCGGCAAGCACTTTGCCTACAACGAAGGAGTACTGAACCTGTCCGTTATGGTATCCACCCCGAACAGGACCGTTTCTCTGGAGAATGCCCTGAATGAAATCCTCAGGCAGGCAGGTGCAGTCTATACCGTCGAAGATGATCTTATCATCGTAAAGAAAGACACTTCGAAAGCACTCCTGGTCTATCAGGGAACGGTTACCGACGACCACAATGACCCGCTCCCGGGAGTGTACGTTTATCTCGAAGACTCTGCCACAGGCTCCGTCACCGATGAAAACGGACATTTCCAGATAGACGCATACAAGGGCGCGACGCTGGTTTTCACGGCTCTGGGATTCAAGACGGAAAATGTCGTCCTTAACGGCCAGACCAAGCTGAACATCACCCTGAGCTCGGACAACCTGTTCCTGGAAGACGCCGTCGTAATCGGCTACGGTTCAGTCAAGAGAAAGGATCTGACCACCGCCGTTTCAGTCGTTTCCACGAAAGACCTTGACACCAGGCCTATCATCTCCGCCGGATCAGCCCTGCAGGGAAAGGCAGCCGGCGTCCAGGTTATCCAGCCTTCCGGAATGCCGGGAACATCCCTTTCCATAAGAGTCCGCGGTGCCACCTCCGTACAGGCCTCCAACGAGCCTCTCTATGTAGTGGACGGCATACCTACGGATGACATTTCCAACATCGCCGCCGATGATATTGCATCCCTGCAGGTTCTCAAGGACGCGTCATCATCTGCCATATACGGTGCCCGCGCCGCCAACGGTGTCGTCCTTATCACCACCAAGAGAGGAGATGCGAACCGCACGGAACTCAGATTCAGCTCTTTTGTCGGCTTTTCACGGCTGGGAAACAAGATCGAAGCCCTCAATACCGAGGAATACAAGGACCTGATGAAGGAACTCGCCGCCAAGACGGTCACCGTCCCTACGATTCCGGATGACGAGACCCGCTACACGGACTGGACCGACGTGCTTTTCGGAACCGGTGTCAACCAGAACTACCAGCTTTCGCTCTCAAACGGCAACGACAAGCTGCGCTACCATGTCTCCGCCGGCCACACCTCAGAAAAAGGTATCGTCAACAAGGCCTATTTCCAGAGGACCAATTTCAGGGCCAATGTCGACAATGACATGTTCGACTGGCTCAGCACAAGCTTCAACGTCGGATTTGCCCACAACAAGGGCCGCTCGGTATATGAAAGCCGAAGCTCGCTCCGCGCCGGCTCGATCCTGTCGGCCATAAACACGCCTCCGTTCATGCAGGTCTGGAGCAGCGATGACCCTACCATCTACGACGAGGACGCATACGGCTCACGCATTCTGAACCCTATGGCTGCCAATGCCGCCGACATGACCTACCAGACAGACCGTCTGCAGGGAGCGCTGGCTCTGGATTTCAAGCCGTTCCAGGGGTTCCACTACAAGATAACCTACTCGATGGACCTGAACAATTCCAGAGACGACTACTATCTTGATCCTCTTACCACTTCCGACGGACGTTCCACCAAGGGCTACGTGTCGGAATCCACATCACGCAATGCCGAATGGCTTCTCGAGAACATCCTGTCCTACGACCGCGTCTTCGCGAAAAAGCACACCCTGTCCCTGCTCGCAGGCTCATCCCTGCAGAAAGCTCAGTACAACGGGAATGCGCTCGCCGGCTATGACCTGCCGGAATCTTATCCGGAGATTCACAGCGTGGCAGTGGCCAACCAGCTCGATGAAGACGCCACCTGGAGTTCAGCATCCGCCTGGTCTCTGGCATCTTTCCTGGGCAGAGCCAATTACAACTACGACGACCGCTACCTCTTCTCTGCCAATGTCCGCTTCGACGGTTCGTCAAAATTCGCCAAGGGCCACAGATGGGGATGCTTCCCTTCATTCTCTGCAGCCTGGAGAATCTCGAACGAACAGTTCATGGCCCAGACCAAGGATGTAATCGATGATCTCAAGATACGCGCCGGCTACGGTCTCAACGGTAACCAGGGCGGTATCGGGAACTATTCCTATCTGGCATCGATGACCATACGCAAGGTTCCGCCGACCGCCGACAACTCCTACCCGGGCATCGCCATCACCCCTAATTCGGCATCCAATCCGGAACTGACGTGGGAAAAGACCACCCAGTACAACGTAGGTCTTGACCTCTCGATGTTCGAATCGCGTGTCACCTTCACGACCGATGTCTACTACAAGAAGACTGACGATCTCCTCCTCACCGTCACCCTGCCGGACAACGTCAACCTTCCGGGAGGCATCACCAGAAACGACGGACAGATGGAGAACAAGGGTGCGGAATTCGTCCTGTCCACACAGAACCTGACAGGAGAATTCAAGTGGAACACCGACTTCAACCTGTCGTTCAACAAGAACAAACTTCTGAAGCTGGGTCTTAACAAGGTGTACTACTATGCAGACATGTACACGACCGGAGAATCCGCCATCATCCTCAAGGAAGGGCTTCCTCTGGGTTCCTTCTACGGATACAGATCTCTGGGCGTGAACGTGGACACCGGAGACATCGACTATGAGGACATCTCCGGAAACGGCACCATAGGACCTGAAGACCGTACCGTCATAGGCTGCGCACAGCCGAAATTCATCTACGGATTCACCAATGACTTCTCGTGGAAAGGACTGACCCTCAGCATTTTCTTCCAGGGCAGCTACGGCAACCAGATTTTTAACGCCTCCAGAATAGACACCGAAGGAATGGTGGATTTCAAGAACCAGTCCAAGGCTGTTCTGAGAAGATGGATGCGTCCGGGAATGGTCACCGATGTGCCGCGCAGCGGAAATGTCGAGAACATACACAACTCGTCACGCTTTGTGGAAGACGGTTCATATCTGAGGCTGAAAACCCTCACGCTGTCCTACACTCTGCCGAAGCACCTTCTCCAGAAGACCTTCATCTCCGGGCTGCAGGTATATGTTACCGGACAGAATCTTCTGACCTTCACCAAATACACGGGATATGACCCTGAAGTCAATGCATACGGAACGAGCTCCGTTGCGCTTGGCGTCGACTACGGGACATACCCTCAATCCAAAACAATCATTGCCGGACTCAATATAAGTTTCTAATCATGAAAAGAATTATAATACTGCTGTCTCTTCTGGGCTTATGCTTCACGTCCTGCGAAAAATTCCTGGACGAAAATCCCCAGTCGGAAATAACCAAGGAACAGACACAAACGTCAGAACAGGTATCGGCATATACGACGGTGGCCGAAGCGGAATCCGAGCTGAACGGCGTCTATTCCCTGTTCAAGACGGACATTTACGAAGGTTGCTGCTTCTATGTCGGCGACTGCATGTCCGACAACTGCTATATCGGCGGCGACGGTGTCGCTGAAGAGCAGTTTGACAACATAGCCGTGACTGCCACAAACAGTCAGGTATCCATGATGTGGTCCCAGTACTACTCCATCGTGGGGTCTGCCACGAATGTCATCGAGAATGTAAAACTGATGGACAAGTCGCTCATTGACGACGACACCAGAGCCCGGATTATCGCCGATGCCAAATTTGCCCGCGCCTGGGTGCTTTTCGACATCGTCCGCTACTGGGGTGCCGCTCCGATGACGCTTCAGCTCATACCGTCCATCACCGTGGACAACATCGACACCTGGTACCCTGTCATGTACCCTTCCAGAACGAGCGAAGAGGATATCTATGCACAGATTATCGACGACCTCGGGGAAGAGACCATCAAGAATCTGCCAAGCCAGAGCTACGGCGCATTCAACGGCACACAGGGTGCTGCCTACGGCCTTCTGGCCAAGGTTTACGCCACTATGGGCAAAAAGAGCGAGCGAAACTACAGCAAGGTGGTCGAGATGTGCGATGCAGTCATCAATCAGGGTTACAAGCTCGTTCCGAATTTCGAGGACCTGTGGACTCTGGAAGGCAAATTCTCATCTGAAAGCATATTCGAGATGTATTTCTCCGACGTGGCGGAACAGCACAACTGGGCATACTGGGTACTGCTTACCGACGTTTCCGGAGACGTGGTCGTTTCCTGGAGAAGATACTGCACTCCTACCCAGGACCTTGTGGCCAAATTCGACAAGGACCACGACACCCGTTACAAGTCCTCCATCTACTGGGGCTCCGTTCCTTACGACACCTATTGGCCTGCGAACAATTACCCGCTGGCATACAAGATACGCCAGAAAGAGAGCGACATCATTCTTCTCAGGCTTGCCGACATACTGCTTCTGAAGGCAGAGGCGCTGGTCGAGCTGGGCAATGCGTCCGAAGCCATCGGTCTGGTCAACCAGGTGCGTCAGAGAGCGGGGATTGGCACACTGTCAACCGGCCTTTCCGTTGATGACGCCCGTCTGGCGGTAGAAAACGAAAGACAGCTGGAACTCATGCTGGAAGGCCACAGATGGTTCGATCTGGTCAGAAACGGCAGAATGGAGGAAGTTATGAAACTTTCTCACGACAAGAACGGAAATCTGCGCTTCACGGAAGACATACCGGCCTGGAGAGAGAAACTTCCTGTTCCTCAGGACCAGATAGACATCAACGAAAGACTGACACAAAACGAAGGATATTAAATCACATAATTTATGAAACACTGTTTATCACTTATCTTACCGGCAACACTGTTGCTTCTGGCTTCGTGCCAGACCAAAGATCCGGTTTCAACCGCCGGAAACGTTGAACTTACCGACATAACGATTGCGGAAAACATCACGGTGCCCGGAACGCTCCAGTTCTCAGTTACCGTTCAGGACGAATCCACCGACCTGTCCACTCTTGAAGTCGGGGCAGCGCTGGAGGACGGAACCGTTCTCGCGGCGAAAAGCATCCGTACACCGGGGCGTCTTGCCGTCGTGGAGGATGAACTGACCATTCCTTTTGCCGCCAACATGGCGGAAGAAGCCGCCATTCTGGTCGGCTTTGAGGGCATCAACATCAACGGAGAGAGCGCAAACCAGGTTAAAAAAGTATCTGTCAAGCGCCCTGAGCTTCCGGAAACACTGTATATGAAGATAGGCACGGACACTCTGGCGCTGACCAGAAGCGCAAGCGATGCCAACCTCTACGAATCCGAGGAAGGAGACTATGACAGCATCGTGTCTGCCGTATTCTCTACCGCGAAAGACTTTTCTTCAGCGGAGTTCATCTGGGGCGTATCGGAAACTGAAAACCACGCACAGATCTGCTCATTCTCCGACGCGAGCGGCGTGTCAGTATCCTATCCTTCCATACTTGTTCACCGGTATACGTTCAACACTCTGACCTTTGAAGTGAATGCTGTGGGCGACCAGCTTGATGTGGCCATCAACGGGACCAAGCTTTCACCTGCTTCAGGTGTGCTGTACGCAAGCATAGAATTCACCCGGGATGCCGAAGTGCAGATCACCGGCATAGAGGATCTGGACGGAGCATACAACAGGGATTTCTTCAGCAAGGAAGATGACAAGGTCACATTCCTTCGCGACAGCGGAACATACGATGTTTACTATTCGCCCAAATACAACTATATCTGGGTGGCCAAGATGGACGCTGTGGCTCCTGAATGTTTCTGGATAATAGGACACGGATTCACCTGCGCAACAGCCTGGCATACAGACTACGCTTCAGGCGGGTGGGGGAAGGACAACATCCTCACCATGGGATATGCACCCAAGATAGGCGAGGGCAAATACCAGTGTTCAATGTACCTCAGCACAGCTCACGAATGGGGTTCGTTCGAATTTGAAGTTTACTCCGACCTGAACGACGGAAAGGAACTGGGATTTGCAGGAAAGAGCCTGTCAGGATTTACCACCGGTGTAGCTCTGAGCGGTGCGGCTGACGGAAAGCCGGGACTTACCAGCAGTTCAGGATTCCAGGCCGGCTACTATGTAATCACCTTCGACAATGCCACCGGAGACATCAACCTCGACAGAATCACCGAATGGGAAGAGGTCGGCAAATCCGGAATCGTCATCAACGGAACGGAACTGGATGTGGACAAGGAAGGCGGCTTTGACTATGGCACCATCGAATTCACAAACGGCCAGGAGATCAGTTTCAGCGGCATAGAGGCAAGCGAACTGAACCGCGACTTCTTCAACATCGCCGACGGTAAAGCCACTTTCGCCGCAGTAAGCGGATCCTATGAAGTCAAATACTTCCCGGCATACAACTACACCTGGATATACAACAAGTCTCAGACATTCCCTGACTGCATATACATTCTCGGAAACGGAAAATGGGCGGCTCCTGTCTATGACGAAGAGAATACTCCGCTCTGGGGGGAAGATGTGGCATACAACCGCGATGCCCCTTACTTCGTGGTAGCTCCGAAGATAAGCGAGAATACATACAAGGCTACCATGAGCATGTCCACCTCGAATGCCGGCTGGTGTGTACTGCTGGAATTCTACAGCGATCTGGAATGGCATCAGGAAGGCACATTGCCTGTAGCCCTGACAGGAAGCGCCGCATCAAGGTTTACCCTCGAGACGGAGACAGGCTACCTTCGCGGTGTGGATGAAAAGGAAGATCCGTTCGTTCCGGGGAACTATCAGCTGATAATGACCTCTTCTGCCGAAGGAATCTCCATCGATATTACAAAAATTGACTAAATTTCGATTCCAAACGATAACCCGAAAATGATAAGGACAGTGATACTCTCATTCTTGATGTGCATGCTGACGGCATGCAGCGCCAAAGTTTCTCCGGAAAGCGGCGCCATTCCCGACCTTGACGGAATATTCGCATTCACTGCACTGTCAGATTCGGGTTATACTGACCTTTACGTTAAAAACCAGGACGGCACTGTCAATCTCAGTGCCTCCTGGAAAATTTCCACCCCTTCCCGCCCGAGTTTTTCAGCTGACGGGAAGACGCTGTATTTCCAGGGCAGAGAAAACAGCTGCTGGCACATCTATGCCTACGACCTCGAAAGCGGCAAACTGCCTGTCTGCCTGACCGAAGACATCAGCTCCGACTGCAAAGAACCCTTCTGCGGCCAGGAGTCTCTCGTCTTCAACAAAAACGGGCAGATAGCCCTGATGGATCTCTCCTCCGGGAAACTATCCACCCTGACCTTCGGCAAGACCGCCCATGCACCGTCCTTGAGCCCGGACGGAAAGACTGTCGTATATGTCGATGGCGACGGCACCTACGGAAAACTCATCAGACTGGATATCCAGAGCCTGTCCTCCAGATCCACGGGCAGCGGCGACTGCGCCAATCCTGTCTTCTGGGGTGAGGACAGATTGGCATACGAGCGCTCCGGCAAGGGCATCACGGCGGACGGAGGCACCGCGTTCTCTGCCGGCACTTACCCCCGTACCGTCAGCGGAGACTGGTGCATCTTCTCCGAAGAGACGGCGCTGTTCATCGGGAACCTGCGGACCGGAAAGAATCAACTGCTCTTCGGGGGCCAGTTCAAGCAGTGCGTTTACAGCGATGCCCATATTACAGTCGCCACCCCTGAGGACGGCGGCAAAAAGCCCGGCGAAAATGACATCATAGAATCCGATACCAAAAGGCCGGCACTGAGCGGAAGGCTTGTATTCCACAACTATACTTCCTACGACGCGATGGATTCCAGGATGTACATCTATGATTTCGCCGGGAACGACCTCGAGGAAATCAGCAAGGGCTGGACAAATGTCAAGCACCCCATGAACGGACATTTCTCCTGCGACGGCAGGTACATCGTGTTTATGGGAATTGGCACGAAGACAAACTCCTGGGACATATTCCTTTATGAAATCGGTTCATCTTCCGAACCACGGAACCTGACCCCTGACGGAAACTACAGGGACGAAGACCCGAAATTCGCGTACAACAGCTATCAGATCTGCTTCAAGCGGAATGACTGCCTGTCGGAGATCGACCCGGAGACAGGGACCATATCGGTACTGTCCCGCAACGACGCCTCCACGGACCCATACAGCATGCCGTACTACACCGTCGATGACAGCAAGATGGTGTTCGGAGGCGGGCACAATCCCAACTCCTACATTGGCCTGTGGGACATCCGCAAGTCAAGCGTCACCAAACTTTATGACAAGACCGGCACTGTGGAATACTACCCTGTCACGATAGACGCGACCTCCTTCTACTACACGCAGCACGTATCCCCTACGGACACACATGATCAGCTCTACAAGGGATACTTTGACGGAAGTCAGTCCAAATACCTGGCCTTCAACAAGACCTCTGCCGACTACTCCGACGCCTGCCCGGTAAGCGGCGGATGGCTCATTCTGGTATCCACACGAAGCGATTCCAGGGGAGGCTACGATCTTTACATTGCCCATGAAACCAGCGGGGCCATATTCCCGCTTTCAGATTACAATTCATCCATCAACACTTCGAAAAATGAACTCGGTCCGGATTATACCACTGCTCGCTAGCCTGTGCCTGCTGATCTCCTGCAACTCCACACCTGAAATCGTCTGGCACGAGGGAGAAGTGCAGCCTGACGGAAGCGCCGTCCACACCATAACCGTACACGGAGCCCGGCACCTCGGGACCGACTGGACCATCTGGTGCTCCCAGATGCCAGTCGGCGTGACCACGCTTGACGGGTCAGACGCCACATACGAACCTTTCCAGGGTAATCTGCACCGCCTTGTCCCTGCCGGGAAGACCACGGGGAAGACCCTTACGGTCAGATACTCAAGCGACCCGCTGAAGCGCCACTCGTGGGCTCCGGAAGGATTCACCCTCCAGCAGGGGAAAAATGTCTGCAAGCTGAAGACCAGCTATGAATTTCTTCCGCTCTCCCCTGACGGAGACAAATGGTGGGATTACAACCATTCCCTCTCCGTCTCACCGGTGAAAGCCACGGACATCATCCCGGGCATCAAGAACACATCACCTCAGACCAGACCGGACGGATGGTATAGAATCACCGTCTCCGACGGCAATGCCTCGATAGAGGCCAATGACCCTGACGGGCAGCATTATGCAGAAGTGACCCTGAACAGGCTCAGGGAGAATCTCGGTGACAAGCCTCTGGAAGATATGGTCATCGAAGACTGGCCGGACTTCCAGTACAGAGGCTTCATGCTGGATGTCGCCAGGAACTTCACCACGAAGGACAACCTTCTCAAAATCATAGATTTACTCTCGAGATACAAAGTCAACTACCTCCACCTCCACCTGGCGGACGACGAAGGATGGAGACTCGCCGTAGACGGTCTGGAAGAGCTGACGGAGATAGGCGCCGAGCACTCGCTTTTCCCGGATGAGGGCATTCAGCCTTCGTATGACGGCAACGCTGACCCGCACAGCACGGCCCTTTCCAACGGACATTATACGAAAGAAGACTTCACGGAGATTCTCCGGTACGCATGGTCAAAGCGCATTCGAGTAATCCCTGAGTTCGACACCCCGGGACACAGCCGTGCAGCCATAAAGGCGATGGCCGTACGGGGAGAAGATGATTATATCCTTCAGGACCCTGGGGATGATTCCCAATACTTCTCGGCGCAGGGATTCACGGACAACGTAATGAGCGTGGAACTGGAATCCGTATATAACTTTATCGAGAAGATATTCGACTACGTGATAGATGTTTACGCCCAGGCTGGCGTTCCTCTGGAAGCCATCCACATAGGAGGGGATGAAGTGGCGAAGGGGGCATGGCACGGCCAGGACCTGCACCAGCAGTATCTCAGCAGGGTCGCAGACATCGCCATTCGCAAAGGCGTGAAGATAGCCGGCTGGCAGGAACTGGCCGAATGCTCCGACGAGGCCACGGCGGAGAAAATCAGAAAAGTGCTGTTCGCCACCAACGTATGGAACACGGCCTGGCGCGGAGGCGCTGAACTTCCTTACAGGCTGGCGGACAAATCCTACCCTGTGGTGCTTTCCAACGTCGACTACACCTACGCGGATCAGGCATACTCGTCGAACAAGGAGGAGATCGCGCACAGCTGGGCGCACTACATCGACGACACCCGTTCCCTTACCATTCCTGTGCGCAGCCACCCTTATGTCATAGGAATTCAGGGCCAATTGTTTACCGAGACCATACGCAGTTTCGACGATGTGTGCTATGATATGTTCCCGAAAATGCTGGGAGTCTTTGAACGTGCCTGGAATGCAGGTGGCGATGTGGACCCGTCACATTTTTACAGTACCATAGTCTATAACGAGATGCCTTGCTGGGACAAGTCCGGCATAAAGTACCACATCCCGCAGCCTGGGCTGAAACTGGTTGACGGAGAGATACTTACATACTCGCTTCTGCCGGATGCCACCGTCGAGGTGACAAAGGAGAACGGTTATGTTCACGCGCGCACTCATTACGGGAACCAGCAAAGTGTAAGGACTACCGCAGCAACTGAATAATTATGGAGAACAGACGACTTGAAAGCCTGGATGCGTTCAGGGGATTCGACATGATGTGGATTATGGGGGCTTCTTCCATAGTGGCCGCCCTGTGTGCGCTTTTCCCGGGAGGTGCGGACTGCGCCCTCGTCCGGCAGATGGATCACGTGGAATGGAACGGACTGGCATTTATGGACCTGGTGTTCCCGACCTTCCTTTTCATCGCCG
>CAVBDE010000044.1:0-12349 GCA_963594055.1 Anaerovoracaceae bacterium | reverse complement strand
TGGGCGACTATGCCATTTATCCATACAGCGAAAGCCACAAGATAGACGGCACCAAGCTGACTTTCAACCTGCCGGCCACATACAAATACTCCAGCGTGGACCAGAATTATTACACAGCAGAGACCACTTCCTATAACAACAGCGCCAACATACCGGGTTACGGTACGATAATCAAAAACGACGACGGAACCTTCTCCACCACATTCAAGCATCTGTGCGGCGCACTCTGCATAAAAGTGAACAATCTCCCCGTCGGCAACGGATATGTCACTCTGACAGCTGACCGCAAGATTACGGGAAACTTCACCGTCGATCTGGGCCAGGACACACCGACACTGGTTTCTGAAGCCTCCGGGTCAGACAACGCCATAACCATCAGTTATCACAGCATAGACGCCAAAGGTGACGGAGTCTTCTTCTTTCCTATGCCCGTCGGAGATTACAACGTCACGGTAGAAGTAGGTTATACAGATCCTATGCAAGGGGAAAAAATGGCGCATATCACGAAATCACACGAGGTCAAAATAACACGCTGCCGGATAAAGGAAATCTCAATGTCCTACAGCTCGATGGCTCAGGACGGCTATTACATCATCCACGGATACAAGTTCGTGGATCTCGGGCTACCAAGCGGACTGTTATGGGCAGACCGCAATGTAGGCGCCACGGATTACTACGATTACGGCGGCTGGTGGAAATGGGACGACCTCAGTTCTGTCGCTGCGCAGTGGAACTCCGACTTCAGCGCGCCTACCGCTGACCAGGCCAAGGAACTGATCTACAACAACTGCACCCTGACCGACGTCTACCGTAACGGCAAGCGCGGAATGCTGGTCACCAGCAAGAAGGACGGCAACACCAACTCCATCTTCTTCCCGTATGCAGGAAGCTATAAGAACGGCTACCCGGCAAGTACGCCGGGCGCAGAAGGATGCTATTGGACAATCACGCCATACGCAGAAAACGACAGCCAGGCCTGGCAGTACATCTGCGGAGTTTACAACGAGGTCTTTGACGCACTTGTAAATGACAGAGGCGTAAAAGAGAAAAGCCAGTCCGTCCGCCTGGTAACTACGAAACAATAGTATCCGCTCCGTCATCTCAACCATACAGTCATCCCCGGCACCGTCAGGGATGACTTTTTCGTCTGATTCGCAGTATTTTCCGGAGTCAAGTGCGATTTTGTAAAATATATTTTATAAATTTGCAAAGTGCATTTTATAAAATCGAATATGTTTGAAAGACAACATCTACAGATTCTGAGGTCCCGAATGTCTGAACCGCGCAGACGCATTCAAATAATAATGGGACCGCGCCAGGTCGGAAAATCTACTCTCGTAGGACAGTTCGCCGAAGGTACGGCCACCCCTTACGATCTCTATTCCGCCGATGGAGTGAACCGTTTCGACACATCCTGGATTCCTTCACATTGGCAGCAGGCAAGGATGAGAATGGATATCCATAACGACGAAGAGCACATTCTTATAATCGATGAGATTCAAAAAATCGAAGGATGGAGCGAACAGGTAAAAAAGGAATGGGACGAAGACACCCGTAATCAACGCAATCTTAAAGTCATTCTTCTGGGCTCATCAAGGCTTCTGCTCCAGAAAGGTCTGGAAGAGTCGCTCGCAGGACGTTTCGAAACCATAAAAATGGGGTATTGGGATTGGCAGGAGATGAAGCAGGCCTTCGGATTTTCGATGGACGAATATGTCTTTTTCGGCGGTTTTCCCGGACTGGCACCGGACATCAAGGATGAAGACCGTTGGAGAAACCTGATGGAAGACACCATCATATCCCCCATTCTCGGCAGAGACATACTTGAAATCGAGGAAATACGCAATCCGGCCCTTCTAAGACAGGTATTTGAATTGGCCTGCACGAAGTCTGCCAAAGAACTGTCTCTCACCAAAATGCAGGGCACAATGAACAGCGGAAGCGTGCCGACCATAAAGAATTATCTGAACATTCTGGACAAATCGATGACGGTCCGTCCGCTGCAGAATTTTTCACCGTCCCCGATAAAAGAAAAACAGTCTGTCCCCAAAATGCAGGTTTACAACAACGGCTTCCGCAACAGATACACTTCATTCAGTTTCGAGCAGGCGCGAACTGACCCTGCAGAATGGGGAAGGCAGGTAGAGTCTGCTATAGGGGCGTACCTGGCGAACAAATCGGTGACGGAGACCTTCGACCTTTACTACTGGAGAAACGAACGGAGACAGGAATGTGACTATGTACTCCGCAAGGGGCAGTCTCTCGTAGCGATTGAAGTCAAAAGCAGTCACCTTGGCAGCACCGCAGGATACGAAAAATTCAAAGAACTGTTCTCGGACAGGCTTACAGCGGCATTCATTGTTGGACCTGAAGGTCTTCCTCTTGAGGATTTCTTCGCACTCGACCTGAATATGCTGTTCAAAAAGAACTGAACCCGCAGGGCACAAAAGAGGGGGCCGGCTTTTTGAGCCGGCCCCCTCTTTTTAATATCATCTGTTACCAGTCCTCTTCATCAGAAACCGATGCGGTCTCGAACCCTATGCTTGAGCATGAAACTGACTTTGGAGTCCCGGACTGCGCAAATACTCCCTCTGATTCAATCTCGGCAATCTCGACTGCCGGTGCCATATAAAAATTCTTCATAACTGATACTACTGACTAATGTTTTTCGGGGCGCAAAGATAATCAAATTTTTAATTGTTTATTCAAATTTATTTGCGACATTTGCACGATTATTTACTCACCCGAATAATCATGGCATCTCTCACCGCTACCCCCTCCCAAAACCCTGTTGACGCTTCGAAATATGCCCTGGTGGATCTGCACCTGCATCTGGACGGCTCGCTCACCCCTGAAGACATTCTGACCATGGCCCGTCTGGGCGGCAACGAGGACGAACTCCCCAGCACCGACCCCGCCGAGCTCAAGAGACTTCTGACCTGCCCTCCCGGCACGAACAATCTCGTGGAATACCTCAAGTGCTTCGACCTTCCCATCGCGATGATGCAGAGCCACGACCCCATCGCCTACAGCGCATACAGCCTCGTAAAGCGCCTCGCAGCCCAGGGGCTCCTCTACTCCGAGATACGGTTCGCCCCTCTCCAGCACACCTACAAGGGCATTTCCCAGGATGAAGTGGTGCGCGCCGCCATCGACGGCCTGCAGCAGGGAATGCGCGAGTGTCCCGGGATCAAGGCCAATTTCATACTGTGCTGCATGCGCGGACGCAAGCACGGACTCAACTACGAAACGATAGATCTCGCCAAAAAATACCTCGGGAAAGGAGCGGTGGCGATAGACCTGGTGGGCGCCGAGGCCTTGTATCCAACTTCGGACTACAAGGCCTATTTTGAATACGCCTCCTCGCTTGGCATACCGTTCACCATACACGCCGGCGAAGCCGACGGGGCCATAAGCATCTCCTGCGCACTTGACTACGGCGCCAGACGCATCGCCCACGGAATCAGATGCTTCAGCCACCCGGACATAATGGAGCGCATCAGAAAAACGGGCGTGTGCCTGGACATCTGCCCGAAGAGCAACCTGGACACCCACGCCATCAGAGGTGTGGAGCGCATAGAGGACTACCCTCTCAGGCCAATCCTGGATGCCGGAGTGAGCGTCACGATCAATGTGGACAATCTGTCAGTATCCGATTCGACGCTTGTAAAGGAGTATGACAGCCTCTTCCGCGCGGGGCTTCTGAGCGAGGCCGAGGCGCGCGCCGCAGTGGAATGCGCTGTCAGTCACGCATTCATCCCCGAAGATGAGAAAAAGGAGCTGCTTGCCAAGGCCGGAAAGCGCATGAACGGATAATCCGTTTTGTTTACAAAATGGCGCCAAAAGTGTCAAAATAAGTAGAAAACGACCACTATAAGGCGTATTTTTGGTATATTTGTTGATCCAAAAACTGTCGAACAAAGATTAGCGATATGCCAGAAAAACTTACAGGACATATTTCCCAGATTGTGGGACCTGTCATAGACGTCCATTTCGATTCTCCGGAGGACGGGAAACTCGATCTTCCCCTCATACACGAAGCGCTCTACGTCACCAGGGCCGGTTCCGGCACACTGGTCATCGAAGTGCAGCAGCACATAGGCGAGAACACCGTGAGGTGCGTGGCGATGGACTCCACTGACGGACTTACCCGCGGGATGGAGGCCGTCAGCACGGGCACATACATCAGCATGCCGCGCGGACAGCAGATAAGGGGCCGAGTGATGAACGTGACCGGAGATCCTATCGACGGTCTGGAGGACCTGGACAGGACAGGCGCGCTGCCTATACACCGCGACCCGCCCAAGTTCGAGGACCTGAAGACCTCACGCGAGGTTCTCTACACGGGCATCAAGGTCATCGACCTGCTGGAGCCCTACCTGAAGGGCGGAAAGATCGGCCTGTTCGGAGGCGCCGGCGTGGGCAAGACCGTGCTCATCAAGGAGCTGATCAACAATATCGCGAAGAAGCACAACGGATTCAGCGTGTTCGCCGGTGTGGGAGAGAGAACCCGTGAGGGTAACGACCTGCTCCGCGAGATGATAGAGTCCGGAGTCATCAAATACGGCGACGAATTCAGAAAAAGCATGGACGAAGGCCATTGGGACCTCTCCAAAGTGGACGAAGAGGAACTGAAGAAGAGTCAGGTGGCGATGGTGTTCGGACAGATGAACGAGCCGCCTGGAGCCCGCAGCGCAGTGGCGCTGTCCGGTCTTACATTGGCCGAAAGCTTCAGGGACAGCACCGGAAGCGAAGATCCGAAGGACATTCTGTTCTTCATAGACAACATATTCCGTTTCACCCAGGCCGGATCGGAGGTGTCCGCGCTGCTTGGCCGTATGCCTTCGGCAGTGGGGTACCAGCCGACACTGGCCACGGAGATGGGACAGATGCAGGAAAGGATCACATCCACGAAGAACGGCTCCATCACTTCCGTGCAGGCCGTCTATGTGCCTGCGGATGACCTTACCGACCCTGCGCCGGCCACCACGTTCTCGCATCTGGACGCGACCACCGTGCTCAGCAGGAAGGTAGCCGAACTTGGCATATATCCGGCCGTGGATCCGCTCGAATCCACTTCCCGTATACTTGACCCGCTGGTAGTGGGCGACGAGCACTACAACACCGCGCAGAAGGTCATACAGATTCTGCAGCGCTACAAGGAACTTCAGGACATCATAGCCATTCTGGGCATGGAGGAGCTCTCCGACGAGGACAAGCTCACCGTGTACCGCGCGAGAAAGGTGCAGAGGTTCCTGTCGCAGCCGTTCAGCGTGGCCGAACAGTTCACGGGTCTTCCGGGCGTGATGGTGGACATCGAAGACACCATAAAGGGCTTCAGGATGATCCTGGACGGCGAATGTGACGACATCCCGGAGCAGGCGTTCCTCAACGTCGGCACCATAGAGGATGCCATGGAAAAAGGTAAAAAGATAATGTCCGGCGCCAATGTTTAAAGTTCGTATCCTGTCTGCCGACGCCACCCTGTTCGAGGGTGAGGTCGAAGCCGCCTTTCTTCCGGGAACGCTGGGAGAATTCGAGGTGACGGACCACCACGCGGACCTTATGTCCACGCTGGGGAAAGGTTCGGTCAGACTCAGGAAGAACGGAAAGGTTACGGAGACAAGGATAACTTCAGGAATAGTGCGGATCAAGGATTCGGAACTTACCGCATGCGTGGAATTATGAAAAGGTATCTGCTCATATTGGCATTCAGTCTGCTGTCAGTGTTCTCGCTGAGGGCGGAGGAAGACGGCACTGATATGAACGCCTTCATCCTGGGGCACATCACCGATTCATACGAGTGGCACATCACCACCGTCAACGACAAGCCGGTGTGCGTCTATCTGCCGGTGATCCTGAGGGCTCACGACGGCAGCTGGCACGTGTTCAGTTCGAAAAAGATACTCGAGACCGGCGAATACGGGAATTTCCTCATAGGCGATAACGGAAAGATAACCGAGCGCCTCGCTGACGGCTCCCTGAAGAAGCCGCTGGACATCTCCATCACGAAGAACGTGCTGGCGCTGATGGTGAACTGCCTGGTTCTGCTGCTGGTGATTCTCATCCCCGCCGGATGGTACAGAAGGCATGACGCGACCAAAGAAGTGCCGCGCGGCTTCACCGGGCTGGTGGAGATGATGGTCTGCATGATAATGGACGATGTGATAAAACCTTGTGTGGGAGAAGATTACAAGCGGTACGCGCCATATCTTCTCACGGCATTCTTCTTTATCTTCATCAACAACCTCATGGGCATAGTTCCGTTCTTCCCGGGCGGGGCCAATGTCACAGGCAACATCGCCGTAACCCTCTGCCTGGCGGTATTCACCTTCCTGGCAGTCAACATCTTCGGAAACAAACACTACTGGAAGGACATACTCTGGCCTGACGTGCCGGTGGCCCTCAAGGCGCCGCTTCCGCTGATGCCTCTAATCGAAATCGTGGGAATCTTCACGAAGCCGTTCAGCCTTATGATACGACTCTTCGCGAACATCACCGCGGGACATATAATGATACTGGGAGTGATCTCGGTAATATTTCTCACCGCACAGCTCGGAACCCTGCTTAACGGAAGCCTCAGCATAGTGGCTGTCCTCTTCGGAGTGTTCCTGGACGTGCTGGAACTTCTGGTGGCCTACATCCAGGCTTACGTATTCACCATGCTCTCAAGCGTATTCATAGGACTTTCAAGACAACATTAAAATCACATTCAATATGTTACCATTAGAAATTCTCCAAGCTGGCATAGGGCCGGCAATTTTCGGAATCGCTGCCGGAATCGCAGCGTTCGCAGCCGCATTCGGTATAAGCAAGATCGGCCAGTCCGCCCTCGAGGCAGGTGCCAGACAGCCTGAATTCATAAGCAAGTACCAGTCGCTCGCCATCATCATCGGTGCGCTTGTCGAGGGTGCCTGTCTGTTCGCAATCCTTATCTGTCTTCTCGGAGTACTTAAGTAATGAATCTGGTTACTCCCGACAGCGGTCTCATTTTCTGGATGACTCTGGTCTTTGCCATCGTGTTCGCACTGCTGGCAAAGTTCGGCTTCCCTGTCATCACCTCCATGGTGGACAAGCGGCAGGCGAAGATCGAAGGCAGTCTGAAGGATGCCGAACAGGCTCAGGAACAGCTCGCCCACATCAGGCAGATGCAGGACGAGATGATCTCCCAGGCCAGACAGCAGCAGTCCCGGATCCTCTCCGAGGCTGCCGAGCAGAGGCAGGCCCTTATGGAGAAATCGCAGACTGACGCCCGGCAGCAGGCTCAGAAGATCCTGGAAGATGCCCGCAAACAGATAGAAACCGAGAAAGAAAACGCCCAGAGACAGATACGCGCCCAGGTGGGCGAAGTGTCTGTCGAGATAGCCGGGAAGATACTCCGCAAGGACCTCTCTCACGACGAGACCCAGAAGGAGTACCTCGATGACATACTTAAAGAACTTGACAAGCAATGAACACCGGAGTAATCTGTAACAGATATGCCAGGGCGCTGATCCTGCTCACCGACGAGTCAGGACGCGCGGAGCAGGTCTATGCCCAGGCTTCGGCGATGCTCTCCGGGCAGATTCCGCAGAAGATGGAGCCGGACCTGGAGAAGTTCATCTCGCTTGTCATCAGAAACGGGCGCGCGGACTATCTGAAACAGATGCTTTGGAACTTTTGTCAGCAATACCGCACCCGGCACAGGATATGCAAGGTCAGCCTCACTACAGCCACGGAATCTCCGGCGCTGAAAGAACAGCTGCTTGCGATGGCCTCGCGCAGGGAAAACGTAAACGATGTTAACATCGTAACTAAGGTAAACCCCGACCTCATAGGGGGATTTGTACTGGAAATGGACGGATACATCCTGGACGCCAGCGTCAAACGGCAGCTGGACCTCATCCGCCACGACCTTGATGAAATGAATAAACGACTGGTTTAATGGCTCAGAATATCAAAGCAAGCGAAATCTCCGAGGTTTTGCTCAAACAGCTCAAGGGAATCGACACCTCAGCCAAGTGGGAGGAGGTAGGATACGTGCTCCAGGTCAGCGACGGCGTGGCGCGCATCTATGGACTGCAGAATTGCGAAGCGGGCGAACTGCTCCGTTTCGAGAACGGCATAATGGCAGTGGCGATGAACCTCGAGGAAGACAATGTCGGCGCCATTCTGCTTGGCTCCACCGATCAGGTGAGCGAAGGCATGAGGGTGACGCGCACGAAGAAGATAGCCTCCATCCCTGTGGGTGAAGGGCTGATCGGGCGCGTGGTCGATCCGCTTGGCACTCCGCTCGACGGACTTGGCGCGATAGAAGGCGAAAAGCTGGATATGCCTCTCGAGAGAAAGGCCCCGGGCGTCATCTTCCGTCAGCCTGTGAGCGAGCCTCTCCAGACCGGCATCAAGGCCATAGACGCGATGATCCCTATCGGACGCGGCCAGCGTGAGCTCATCATCGGAGACCGCCAGACCGGCAAGACCGCCATCGCCATCGACACCATCATCAACCAGAAAGCGAACTACCTGAAGGGCGATCCGGTGTATTGCATCTACGTGGCCATAGGCCAGAAGGGCTCGACCGTGGCCAATATCGTCGAGACCCTCCGCAGGCAGGGCGCGATGGACTACACCATAGTGGTGGCCGCCACCGCTGCCAATGCCGCCGCACTGCGCTATTACGCGCCGTTCGCCGGAGCCGCCATCGGAGAATACTTCCGCGACACGGGCCGTTCCGCTCTCGTGGTGTACGACGACCTGTCCAAGCAGGCCGTGGCCTACAGGGAAGTGTCCCTGATTCTTCGCCGTCCTTCCGGACGTGAGGCCTACCCTGGAGACGTGTTCTACCTCCACTCCAGACTTCTGGAGCGTTCTGCCAAGATCATCTCCGAGCAGAGCGTGGCCGAGAAGATGAATGACCTGCCGGAATGCCTGAATGGCAAGGTAAAGGGAGGCGGTTCGCTTACCGCGCTTCCTATCATCGAGACACAGGCCGGAGACGTGTCAGCATACATCCCTACCAACGTCATCTCCATCACCGACGGCCAGATCTACCTGGAGACCTCGCTTTTCAACCAGGGCTTCAGACCTGCCATCAACGTGGGCATCTCCGTGTCCCGTGTGGGCGGCGCCGCTCAGGTGAAGAGCATGAAGAAGATCGCGGGTACACTCAAGATAGAACAGGCCCAGTACACCGAACTGGAGAGCTTCTCCAAGTTCTCCTCAGACGTGGACAAGGTCACTATGGACACCCTGGACAAGGGCCGCAAGAACAACGCCCTGCTCGTCCAGCCGCAGTACTCCCCTCTCAGCCTGGGCGAGGAGATAGCCATACTCTACTGCGGCACGCACGCCCTGATGAAGGACATCGAGGTAAGCCAGGTATCCGAATTCGAGAAACGCTTCCTGCACTCCGTCAAGGCCAGCCACAGCGACATCCTGGAGCACCTGGAAAGCGGCAAGGTGCTGGACGGCGACCTCAAGACCCTGGAAGACACGGCCAAACTGGTCTGCCAAAGCTTTAAATAACAATGGCTTCGCTTAAGGAAACAAAAGAGAGGATAGGCTCGGTAAAGAGCACGCTGAAGATAACTTCGGCGATGAAGCTCGTGTCCAGCGCCAAGCTCCACAAGTTCAGCACGATGGCCCAGCCCCTGAAGGATTACCGCACGGAGCTGGAACAGTGCCTGAACGAACTGGGTCCGGCCCCTGCCACGAGGGCCGAGACTTCTGACGAGACGGCGTTCGCCTCCCTTCCTGCCGCAGACTCCGCAGCCTCCGGCAAGACCCTTCTGATAGCCTTCAGCGCCAATTCCTCACTTTGCGGCGGCTACAACGCCTTCATAATAAAGAAGGCGCGCGAAATAGTCCTTCCGGACAGGCAGAACTTCGACTGCATCTTCATAGGAAAGAAGATCAAGGAATCGATGGCCAGGCTCGGAGTCAGGAGCCTTCGCGACCTGGACCATCTCATCGACCATCCGGACTACGCCGCCTGCAGCGAGCTCGCAGAGCAGGTTCTGGAAAAATTCAACGCGGGAGAATACTCCAGCGTCAAGATTCTCTACACGCACTACGTCTCCACCGCCAGACAGGAGATAGTGTACGAAGACCTTCTGCCGTTCTCCGTGCAGGCTGAAGAAGACACGACGGCGGAAAACGCGGAAGATCTCGAAAAAAGACTTATATTGGAGCCCGGACAGGCACTCATACGCACCGCTATCCAGGACAAGCTCCTGAAGATCAAGGTGTACGGAGCGCTGATGGACAGCTGTCTATCCGAACACGCCGCACGTACAGTGGCCATGCAGACAGCCACCGACAACGCCCACAACATGCTCGACGAGCTTACTCTCGAATACAACAAGGGCCGCCAGGCCAAGATCACTTCGGAAATACTCGACCTCGCAGGAGGTGCACTTGAATGAAAAGACCGGGAATCACGATTCTGACGCTGCTGACTTCGATACTTCTATCGGACAGCCTGTTCGCGCAGAAAACCGTCCTCATAGTCCCGGTGGAGATCAATTCCACCCAGTTCACCTGCGGCCAGACAGACATGGAGGCGCTTCTCTCCCGCGCGGAAGACTACTACAGCCTTCTGGACGGCAAATATCCCTGCAAATTCACTCTCGCCCCTACCGTCAGACTGACTTCGGCCCGCTACACCAGCGAGACCGCGGCGATGGCCGCGCTCGAAGCATACAGGGCCTGCGCCAGACAGCTTGACCTGGAAGATTACGAAGACGACTTAGGCATAATCTTCTCGGGTTCAGACATATGGCCGCACGAGGGGGTGCTGCGCGGCACCGGCATCAACTACTTCGCCACCAGCGAGACATTCCAGGAGATGACGCTCCCTCTCGGGATATTCTGCCACGAGTACGCCCACCTGCTGGGACTGAAGGACCTCTATGACACCGACGGAGAGAAAAGCGGCGGCGAAAGCATCGGCCTGTGGGGAAGCCTCTCGCTTATGGACAAGGGCGACAACGGCCTCACCCCCTGCGCGCTGAACGCCATAGACCGGCACCTTCTGGGCCTGACTCCGGCAGACACGCTGACCACCGGCCACTACGACCTCGGGCCTGTAACCGAAAACGGCCGCTACCTCCTGCTTCCTACGGACAGGACCGGAGAATACTTCCTGCTGGAGACCCGCATTCAGGAAGGGCTGGATGCCAATATCGGCGGCAGCGGACTGCTCATCTACCACATAGACCGCTCCACAAACAAGGCCGGGTACTCCACCTATTACGACAAGATACTTACCGCGCAGCAGCGCTGGGAATACAATGAAGTGAACTGCCGCGTGGATCACCAGTGCGCCCTGCTTCTGGAGGCCTATCCCGGCACCGAAGACGTGTCCGGAGTGTTCTTCCCGTACAGGGAAGGCCAGAGCATTACCAATGAATCCACCCCTGCCCTGCGCTCCTGGAGCGGCGCCGGGAACAAATACGCCATAAGAAACATCACCCGGGAAGACGGCGGCGCCATAGGGTTCGACGTCATAGAACCCCTCAGGGAAGACAGGATCAACGTATATCAGACCGCCGCACTTCTCTGCTGGACTCTGGACTCGAGCCTTACCGACGGCTACGCCTCCTGCGAAGTGCAGATTCAGAGCGACGGCCGGGAGGACCTGATATATGACGGCACGATGGACCAGGACGGACAGATATCCGTGTATCTGACTGATCTGGAGAGCAACACCTCCTATTCTGCCGAACTTCTCGTGCACCTCAAGGACGAAGACTACTCCATCTCGAGCAGCTTCAAAACTCTGGTGACGGACGAAAGGAACGACATTCCGTTCATCTACATATCCAAAGACGGCGGACACACCATACCGCTCTACGTATTCAATTCGCAGGACGCCGTCGAGATCAGATGGACCTTCGAAGGCGCGGAGATAGCTCCCGACGCCAAAGGCTGCTACACCCTTCCGGGGAGCGGGACCCTGCGCGCCGAACTGGTGTGGGAGGACGGCACGAGCGATGTTATCTGTAAAGAGATCACGGTAAGATGAAATCAAGGCTTCTTCTCATATCGGCATTGGCCCTGACGCTCTGCTCCTGCCAGCAGAACACCTTCACTCCGGAATTTCTGGAGGACGACACCATACGCATGGAGGTCGGAAAGAACGCCGTGTTCACTTACGATCCGACTACCTGCCAATACGCATACAACACCGGCCGGTGCGAGTTCCGCGCGCACACCGACAACGTGTCCAATTACTTTATAGTCAAGCTCGACCGCAGGCCGACCGCCGAAAATGAGGAGGTCACGGCCACCTATCTGGAATGGATAGAGCGCAGGGGCACGGACAAGGTCAAAAAAAATGTCACCTTGCAGGTCGTCAAACTTGAAGGTG
>CAVBDE010000043.1:7639-13011 GCA_963594055.1 Anaerovoracaceae bacterium | reverse complement strand
AACGAATAATTTACGACAATAAGCTTATGACAGAATTGGACATACAGGCGCAGAAAGACTATGCGGTAAAGGAAGCTCTCGCCGAAGGTAAAACCCAAAAGAGTCTTGAGATAGCAAAGAACATGCTGGCGGAGGGAATGGACAAAATTCTTATATGCAAGGTCACCGGCTTATCCAAAGAAGAAGTTCAGCGGCTGTAAAACCAAAATTCAATCTGATATAATTGCAGGATGGTCTGCGAGAGTTGTGTCTTTTCCACAGAGATCCGATATGTTTCTTTTTGATAAAAAACAAATCAATTCCGCAGGCCACAAAAAAGGTCCCGGAGCGCGCTCCGGGACCTTTGATAAACTGGGGTCAAAGGCTATTTCACTATGGGAGAGACAGTCGATGACGTTATGGTGAAGTAGTACTCCGCCGTGGTCCGGTCGAATGCCAGGACATAGTCTGCAGTCTGATTGCCTTCTCCGCCGTTACCGTTATTGAAGATCAGACTCTGATTCCTGCCCATTACGGCAGAGCCGTATTCGAAATACTTGTAGGTCACGCCATCCTTCTCCACGGTGCCGTCCTGCTTCTTTCCAGGCCAATAGCCACAGTAGTACAATATGTCGCCATACTGATACAGGTACAGGTCGCCGGTCCACCCGGAATCGTCCTTAACATAAATGGTTACCTTGGTATCCGGTTTGAGCGGATCAATCAGAACCGGAGCGGATGCAGTGACATTAAAGAAATAATCAGCAACGCCGGAATTGAAAATTACAGTATAATCCGAAAGCTGGCTGCCATTACCGCCATTATTGAAAATAAGCTGAAGTTCACGGCCGAAAATATCGTCGGTATATTCATAGTAGGAATATGTCACACCATTTACAGTTTCCGTTCCGGCAACCGTCGCACCCGGCCAGCCATTGCTATAAGTAGTGTCCGGATTGCCCTTGATATAGGTATACAAACATATCGTACTCCATCCAGTCTGATTATTCACATAAACGCGTACGCCTTCATGAGCAGGCAGATTGGCAGAATAAGAAGTGGCGACAGCCTTCGCGGCAAGAGCTCTGCGGCTGATGCTCACATTCCCGAGCACGGTTTCCGAATAAATGGTATTGTCCGCATTCTGCACGCGTACCTTGATATTGGTAAAGTCTCCCACAGGAAGCGGAAGATAGAACACTCCCGGCTTGTCAACCACGGCTTCGGTGAAATTGAAAGTAACCTTATTCTGGGAAGTCCCGTCACCTATGGCATAAGTCGGATTCTCTCCCGCAAGATTCACGGTATAAGTGCCGTACAGCTGCTGGTCCGCAGTCACGATGACAGTTCCTTCAGCGGAAGGCATCTTGTCCACCTGAAGGCAGAGCACGCCGCCCAGATGCTTGAAAGTCACGCTGCCGCTCTCAATCTTTCCCCACATCGGAGAATAGAAACTGTTACCCGTCCCCTGCTGAGCCACGAAAAATGTCTGATCAGGCTTCTGAACAGCATAGGTAGAAGCGTAAGTAAAGGTAAGATTATCCCCGCTCATACTCTCTGCACGGTCTGCAGGATAGAACGCATAACCTTCAGGATCACTGGAAGCCGTCCCGGTGAAAGTTCCCTTGGCCTTTCCGGTGCAGTCCTCGTCAAGAGTCAGTTCCGCAAACGTGGTCTTGTTTGCCTGAGTGGTCACGGCAATCCGGTCGCCCTTGCTCCAGTAAAACGCACCGTTCCTGTCAAATCCGACTCTGGTGTCGCCTTCTTCGCTGGCGCAGAGAGTCACGGTACGGAGTCCTTCTTCCTGCCCGGCGACGTCATTTTCTTTGGTACATGAACAAATGGATACAGCGCCCAGCGCCAATGCTCCAAACAGATAGATCTTCTTCATAAGCGCTGATTTTAAAGTACCAGAGCCTCATCGTCAAGGCCTTCCCAAATAGAATCCTCACCCCCCCCATTAAGAGGCTGTGAAGCCGCAAAAACGCTTTGTGACTCAATCTCGGCCACAAACACTTCCGGTTTTACAAATGTCTTTTTCATAATTAACTATATGGTGTTTCGATTTAATGTCATTAAACCTTCCAAAGATATAAATAAAATCGGACAAACGGTTATTCCGCTACAGGAATGAACGTTATGGCCTGACCGCCGCCCGGGGCGAGACGCACTGTAAGGGTATCCGCCGAAGTGACGGTACGACGGGTGATCTCATAGGCGCAAGGGTTGGTCTGCCAGTCAGCGTCCGCCGCGTCAGCATAGATGACGGCCTCGTACTGCACTCCCGGAGCGAGGAAATCAAGGCTTTCCACAAGCGTGCGGGCGCTTTCATCGGTAGTCGCGGCGTAGAAATACTTCGCGCCCGCACGGCGGTACAGCGATATGTACTCCCCCACTTCTCCCTGCAGCGCACGCGACTCGTCACAGTCCGCATCGAAATCCCTGAAGAACTGGAACGCCGGATGCCCCTCATAATTCTCTATAAGGTCGCAGGCCATCTGCATCGGCGAATACAGGACGACCCAATTGGCAATCTGCTTGCAGAGAGTCGTGTGCACCCTGCATTCCGTTCCGGGTCTTCCCCATTCGCGCACCTGCGGCCTGCCCTGAATATTCCGGTACAGGATGTCGAAAACGCCCGGCGTATAATCCACAGGGCCTCCAAGCAGACGTGTGTAAGGCAGAATCTCGTGATGCGAAGGCGGATTCCCCGCGCTCCAGCCGTTGTATTCCATACCACGCACACACTCGCGCGTCATAAAATTCGGCCAGGTGCGGCGGACGCCCGTAGGCTTGATGACCTCGTGCCCGTTCACCATAATCTGCCTTTCCGCGGCCTTGCGCACCACATCGTGAAAATGCACATTCCCCGTCTGGCTGTGTCTCGGAACTCCCCCGACCAGTCCGCCGCCCGCATACCCGGTCTTGAGGCCGTGTATGCCAAGTGACTGCGCCCAGTCCAGATCCCGGTCAAACTGCGCGGCGAAACGCACGTAATTCCCGCCTGTCTCGTTATGCGTAATCAGGCAAATCCCCTTCTCACGCGCATAGGCAGCCACCTTCTCGACATCAAAATCCGGTGCGGCCTGCGTGAAGTCGAAATCCGGCAGTGCGGACGAGCCGCGCCAGGCATTGTTCCATCCTTCGAAAAGCACCCCCTGAATATTGTTCTCCGCCGCGAAATCTATGTATTCCAGCGCACGCGCAGTCGTCGCGCCGTGCATGTATCCTTCCCAGTTCTCTATGCCAAGGTGCATTCCCCACCACACGCCGATATACTTCATCGGCCGTATCCAGGACACGTCCTCTATGGCACAGGGCTCGTTCAGGTTAAGAATCATCGAGGAATTCACCAGTCCCGCCGCCTCATCGGCTATCTGTAGCGTGCGCCACGGCGTGCTGAAGTACGAGGGCACCACGGCCCTGAGTCCGGACCTCTTTCTGAGAGGTGCCAATTCCGCAGTGAATGCCAGGGGATCCTCCCCGGAGCGCAGAATCATCTCAGGAAAACCTATCAGCGCCGCCTCGTGCACGCTCAGATGCAACCCGTCCGGAAAACGCACGGTGAAAGGAGTGTTGGCATCCTTCACTTCGCTCAAAGGCATCTTCCGGTAAAGGAACTCGTAAGTGTCGAAATTCCCCGGAATCGACCAGCTGTCACCGTCCTGCGCGAAGCGGAAGGCGGTATTCTCCCCCGTTATGCGAAGACTGTCCACGGAAGGAACATCATAAATATAGCGGAACGCGGCCCCGTCGTCGAACACGCGGAACTCCACGGCCAGTTTTACGCCGGTGTCATTCAGCAGATTGACAGTCAGGGCATTGTGCCTGTCGGTAATCTCCTTGTTCTCGCCCCATGGCTGGGTCCATTTCTCATCGGCGCAGCCGCTCCCGGAGCCCGTGATGCGAAACCCGCCCGAAAGGTCGGCATCGCCTGACTGCAGGCCCATTCCGGAAGGCAGAATCACGCTCCTGCCATCCACGGACACGCTGTACGAAGGCACGCCGCCCTCCACGCTCAACGACACGGCTATCCGTCCGTCAGGCGAACTCACCCTTGTCTTCGGGGCGCATGCCGCCACGGCCAGAACAGCCAGAGCCAGAATAACCTTTCTCATAACGCCTTACCAGGTCCAGATCCTGTATCCGTAACCGGAAAGCGACACTTCGCCAGGAAGCGATGAGTTCACTGGCGGCAGGCTGGCGCTGGCGGATGCGGCATCCACATTTACCGCCACCAAACCCTTCGGATAAGAGATGAATATCACCCTGCCGTTATAGTAAGCGGTCATCTTCCCGCTGCGGTCAAGCTTTGAAAGGGCCGACATGGCCTCCTTATAGGCATTGTGAAGCGAACTGCCTGCAGACCAGTCGAAATTCATGGTCTTGAAGAAATTGATGGTCTTCGAATACCCCGTCTCCTGCGAGCCGTAGATCATAGCCGAACCGTTCAGCGCGCTCATCAGCACATAGGCCGCCAGACCGCCCTCGGAACTTGAGAACTGGCCTGCAGGATAATTCTCGGTGGCGTCATCGTGATTGGTGATGAAAAACAGCCTGGTCTTCGGAGCCGGCGTCTTCTCAAGATCCGACTTGTACCAGCTGAAGAAATCAGCCACCTTGCCGCCCTTGAAAAGGGAGATCATATTGCTTTTCATGGCCCTGTCGAAGATGATGTCGAACCCGTCATTGAACATCCTCACATAGTCGGACTCGGCGAGCATGATGAAATCAGGATATTTGGCCTTGATCTTTCCTATGGCCTCCTGCCAGAAAGCGTCCTTCACACCGTGCGCATAGTCACAGCGGTATCCGTCTATGCCAAGTTCGTCCACCCAGTACAGCAGCGCATCTTCCATCGCAGCCCAGAGCTCCGTTTTCGAATAGTTGAGCTGAGCCACATCCGACCAGGTGCCGTCCTTCGTCGGGCACACGATGTTCCCGTTCGCGTCCTTCTCGTACCACTCCGGATGATCGGTAATCCACACGTTGTCCCATGCGGTATGATTGGCCACCCAGTCGAACATCACCTTCATCCCTTTCGAGTGCGCCGCCGAAATCAGTGACTTGAGATCCGCCATAGTACCGTAACTGGTGTTCAGGGCCTTGAAGTTCCTGATGCAGTACGGCGAGCCGATGGATTTCTCCTTCCCCTCCTCATAAATCGGCATCAGGTACAGAATCTCCGTGCCCAGGGCCTTGATGTCATCCAGACGGTCCTCGATCTTTCCGAACGCCCCGCTGCTGCCGTAGAGCTTCGGATTCACCTGGTATATCTGCCAATTGTCCCTCTCGGTCCCTTCCAGGACAAGCGCCTGCGTGGTGGTGCCGCCGTCCGGGCCGATAATTATCTTGCGGTCATCGGATGCCTTCGTGCAGGAAGACATCAGTGC
>CAVBDE010000043.1:0-6708 GCA_963594055.1 Anaerovoracaceae bacterium | reverse complement strand
CCGCCGCCGTTGTTGTTGAAGATCAGGTTCTGCTTGAGACCGTAAACCTCGTCGGTGTAGTCGAAGTACTTGTAGGTGGTCTTCGTCTCCTTGTAGGTGAATGTCCCGGCCACCTGTGCGCCAGGCCAGCCGCCGCCCAGATCATTCACGTCACCCCACTGGTACAGTGCGATGGCATCCCATCCGGTCTGGTCGATGATGTAGATTCTCACACCGTCGTGCTCAGGGAATCCTTCATCCTCTTCAGAGCTCTCGAAGCGTGACTTCCAGCTGGTTACATACACGTTGTAGCTCTGTCCGGCCTGAGCGGAAAGCGTATGCACGTTCTCCTCACCCTTGCCTGAACGTTCGCGTCCCTCCTTGTAGGAGATGAACCAGAAGCCGTCCTCCAGGGTCTTTCCGTCCTTGAAGGTAGCCGGGTCCAGATATACGCCCCATTTCTGGGAGATCACGGTGCTGTGGGCAAGCTTGTAAGCCTCGTTTCCCCACACCGCGAGAGAATCGCCGCCGGCGAACGGACCTGCGATATAGATCTCGTCGCTGTCCGTCGTGGTCGTAGGCACTATGGCCTCTATAAGAATCTTCCCTTCCTGGACGTCAAATCCCGGTTTCTCGTGGTCGAACACGATCTCCTGCTTGCCGCAGGACAGTGCGAGCGCCGCGAGAGGAAGAGTCAGCAAATATTTGAAAATCTTTTTCATATTCTTCTACACATTAATAGTTTGGATTCTGTTCGAGGCCTGAATTGGTCTGGAATACAGAAGCAGGGAGCGGATACCACTCGTATTTGCGGTCACGCTGTGCAGGAACCAGATTTCCGGCAGCATCCTTGCCGCGTCCCATGAACCACCACTGGCCCTGGGTGAACTTGTCGAAACGGCGAAGGTCGGTACGGCGTCTGCGTCCCTCCCCGAGGAACTCCTTGCCCCATTCGGAGAGCATCCAGTCCTTGTCGAACTCCGTGAAGCCCGGGCCCGGAACGGCGAGAGCGGCAGTCTTGTAGACAGCAGAGAAGTATCTGCCGCGCACTGCGTCCACCATCTCCTTCGCGCCGTCGGAATCACCCTTGCGGATCAGACACTCGGCCACGATGTAGTAGGCCTCAGCGAGACGGAATTCCACCTCGTCGATGCTGCGGTAGTCTCCCGCTCCGTCAGGATATGCAGGATATTTGATGAAACGGTAGCCGGAGTTGTCCTCGCCATAGTATGACGACATCACATCCTCCACGCTTTCGGCGTTCTTGAAGGTAGCCACCTGATCCACATAGTAAAGAGGCGAGCCGGCATATTCGCAGGAAGCATCGGCCTCCACAATGTCGGTAGTGCCGTATTTGTACTGGTAACCCATCGCGAAGTTGCCCTGCCAGTTGCCCGCCAGATCGCAGCTGAACGGCTGACGGCGCACGTCGTGCTCGTCGAAGCGGTCAACCACGGCGCCGAGCTTGTCATTGTACGGAGCCTCGAGGAAACTCCTTCCGCCGGTGTCCGTGCCCTTGCCGTAGACGATGGTTCCGGTATTGTCGTGCGAAGGCACGATGATCATACAGTTCCATCCGGAGTTGGAAATGCTCGGGCATCCGAACACGTCCTTGAACGCATATCCGAAGAACGGAGTGTTGCGCATATTGGCCTGGTTGCCGGAACTCTGTCCGTTCTCACAGGCAAATGCGAAGATGAGCTCCTTGCTGTTAGTGCGGTTGCCGGTACTGTAGAGAGTGCGGTAGTCGGCATCGATCGAATATGTGCCGTAGTCGCCTGCGATGATCTCGCGTGCGATGCGCTCGGCGGTCTCATAATCGGCAGTGCCGGTGAACAGCTCGGTATTGAGAGCCAATCTCGCACGAAGGAGCCTGTTGGCAGCCTTGTTCATGCGGTTGACCTCGCCCACCGGAAGCGCGTCCACGGTCTCGTCAAGCTCGGAAGCGATGAACTCCACGACGGACTTGCAGCCGGCCTCGAAGGAGCCGAGCCTGCGCGATTCGCTCTCCGGAAGAGTGGTCGAAGCCACGCCGGTGTAGAGAGGAATGGCGCCGCCCCAGATCTCGAAGATGTTGTAGTAAGCCCATGCGCGGAAAGAGCGGATCTCAGCCACATAGGAAGCGAGCGTCTCGGATGTGACGTTCAGATCGTCAGGGTTAAGGCTCTCGATGTCCGCGAGGATGTTGTTGCACAGGCCGATGGTCGTCCAAGCCTTGTTCCAGGTGCTGAGGATGATCTTCGACTCTGAATTCCAGTGCTGGATGGAGAGGACGTATTTCTCACCCTCGTCATAGCCCCAGTTCGTGTTCCAGATACGCCAGGCGATCTGGTCGGCTGAAAGTTCCTGCAGATAATAGAACTGCTCGGAATAGCTCTCCTGCGCCTCGTGGTAAATCGATGCCACGGCCGCCTGAATGCTGGCTTCGTTCTGATAGTAGACGCTCTTGTCCACCTTGTTGTATACGTGCTCGTCCAGGTTGATACAGCAGACTGCGGAAGCCGCTGCAGCCAGGACGGCAAATGATTTTATGATGTTCTTTTTCATAACGTTCCCTGTTTTAGAAGATAGCTGTTACACCGAGAGTGATCTGAGCCGCTGCAGGATATGCACCGTTGGTGTCGATACCCGGAGTAAGGCCATTGGATGTTACGAGAGAAGGATCCGAACCGTTGTACCTCGTGAGAGTGTAGAGGTTCTTGCCGGCCAGATAGATGCGCAGGCTGTCCACGACTTTCCAGCCATTCGTCTTGAAATTGTATCCGAGAGTGGCAGTCTGGAGCTTGAAGTAGCTTCCGTCATAGAGGAAGAAGTCGGAGATCACGCCGCCGCCGGTGCGGATGTATGAGTAGTCGGTGTAGGCGTCGCGATAGACATTGGCACTGCCGCTGCCCTTGAGACCCATACCGTACTGGCGCATGTTGAAGATCTTGTGTCCGAACGCACCGGTAAAGAAGAGGTTGAGGTCCCAGTTACCGTAGCGGAGGGTGTTGTTCCACGAGAGGAAGAGTTTCGGAACGGTAGAGCCGATGTAGCGTTTCCACGCAGGATCGGCATCTGACACATCGCGAGGGTTGCCCTCGTTGTCCTCGATCTGCATGTTGCCGTTGGCATCCACTCCGAGGTAGTGGTATCCGTAGATGTTGCCTATCTCCTCGCCCTCATTGACGCGGAAGAAGTATTCGCTGGTGCCCACGCCCGGTTTCTGGTAGAGTTCCAGATATGAGGCGTCATCGGACAGCTTGGTAAGCACGGTCTTGCCCATCGAAGCGGTGATGCCCGTGGTCCAGCTGAACGCGTTCCTGTTCTTGAACACGTCGTAGTCCACTGACAGCTCTATACCCTTGTTGTCCGAAGAAGCGACGTTCTTGAAGATGGTCGAATAGACATAAGGCGGCTGAGGAGCCGACGTGGTATAAAGAAGGTCGGTGTTCTGACGGTCGAACAGATCCACGCTTGCACGGAGCCTGTTGTCGAACGCCTCGATATCCAGACCGATGTTGAAGCTCTTCAGATACTCCCAGGCCAGGTCCGGATTAGGGTTTGAAGAAGGGGCGAACCCGGTAACCCATTCACCGTTGATGTAATATTTTCCGCGGGTGCCGTAAGTGGTAAGTGACTGATATGCGCCGAATCCCGAACGGCCCGTCACACCGTAACTGACGCGCGGCTTGAGGCTCTGGATGTTGACGCCTTCCATAAACGGCATATTGGCAATCTGCCATGCCAGTGAAGCGCCCGGGAAGTTACCCCACTTGTGGTTCGCACCGAACTTCGAAGATCCTTCCCTGCGGAACGAAGCCGAAGCGTAGATGAGGTCCTTCCAGTTATAGTTCACGCGCGCGAAGAAACCGATGAGGCGCGATGTCTCCTTGTATGAGCTCATCGAAGCGTGATGCTCGGCCTCGGTAAGATAGCTGCCCGCGCCGATGTTGTTGTAGCCGAAGTCATACTGGAAATTGTAGTTGTCGGCGCTCACGCTTTCGGTGTTGTATTCCTCGAAAGAATATCCGGCAACTGCCTGAAGCTTATGGTCTTCGAGATTGAGCGAGTAGTTCCAGAGCCACTCGGCGTGGTTCGTCTGGTAAGTCGAAGAAGAGATGCTGGCGTGTCCGTCATATCCGCCCCAGTAGGATTCGCCCGAGTCGGCAGGTACCCAGTAATTGTACTTGTAGGAGTTGTAATCCACCGTGAAGCTGACGCTCGTGGAGAGCTGGTGCACATCGGTGGAGATGAGATTGGCCTTCGCCGAAGCGGTGCCCACGAAATAGAGGCGGTGACCGTCTGCAGTGCGGTTGGTCATGGACTCCACAGGGTTCTTCGCGTCGGTAGGAGACGTCGGCTGGAACCATGAGCCGTCCTCGTTGTAGATAGGCATCGTAGGGTTCATTGAAAGCGCTGTGTCGAACATTCCGTCATTGCCGTACACCTCGTCCACGCGGCGCGTGTTCATGTTGAAGTTGAGGGTGAGGCGGTTCTTCAGGAACTTCTGCTCCACTGCGGCGCGTCCGCCGTATTCGGTGCGGGCATCCACAAGGTCGAGACCGGTGGAATTCTTGTAGAATATGGAAGCGTTGTATGAACCGTTGTCGGATGTTCCGTCTATGGCCAGATACTGGTTATGATCGTAAGAGAAATCGTTCAGCAGCTCCCTGTACCAGTCAGTGCTGTAACCGAAATCGGTTCCGCGCATACTGCGGCGCCACTCGTCTGCGGACAGCACCTCAGGGATGTCCTTGGCGATGTTGTAGGCGAAGTATGAGTCATAGGTGACATTGGCACCGTGGGCCTTGGCAGAACCCTTCTTGGTGGTGATGAGGATGACACCGTTCGCACCGCGGGTACCGTAGATGGCTGCGGATGCGGCGTCCTTGAGGACGGTCATCGACTCGATGTCCTGAGGGGAGACGTTGCGAAGGCTTCCTCCCGGCACTCCGTCGATAACGACCAGAGGGTCATTGCCGCCGGAAATGGAACCGGCACCGCGGATCTGGAAAGAAGAGCTGGCGTTAGGATTGGCAGCCTCGCCGGTGACGACGTTAAGGCCGGCCACCTTGCCGGTAAGCATCTCCATAGGGTTGTTCATACCTCCCTTGAAGAGGTTTTCCTTGTTCACCTGCACGATGGAGCTGGAAATTTCCTTCTTCGAGAGGGAACCGTAGCCTATGACCACGACCTCGTCCAGGAAGGTATTGTCAGCGCTGAGCACCACTTTTGCAGGCACTTCTGAAGCTTTCAATATCTGTGTAGCATAGCCGATGCAGGAGATCTCCACGTTGGCATCCGCAGAGGACACCACGAGGAAGAAACTGCCGTCCAGATCGGTGGCGACGCCGTTGGAAGTTCCAGCTTCCAGCACGCCGGCCCCCACTACAGGACCCTGTTCATCGACCACCACACCTTTGAGCTGATATCCGCCCTGAGCGAATACCGACACCGCCGTACTCAGTACGACAGCCAAAGTGAAGATAATCTTTTTCATCGTAAATATCTATTGGTTAATAGTTGCGTGTGTTATCTGAAGCAAAATTACTTAGAATTGCGAAACGTTATACCGGAAAACCTCAAAATATAACTCGCAGCGCCCCAATATAAAAGTCAACCACCTGGGGCACAGATGGTTGACTATTGCTGACACGCAGAAAAATATAACGGAAATATTTGTCCCTAACGCGTGCCTATCTTCATTATCTCGGCCTCGAAACGGTCGTTTTCCACCCACGAACGGTTCTTCACGCGCGTCTTGTAGGTATTGATGGTGTGCGGCGAATAATTCAGGAACATCGCTATCCTGTCCGTCTCCGTGATGCCCAGACGTATGAGGGCGAATATGCGCTGCTCCGTGGTAAGGCTTCCAGCCTGCGCGGATTCCTGCGGCTCGTCGAAGAGGGCGTTGTAGTCGTTGATGAATGTCGGGAATATCTTCAGGAACGTGCTGTCGAACGACTCGTACATCCTGTCGCGGGTCTCGCTGATGGAGATTTCCTTCACGGAACGCTTGAGAAGGTCGTACTGACGCGTAACCAGGAGGCGCTCCACCATCTTGTTGAAGTTCGACATCTTCTCTATGAAGCCCGCGTTGATATAAAAGGATGTGCCTATGTACTCCGCCTTGATGCCGTTCGCCTCGACCAGAAGCGCGTTCGACTTCTCAAGTTCGGCATTCCGCTGCTCGATGAGCTTTCTGGCCTCGTTAAGCTTGCGGTTCTGCTCCCTGATGTATGCCAATATCACCGCGGCTATTACCACCAGCAGCACGACCAGACCGACCACCAGAAGCAGGGAATTGCGCTGCATACGCAGATCGTCGTACCGGTTCTGCTCGATTATCGGAAGCACCAGACCCGTCTCTATCATCCTCATCCTGGCTTGATAGAAGGTCGCATCCTCGAAAGACTCCCTCACGTAGCGGGCCGGACGGTCAATTTCACCCTTCTGCGACAGGAAATCCGCTATCATCCTGAGCGCGGTGGTCTCCTTCGTGGACGCCTGGATGTCGCAGATGGCCGCCTCCGCCCCATAATCTATCGCCTTCGCATCGTCCCCGGTCAGATGATACATCCAGCTAAGGCACGAGGTCACCACGGCCTTTCTCTGTATGCCAATGCCCTCCGCCCCTACCAGCGGCTCGAATTCGGCTATGCTCTCCGCGAACCTGCCTGCCTTCATCAGCATATTCGCGTGATAGTAATGCCAACCGGCACTCCCCTTTTCGAGCATCTCCAGAAG
>CAVBDE010000042.1:6945-13359 GCA_963594055.1 Anaerovoracaceae bacterium | reverse complement strand
CTTCGGGACCTGTGGCCGCCCGTGGCCATCATGAACGGGGGGACCGCCGCAGGCGGTGGGATGGAGCGAAGCGGAAGGTCTGCGAAGAAATGCGGCCGGCGAATGATTGTAAAAAAGGTAACGTAGTCGTATGAATATACTGGTGACAGGAGCAAACGGGCAGCTGGGAAGGTCTCTGAGGGACGCCAGCCTGTACAGCGGAGATCATTTCGTCTTCACTGACGTTACCGAATCCACCGAGGAGGAGACCCTGAACCTGGACATAACCAATCCTGAAGCCCTGCAGATAGTCTGCGAAAGCGAGAAGATAGACCTCATCATCAACTGCGCGGCCTATACCGATGTAGAAAAGGCCGAGGACGATGTCTTCATGGCCGACCTCATCAACCACGTCGCCCCTTCGTACCTCGCAGCCGTCGCCCTGGAGCGGGACATACCCCTCATTCACATCTCCACGGACTATGTCTTCTCCGGAAGAAACCATCCGTACCCTTACTGCGAGAAGGATATTCCCGAGCCTGCCAATGTTTACGGCACCACCAAACTGGCAGGGGAGGATGCCATAATGAAATCCGGCTGCAGGTACATAATCATCCGCACTTCGTGGATGTATTCCCCTTATGGAAAGAATTTTATGAAGACGATGCTTGCGTCATTCTCCAGAAGAAAGGACGTGAATGTGGTCTATGACTCCGTGGGTACGCCCACCTGTGCCGCAGATCTTGCCGGAGCCATAATGTACATAACAGGGGACAGTCAGCTTCTCTCGAAGACCGGCCTGTACCATTTCTCGAACGAGGGCGTGGCGTCGTGGTACGACTTTGCGCAGGCCATCTGCACACTGAGCGGGTCAGAGTGCCGCGTGCATCCGGTACTGGGTGCAGAATATCCCACCAAGGCCAAGCGCCCGATGTATTCTGTCCTGGACAAGTCATTTTTCAAAAAAACGTTCGGAATAGAAATCCCGCACTGGGAAACTTCCCTTAAAAACTGTCTTAATCAACTGTAAATTATGAAACTGCTCAAGACCGCACTGCTGTCTGTGCTGCTGATTCTGTGCGCAGTGAAAGGCTTCGCCAGAGTGCACGAGTACAGATATGTCGAGACTTACTGCCAATACACGCCCGTTCTTTTCATCCTCAGCTCAGATCTTTTCGGCATAGAAAGCAGGCACGAATTTCTTCCGCGCGTCATCAATCTGGGTACCACCGTGCTCTGCCAGACTGCCCTTACCTATCCGCTCAAATGGTGCATCAAGGAGGAGCGGCCCGACGGAACCGCCTATAATTCATTCCCTTCCGGGCATACTGCGGCGACTTTCGCATCCGCCGAGATGATACGCATGGAGTACGGCTGGGGCTGGGGTGCAGTGTTTTATGTCAACGCTGTGTTTACAGGTGCGATGAGGGTCGTGCACAAGAGGCACTGGTGGTGGGATACCGCCGCCGGCGCGGTGATAGGAATCGGCAGCGCGCATCTGGGAAAATTGGCATCCGACAGGATAAATCTGGCTCTGTTCCCGAATTCATTTACACTCACCTACAATTTTTAGGGCAGAGGGGGTGTATTTATTCAAAAAAATAGTACTTTTGCACCGCAATTGAAGTTGAACCAATACTATTTTTATGGTACTGAGAAATGAACAAATCATTCGTTACCGCAGCAATGTTGCTGCCCTGCTTCCTTGCGCACTCGCAAGAGGCTGACGAGCCCGGTGGTGCTGCCGAGCTGAACGTAATTGCCAGGGCTGAATATCTGTATTCGGACCCGCTTGGCAACACATCCCTTTACACTCTTCTGGAAGGCTCTCTTTCGGAACATTTCTCTTACAGCGTATCCAATCACTGGCTGAGTTCTACTCCAGGATCGCTTTACACGAACACATTCCGCTCCGATGACGTCAACTGGCTCGACTGGGCTTATCTGACGTATTCGGAAGGCGCTTTTGATGTGAATCTGGGCAAGATGCCTCTGCTCTGGGGAACCTACGAGTTCGACGAGTATGACTACGACATCCATCTTCCGTTCGCGTCTTCGGTGTGGAACTGTATGAACTCCTATCAGTGGGGACTTTCCGTCACATACAATTATTCCGAATGGGGAAGGCTGGAGGCCGGCGTGTCCACGTCGCCTTACGGCGAGCATTTCTTCACGAGCGGGCTGTATTCGGTCGGCGCGCGCGCTGTGGCCGAAGGGGATTACCTGTCTTCCCGCATAGCATATTATGGATTCCAGACCGGCGACGGCCTTCAGGGTGCGCTCAGTGCCGGCATCAGGTCCAATATTCTGGACAATCTCTCGCTCACGTTCGACGTGCAGACCGTGGTGGGAAGCGATGAGTACGTCCTGGTGGCGGGGCAGACGGCGTCCATGGCCGTGGACTATGCCCCGAGCGACGAAATTGGCCTGCGTCTGTACACGGGCTTCGAGAGGAATCAGGAACTGGAGATGAACACTGACACGGCAGGCGCTCTGGTAGCCTGGTCGCCGCTTGAAAATGTCAGGCTCCACGCTCTGTGCGCATACAAATGGGGAAATGAAGAGATATCTTCGGCTTTACAGTTCAGTGTAGGTTTAATTTGTTCTTTCGGTAAGAAATGGTAGAGGAGAAAGATGTTATCATCAGTCTCGAGCATATTTCACACTGGTTCGGTGAAAAACAGGTGCTCGACGACATCAATCTTTACATTAAAAGAGGCGAATTCATTACTTTTCTGGGTCCTTCGGGATGTGGCAAGACCACGCTCCTGAGGCTTATCGCGGGTTTCCTTACCCCGTCGGAGGGCGTGATAACCCTCGAGGGAAAGGACATTTCCGAACTTCCGCCGCACAAGCGTCCGCTCAACACGGTGTTCCAGCGTTACGCGCTGTTCCCGCACCTGGACGTGTACGACAACGTGGCGTTCGGTCTCAAACTTCAGAAACTTCCGGTCGAGGAGATAGACAAGAGGGTGGAGAAGGTGCTCAAGCTCGTGTCTATGACCGACTACGAGGACAGGAACGTGGATTCCCTGTCCGGAGGTCAGCAGCAGCGCATCGCCATAGCCCGCGCCATAGTGAACCAGCCCAAGGTGCTTCTGCTGGACGAGCCGCTCAGCGCGCTTGACCTTAAGATGCGCAAGGACATGCAGATAGAGCTCAAGGAGATGCACCGCCAGCTGGGCATCACCTTCATCTATGTGACTCACGATCAGGAGGAGGCCCTCACCCTGTCGGACACCATCGTGGTGTTCAACGACGGCCGCATTCAGCAGATTGGCACTCCGACGGACATCTACAACGAGCCGAAGAACGCGTTCGTGGCCGACTTCATAGGGGATTCGAACATTCTGGACGGAGTGATGCCGTGTGACCGGAAGGTGCGTTTTGCCGGTCACGAGTTCGAATGCGTGGACACCGGATTCGCTCCGGACGAGCAGGTGGACGTGGTGGTCCGCCCGGAGGATATCTACATAATGTACAACACCGAGGCCGCGCAGTTCACGGCCACAGTTAAGTCCTGCATATTCAAGGGCGTGCACTACGAGATGTATGTGGACACGGATCTGGGCTATGAGCTTATGATTCAGGACTACAATGCCTTCGAAGTGGGGCGCGAGGTGGGCCTTATCATAAAGCCGTGCGACATACAGGTGATGCACAAGGAACTCTGCAACGAGTTCGAGGGCGAGATGACTTCGCCTACCTCCGTGCTGTTTCTGGACGACGAGTACGAGTGTCTGGATTGCGGCCTGGAGAAAGGCGACAAGGTGCGCGTGCAGGTGGACTTCGACAAGGTGGACCTGATGGACAACGAGGAGGACGCCATAGTGTCCGCCCATATCCGCAACATCCTCTACAAGGGAGATCACTATCATCTGGAGATCAAGACCCCCGAGGGATACAGGCTTTACGTGGACACGCAGGACGTGTGGGACAAGAACGACCTGGTCGGCATCAACATACTTCCCGAGGACATAAAAATCACGAAGATAGATGGTTAAGAGATCGACCTGGGCGGCTCCGTACTTTATCTTCCTGGTACTGTTCGTGGTGCTGCCGCTGCTGCTGATAGCGTTCTACGCGCTGACGGATGCCAAGGGTGCCTTCACTCTGTCGAACATCACCGCCTTCTTCACCGAGGGCAAGATCGTGAACTCCTTCCTGGTGTCGCTCGAGGTGGCCCTGGAGAACACGATAATCTGCATCCTGGTGGGGTATCCCGCGGCTTACATATTGGCAGACAAGAAGTTGAACCGGTCCGCGTTCACGGTGGTGCTGTTCATTCTGCCGATGTGGATCAACGCGCTGATGAGGACCCTCGCCACGGCGGAGATCTTCAATTCCCTGGGGATTGGCCTGGGCAAGGGCACGCTGCTGTTCGGATTGGCCTACGACTATCTGCCGTTCATGATATATCCGATCTACAACACTTTGCGCAAGCTGGACAAGAGCTATATCGAGGCGGCCGAGGATCTGGGCGCGAGCCCGTCGAAGGTGTTCTGGAAGGTCACCCTGCCGCTTTCCTTCCCCGGCGTGCTGAGCGGGGTGATGATGGTGTTCATGCCTACGGTATCGACTTTCGCCATCTCGGAGATATTGACCAACAACAGGATACAGCTTTTCGGCTCCATCATTCAGGAGCAGTTCAACAACCTGATGTGGAACCAGGGCGCCGCGCTGTCCTTCGTGATGCTCATAATTATAGGTTTGACGACTTTGCTGCAGAAAGATGAAAATTAAACGGATATTGGCTCAAGCATATTTGTGGCTGGTTCTGCTGATGCTCTACCTGCCCATCATCTTTATCGCCGTGTTCTCCTTTACGGAGGCCAAGTCGCTGGGCAACTGGACCGGATTCACCTTCCAGCTCTACGAGAACCTGTTCACGGGGGCCAATTCGAGCTCGGTGGCGCTGCTGGGCGCGCTGAAGAACACGCTTCTGGTGGCCCTGATGGCTTCGGCCGTCTCCACGGTGCTGGGCACACTGGCCGCCATCGGCATCTACAATATGCGCGGACGCATGAAGAAGACGATGACCTTCCTGAACAACGTCCCTATGCTCAACCCCGACATCATCACCGGCGTGTCGCTGTTCCTGCTGTTCGTGTTCCTGCACGTGAGCAAGGGCTATGTCACGGTGGTGCTCGCCCACATAACGTTCTGTACTCCTTACGTGGTGCTGAACGTGCTTCCGCGCCTGTCACAGCTCAATCCTAACATCTACGAGGCGGCCCTGGACCTGGGAGCGACCCCTTCGCAGGCTCTGCGCAAGGTCCTCATCCCGCAGCTCAAGTCCGGAATGGTGGGAGGCTTCATCCTGGCCTTCACGATGAGTCTGGACGATTTCGCGGTAACCTACTTTACGGCAGGCTCTTCCGGACTGGAGACCCTGTCCACCTACATCTACGCAGACGCCCGAAAGAGCGGTCTTACTCCGGAACTCAAGCCGATGATGACCATCATTTTCCTGGCCGTGCTGCTGGTATTGTTCTTCGTAAACATCAGAACCTTTAAAAAACAGAAACAGAATTAGAAGATGGGAAGATTCATTAAATCTCTGGCGCTCGCTTTCTGCGCCCTGACTTCATTGACCCTGTCCGCCCAGGACAGAAGCCGCGTTCTCAAGGTGTACAACTGGTCCGACTATATCGCCGAGGGGGTTATCGACGAGTTTCAGGACTGGTATTACGAACAGACGGGGGAGAAAGTGGAGGTCATCTATATGACCTTTGACGTGAACGAGGCCATGCTCTCGAAGATCGAAAAGGGCCACGAGGACTACGACGTGGTGTGCCCGTCCGACTACATCATCGAGAGAATGCTCAACCAGGGCCTTCTGCTGCCCCTCGACTTCGCCTCTCTGGGCTCGACCCCGAACTACATCGCGCTCAACAGGTCGCCGTTCATCGAACGGATGTTCCGCTCGATCAACCCTGACATCGATGCCAATCTCTACTCCGTAGCCTATATGTGGGGCACGACGGGCATCATCTATAATACGGAATATGTGACCCGCGAGGAGGCTTCCACCTGGGACATCATACGCAATCCCAAGTTCGCCGGCAAGATCCTCATCAAGGATGCGCCGCGAGATGTCTATGCGCCTGTCCTTATCTATCTGAAGCAGAAGGAATTGGCTTCGGGAAAGGTGACGCTCGCATCCCTTATGCACGATTCGTCGGACGAGAGCCTGGCCCTGGTGCAGGACTATCTTCTGCAGTGCAAGCCGGGAGTCTGCGGCTGGGAGGCCGACCTGGGCAAGGAGCAGCTCACGAAAAACCGCGCCTATGTGTCGCTCAACTGGAGCGGCGATGCCGTATGGGCCATCAACGAGGCCGCGAGCGTGGGCGTCAGCCTGGACTACGCGGTGCCTGAAGAAGGCTCCACCGTGTGGTTCGACGGCTGGGTGATCCCTAAATACGCGAAGAACGT
>CAVBDE010000042.1:0-6662 GCA_963594055.1 Anaerovoracaceae bacterium | reverse complement strand
GTGAAGGGAAGTCAGGTGAGCACATCCACCTTCCTCATAATAGGCATCGTGATAGTGGCCGCCGCAGCGTATTTCGTGCTCACGGCCAATTCCAAGAAGCACCGCAAGTCGTCGCGCCGTCACTCTCGCCGCCGTTAGGAAGCGATCTCGGAAAGTTCCAGCCAGCGAAGCTCTTTAAGGTCAAGTTCACCTTTGAGGGCTTCGTAGCTTTTTGATATCTCCTGAAGTCTTTCGAAATTGGCCTGGCCGGAGCTCATCTCCGCTTCGAGGGCCTTCAGCTGCTCCTCGATCTGCGGCATCTCGGCTTCGAGCTGCTCGAGTTCGCGCTTTTCCTTGAACGAGAGCCTGCGCGGCCTGTCCTCGCTGCGGGGTTTCGGGTCCGCAGGTGCGGCATTGGCCCGGGCCTTGGCATTGGCCTGCGTCTTCTGCTCGGCCTGCCAGTCCTTCAGGAAGGTGCGGTATTCGGTGTAGTTGCCTATGAAGTCCTTCACGGTGCCGCCCCCGCAGAAGACCAGCAGATGGTCTACCAGTCTGTCCAGGAAATGCCTGTCGTGGGATACGATGACCAGGGTCCCCTTGAATTCCAGCAGGTATTCCTCCAGAATGTTCAGGGTCACGATGTCCAGGTCGTTGGTAGGCTCGTCCAGGATGAGCATGTTCGGGTTCTGCATAAGTATGGTCAGAAGGTAGAGCCTTCTTCTCTCGCCTCCGGAGAGGGACGCTATGCGGTTCGAGAGCATGTCGTGCGGGAACAGGAACCGGTTCAGCAGGTGCAGGTCCGGGACTGTCTCCATCACGGTGTCGTCTTCGTTGAAGGTCATTCCCTGCTGGCGGTAGTAGCCAATCCTTAGCGATTCTCCGCGCTCGATGACCCCGTCCGTCACCCCGCCGTCTCCGTGGCTGTCGCCCACCAGAAGGTTCAGAAAGGTGCTTTTGCCGGCGCCGTTGGCCCCGACTATGCCGACCCTTTCGTAGCGCTGGAAGTTGTAGGTGAAGTCATTGAGGTAGCAGACCCCGTCGTAGTGGAACGACACATGCTTGCAGTCTATGATTTTGCTTCCCAGACGGCTGCCCTTGCCCATCTCGTCCATGTTTATCTGTCTCTGGACATAGACCTGTTCGCTTCGGTCCTTCAGTTCCCAGAAGGCCTGCTTGCGGTATTTGGCCTTGCCGCTGCGTGCGCAGGGCGTGGCGTGCATCCATTCGAGTTCGCGGCGAAGGACGTTGCGTATCCTGTCCGTCTCGGCGTTGTAGTTCCGGATGCGCTCGTCGCGCTTTTCGAGGTAATTCTCGTAGTCGCCCCTGTAGATGTAGATGGAGCCGTGGTCGAGTTCCATCACGGTGTTGCAGACCCTGTCCAGAAAATACCTGTCGTGGGTGACCATAAACAGGGTGCAGCGCGAGCGCCTGAGGTATGATTCCAGATATTCTATGGCGTCCAGGTCCAGGTGGTTCGTGGGCTCGTCCATAATCAGAAAGTCCGCGTCGTGGGCGAGAAGCTGGGTCAGGGCGACCCTTTTGACTTCGCCGCCGGACAGTTCGGACATCTTCTGGCCGGGCTTGAGGCCGAATTCGTCCAGGATCTTGTTGGCCCTCAGTTCGAAGTCAAAGTCTTGTCCCTCAATTATCTGGGAGTAGATAGTGTTGGAGGGGTCATAGTCGAAGTCCTGCTTGAGGAAGGCGATGCGCACTTCCTTGAGGAAACGGATGCTGCCGCCCGAATCGGACTTGTCCTCTCCGGCGAGTATGCGCATAAGGGAGGTCTTGCCCGTGCCGTTGGGGGCGATGAGCGCTATCTTGTCGCCTTCGTTGATGTTGAAGGCTATGTTTTCGAAGAGGACCTTGGGCCCGTACGACTTGGAGATGTTCTCTATCTGAAGAAATGAAGGCATAATCTAATCGTCTGCGAAATTAATATTTTTTATCGTAAATTTGCCCCTATGAAAAAACCTGCCTGTTTAATCGCGTCGCTGCTGACCGTGTGCTCGGCGGCTTCCCTGGCGCAGGATAAAGTCAGCGGATGGAATTTCGGTCCGCTTCCCTGCGTCTCCTACAGTTCCGATCTCGGATTCCAGTACGGCCTCTGCGCCGATGTCTTCTATTACGGCGACGGCTCGCTTTTCCCTGAATATGAACACCGCTTCTACATAGAGGCGTCCCGATACACGAAGGGGCAGACCCTTCTCCACGCCCAGTACGACAGCAAGCACCTCATTCCGGGAGTCAGAGTCACCGGGGCGGTGAGCTACCAGTATGATCCGCTGTATTATTTCTACGGATTCAACGGGGCGGAGACCTATGACCCGACCCTTGACCTTAATAAAGACACCCAGACCGCCAGGTACAACTACCAGCGCGGAATGCTGCGCGTGCTGCTGGATTTCCAGGGACAGCTCGCGACCAACCTCAACTGGGTGGCCGGCGCCTCCTTCTGGAATATGGCCAATAAGGACTTCTCTTCGGACAAGTACTTGACAGCCACTTCATTATATAACCAGTACGTTGCTACCGGGAAGATCTCCGCTGCCCAGGCAGGGGGCGGATCGCATCTCGAGGCCAAGGCCGGACTGGTGTATGACAGCCGCGACATGGAGGCGGCACCGTCGCGCGGCATCTGGGCGGAGGCCTATGTGAACGGCTCTCCGAAGCTGTTCGGCGCGGAAAGCGGATACCTTAAGCTCGTAGCCCATTTCCGTCAGTACCTATCGCTGGGCACGGACCGTTTCGTGTTCGCATATCACCTCGGATATCAGGATACGGTGGCAGGGGAGACCCCGTTCTATATGCTTCCCGTCATCTATACCCTCTACCTCAGGCAGACAGGGTCCGAAGGCCTTGGCGGTCTTAACACCGTTCGCGGCCTGATTCAGAACCGCCTTACCGGCGAAGGGTATCTGTGGGGCAATTTCGAACTCCGTGCGCGCATCGTGAACTTTAATTTCATAGGCCAATCCTGGTATCTCGCTGTGAATCCGTTCGTGGATGCCGGCTATGTGTCAAGACCTTACAGAGAAGACGTGTTCGGGGTGGGCGACAGATATGCCGTATCTGCCGGCGCCGGCCTTAAGCTTGCGATGAACCAGAATTTCATCATAAGCGTGGAAGCGGCCCAGGTTTTGAAGCATACGGAGTATCCTATGGGACTTACCATAGCGCTGAACTATATTTTTTAACAGGGACTTTGTCCCGGCAGGCCGAGGGCCTGCAAAGTTGGTAGTGTATGAACAAGGTTGAAGACGCAATTCAGGAGTACGCGGACTGGTGCTCCGCCCTCGGGGTGGACTCCATGGACATACTCCGCAAGGTTATGGAACTTCACAAGACAGTGCCTCTCATCAATATCTGTGAGGCCCGTCAGGAGAGAAAATATGCCGAGATAGCCAACCAGATTCTCTGGAAGAAGGACGAATGCCGTATCGTAATGATTTCCGGCCCTTCGTCCAGCGGCAAGACTTCCTCTTCCTTAAGGATAGCCCAGCAGTGCAGGGTGGTCGGGCTCGTTCCGAAGGTCATCGAACTGGACAACTATTTCGTGAACCGCGAGAGGAATCCCCGCACCCCGGACGGCGGCTATGACTTCGAAGCTCTGGAAGCCCTTGACATAGAATTCCTTGGCATTCAGCTCAATGCACTTCTGCGAGGTGAGGAGATAGAGCTCCCGCATTTTGATTTCGTGTCAGGAAAGCGGCAGTTCGAGGGCAGGAAGATGCGTCTGAACGACGGCGACATCCTGTTTATGGAGGGAATCCACGCGCTTAACCCGGCGATGACCCCGACCATCGATTCGTCGAATTTTTTCAAGATATACGTGTCCGCGCTTTCGGCCCTGCCGGGAGAGAACAATCAGAACTCCTCGTCGGACAAGCGGCTCCTGCGAAGGATAGTGCGTGACAACCGCAATCGCGGCAAGTCTCCGGAGGACACCATTCTGATGTGGCCGTCGGTTCGTGCGGGAGAGGTCAGAAACATCTTCCCGTATCAGGACAACGCCGACATAGTCTTCAATTCTTCAATGCTTTACGATCTTCCGCTGCTTAAATACTATGCGCAGCCTCTGCTGGATGACATCCCTTCGGCTTCCCCGGCCCGCGCGATGGCGGATCACCTGACGGAATATATGGGCCAGATCGACGCCATCACGCCGGAAGACATCGCGGCCATTCCGCCGACTTCCATAATGCGTGAGTTCATCGGAGGACAGATGTTGTTCTAGTGCCAATTTGTCACCTTCGGTGGGCTTGGCAGAACATTTGAAGATTCTCCTGTCAAACGAGAAAGAATTATTATGAGTAAAGATAAAGAAACCAGGAAAACAGCCGAGCAGGCCGCTGAGGCTGAAAAGAAGGCTGTGGAAACAGATAAGAAGGAAACTCAGAAAGAGGCCAGGAAAGAGAAGAAGGCCGACGAGAAGCAGGCACAGATAGATGCTCTTAATGACAAATTGTCCAAGGAGCATGATGACTACCTGCGTCTTATGGCGGAATTCCAGACTTTCCGTACCCGCAGCGCGGAGGAAAGGCTCGCTCTCCTGTCCAACGCGTCCGCAGACGTGATCAAGGGACTTCTTCCTGTACTGGACGATTGCCAGAGGGCGCTGGATATGCTCGAGAAGGAGACCGATTCCGTAGCCAAAGAGGGTACGCTTCTCATCTACAACAAACTGATGGACTACCTGAAAGGCAAGGGACTGGAGCCTATCGAGGCTAAGGGTAAGGACTTCGACACGGATTTTCACGATGCCGTGACCAAGTTCCCCGCACCTACACCGGACCTGAAGGGCAAGGTGATAGATGTCATTCAGACGGGATATCTTCTTAACGGCAAGATACTTCGTTACGCTAAAGTCGTGGTGGGAGAATAATTTATGGCAGAAAAAAGAGATTACTATGAGGTGCTCGGGCTTCAGAAGGGCGCTTCGGAAGACGATATAAAGCAGGCTTACAGAAAGGCTGCGCTCAAATGGCACCCTGACCGCTGGGTAAGCGGCACCGATGCCGAGAAGAAGACCGCGGAAGAGAAATTCAAGGAGGCTTCCGAGGCCTATTCCGTGCTCAGCGACAAGGACAAGAAGGCCAAGTACGACCAGTTCGGCTTCGCCGGAGTGGACGGCGGCGCTTCTCAGGACTGGAGCCAGGGATTCGGCAACCTTAACGACATTCTTAACAACCTGTTCGGAGGGGCTTTCGGCGGAGGATTCGGTGGGTTCAGCGGATTTGGCGGATTCGGCGGCGGACAGAGCGAGAAACGCACTCTCAGGGGTCGCGACATACGCACCCGCGTGTATCTGACCCTCGAGGAGATCGCTTCCGGATGCACGAAGGAGGTCACTCTCGAAAGGATGCGTCCCTGTCCGGACTGTAACGGCCGCGGTACGGTAAATCCTTCAGATGTAAAGACCTGTCCTACCTGTAAGGGTAGCGGCCAGGTTCAGAGGGTAAGCAATTCGTTCTTCGGAAGGAGCATTTCCTACAGCACCTGTCCGAACTGTAACGGTACCGGCAAGATAGTCACGAACCCTTGCCGCAAATGTTCGGGCTCCGGCCTTGTCCGTATCAAGGAGACCGTGAGCGTCCGCATCCCTGCGGGTGTGGAGTCCGGAATGCAGCTTACCGTTCACGGAGAGGGCCACAGCGCACCGCAGGGCGGCGTCAACGGTGACCTTCTGGTGGTCATCGAGCAGACCGAACACGCCAAGCTTAAGAGAGAGGGTAACAACCTCTTCTATACCAGGGTGATATCCGTAGCGGATGCAGTTCTGGGATGCGAGGTGAACGTACCTACGCTCGAGGGCGACTACAAGCTTAAACTGGCCCCGGGTACCCAGAGCGGATATGTGGAGAAGCTTCGCGGCAAGGGTATGCCATCCGTGAACAGCTACGGTAAGGGTGACCTGTATGTGAAGATACTGGTATGGATTCCTCACAAGGTGTCCAAAGAGTACAGGCAGATGTTCGAATCGCTGAAGGCCAGCGGCGAGTCAGACCCGGCTCCGACCAGGGATGACAAGGCGATATTTGAAAAAGAGGCCAAGTTTTTTTAAAAATAATTTTGCGGATTAAGCAAAACTTTATATCTTTGCAATCCCAATTGGCAGCCTCTTGGAGAACGGTTCACCAATGCTGCGCTAGAGATTGAAATTTTATTATGGACGCAATCAAGATTGTAGAGCAGGCTTTCGCACAGAACAAAGCCGCACAGTACCCTAAGTTCAAGGCAGGTGACACCATCGTCGTTACCTACAAGGTAAAGGAAGGTGATAAAGAGCGCCTTCAGAAGTTCAGAGGAGTTGTCCTCCAGATTTCCGGAGCTTCACCTTTCACCAGGACTTTCACAGTCCGCAAAGTTGCCAGCGGTGTAGGTGTCGAGAGGATTTTCCCTTACGAGTCACCGTTCATCGAGAGCATAGAGGTCGTTAAGGTCGGTAAAGTTCGCCGTGCACGCATTTTCTATCTTCGTGATCTTGCCGGTAAGAAGGCACGTATCCGTGAGAAGAAGATCGTAGCGAAGACTGAAGAGTAAAATATCCGGAGTTCGCTCCGGAACATCTGGCGCCTTAGCTCAGCTGAATAGAGCATTTGACTACGGATCAAAAGGTCATAGGTTTGAATCCTATAGGCGTCACGAAAAGAGAGACTTGCGAAAGCCTCTCTTTTTTGTGTGTT
>CAVBDE010000041.1:3982-13486 GCA_963594055.1 Anaerovoracaceae bacterium | reverse complement strand
CATCGGGCGCCTGGTAAAAGAAATTGAAAACTTCAAGATTTAAATTCTTGCGAAACTTTAGCAATGACCAAAAATTCAGCAATAGTGGTCGTGGATATGCTTTACGACTTCATCGACGGCTCATTGGCCTGCCTTAACGCCGACAAGGCCGTGGCAGAATGCCGCAAATTCATCCTTGCCCACAGGCAGCATTCCTGGGGCGTGCCGCCGGTCCTTTTCATCAGGGACTGCCATCCCGGGAACCACTGCTCCTTCACCGGGCAGGGGGGCGATTGGCCTGTGCACTGCGTGGAAGGCACACGCGGAGCTGAGATCCACGCCGACCTGCAGGAGTTCGCCGACGAGGACCTGACCTTCTTCAAGGGCCGCGACCCGAAGGCGGAACAGTATTCCGGAGCAGAAGGGACGAACCCGGCCGGGCAGAGTCTGACGGAAGTGCTTGGCATTATGGACTGCAGCGATGTGTATGTCTGCGGCATAGCCACCGAATTCTGCGTGAAGAACACCGTTCTGGACCTTCTCAAGGCCGGATTCAAGGTGAACGTCGTTAAGGCGGCATTGGCATACGTGGATGAGAACGGCCACGAAAAAGCTCTCGAAGAGATGGAGGCGGAAGGCGCTCGACTTATATGAAACTGACAATTAAAAACATACTGACGGCCCTGGCCCTGGCGGCGGCGGTTTCCTGTTCGGAACTGACGCCGTTCCCCGACACTGCGCACAGCACCGCGCGAAGGGAAGGAGTCGAAGGGCTAGGATATTCCAAGGTGCTGATAGTCTGCTGCGAAGGCTACAACAACCTGTCTTCGGACATAAAGAACAACATCTCCCAGATCGCGGAAGGCTATCTTCCGGCGAAAAACGACAGGCAGGCTCTGATAGTTTACGAGCACAATGCCCGCAACGACATAGACTGGACCACCGCCACGACACCGGTCATATACCATATGTATGAACATTACGGCCAGGTCGTCAGGGACACCATAAAATCCTGGCCGACAGACGCCATTATGGTAAGCGCCGATATGATACGGGAGATCCTTGCCACGGTGAAGAAGGAATTCCCGGCATCCTCATACGGACTTCTGTACAGTTCCCACTCCACCGGCTGGCTTCCGACAGGCTACAGTTACGGGAGCGGAGACGCCTCCCCGGTGAAAAAGATCTCGCCTTCGTGGATAGGCGCGCAGTTCCACGGCTCATCTTCGAACTCCTATTCCGTTGACGTAAAGGACTTTGCAGAGGCTCTCCCCATGCATCTGAACTACATCGTCTTCGACTGCTGCCTTATGGGAGGAGTCGAGACCACCTACGATCTACGGGACAAGGTCGACTACATCGTAGCATCCCCTACCGAAGTGATGAGCTACGGATACAACTACCACACTCTCGCCAGCCGGCTTCTGGCCCCGGAAGAGCCTGACCTGCAGGGAGTATGCGAAGATTTCTACGACAAGCTGGCATCTTCCAGCTACCTTACCGTGGGCCTTTACGACTGCTCGCAGATGGACACGCTCGCCAGGGCCTGCAGGAAGATCTTCGACGCCCACCCGGACGCCGTCCTGTCCGTAAATCACCGTACAGTGCAGAGCTACAACTTCTCCTACATCTACCATTATGACTTCCGCGACATAATCGCGAAGATGGGGGCAAGTGACGAAGAACTCGCCGAGATAGACGCCATACTCTCAGAGCTTGTGCTCTACAAGGCCGCCACGCCTACATTCGTTACCACCACCATAAATCCTGACACCTTCAGCGGCATCAGCATGTACCTGCCAAGCGCGAGCTGGCCTACCCTGAATTCCCTTTACCGGGAGACCGCCTGGAATCAGGACACGCACCTTCTTCAGTAAGGATGCCCCCGCTGAAAATTACCTACTTTTAGTGATGCCCCACTGCCGGTGAATTCTCTACTTTTGCCCCCGCAAAACGGACAGAAGTGATGAGCAGAAAATTCACCATCCTGACAATAATTCTACTTTTAGCCTCATTCAGTCTTCAGGGCCAGTCCCGGGGACTGCATTTTGCCGTGAGCGGTCAGATAACCGACGCGAACAGCGGCGAGGAGCTTGTGGGCGTGGGAGTTAACGTCAAGGGCACAGGCATCTGGACCGTCAGCGACGACAAGGGCGAATTCATTCTCGAAGGCATAGACGGAGGTAAGGTGACGCTTCTCTTCGCGTGCCTGGGATACGCCGACAGGGAGCTGGAATTCACGCTCTCGCGCGACATCGAGGGGATGAAAGTCAAGCTGGCGCCCAACACATTGGCACTCAAGACGGTAGTGGTCACCGCACAGCGGGACAGGGACGGACTCAACACCTCCCTGCAGTTCGGCTCCAAGGCTCTGGAGCATATGCAGATGTCGAACATCACCGACATCGCGGCGCTTCTTCCGGGCGGCAAGACCGTCAATCCGGACCTTACGGCGGATAACATCATAACCCTTCGCGGAAGCGGATCGAGCGCTGGCAATGCGGCTTTCGGCACGGCAGTCGAAGTGGACGGAGTGAGAATCGGCGGGAACGCGTCATTCGGCACGATGTCCGGCGCCTCCACCAGAAGCATCTCCACAGAGAACGTGCAGTCCATAGAAGTCATAACCGGCGTACCGTCAGCGGAATACGGCGACCTTAACAGCGGAATGGTGCGCATCCACACGAAAAAGGGCGTAACCCCGGTGAACATCACATTCTCGGCCAATCCGCGCACCTGGCTCACATCGGCATCGAAAGGCATTGACCTTCAGAAGAACAGGGGCATCCTGAACCTGAGCGCCGAATGGACCCGCGCCACGCAGAAGCTCTCTTCGCCATACACATCCTACACCCGCAGAGGCCTTTCCGCCACCTACACGAACACCTTCGCAGACGTCCTCCATCTGGACAGCGGACTGAATGCCAATATAGGCGGGATGAACAGCGAGAACGACCCGGACGCCTACGTGGGCACCTACAGCAAGGGCCGCGACAATGCCCTGCGCGCCCACGCGAACCTCACCTGGGCCGTCAGAAAACCGTGGATAACGAACCTGAAGTTCGAATCATCCGTCAATTTCCAGGACAACCTCACGCGCACCCGCGACTACAGCTCGTCGGCTTCGACCCTGCCTGCGGTGCATTCCACCCTGACCGGATACCATCTGGCGGACAGGCTCCCGAAAAGCTATTTCTCCGACCTGGTGGTGGATTCCAAGGAACTGGACCTCGCAGCATCGCTCAAATATGAATGGTTCCGCAAATGGAACGACCTGAACAGCAAGTTCAAAGCCGGCATCCAGTGGAAGGCGAACGGCAACGTGGGCCAGGGCGAATATTACCTCGACCCGACGGTGAGCGCGAACGGCTTCAGACCGCGCGACTACAGCGAATATCCGTTTATGCACAACCTTTCGCTCTACGCCGAAGAGAACCTGACTCTGCCCATAGGCGCGACTTCGCTCGAGATTATGGCGGGCCTGCGTATGGAGAACCTTTTCGTCAAGGGCACGCAGTACCGCGACATCAGCAGCCTGTCGCCGCGTTTCAACGCCCGCTGGAAGATCTCCGAAGACCTGTCCGTTCGCGCCGGCTGGGGCATCAGCGAGAAACTGCCGTCCTACTACATCCTCTTCCCGGTCCAGAAATACCGCGACATCCTCACCTTCAGCTTCTCTCACGGCGATGACGCATCCTACGTCTATTACACGCAGCCTTACAAGACCCTGTATAACGAGGACCTCACCTGGCAGAAAAGCTACAACACCGAACTCGGGCTGGACTTCAACATCGGCCAGACTTCCGTGTCCCTGGTAGGCTATTACAACCTCACCCGCGACCCTTACACCCTGCAGAGCGTCTATACTCCCCTTTCCTACAGCATCAGCACCCTGCCTTCCGGCTATGAGGTCCCGACCGACCCGCAGATACGCGTGGATTCGCAGACCGGCACCGTCTACCTTCGCGGCGGGGATTCCGACTTCTGGACCGCAATGGAGACGCTCGTAACCGACCGGACCTTCTTCGAATCGCAGATGCCTTCGAACGGGACCGACATTCACCGCGCTGGCGCAGAACTTACCGTGGACTTCCCGCAGATAGAACCGCTCAGCACGAGCATCAGGCTGGACGCCGCTTACGCATACTCCTGCTACGCGGACGAGACACTCTCGTACCTTTACCGCAGCGGCTCGTCGCACACCTCGCTCCCGAACCGCTCGTACCAGTACATCGGCATCTATGCCAACGGGGCCAACACCTCCTACACCTTCAACGGCAAACAGACCCACAGTCTGAATGCCAATCTGACCGCCATCACCCACATCCCACAGGCGCGCCTTATCATCACCTGCCGGCTGGAAACCTCGCTCCTGCAGCGCTCCAGGAATCTTTCTGTCTACCAGGGCGCTGAATACGCCTACAACGTAAGCGCCGACGGCACGCAGCCCACCGGAGGCAGCATCTACGACGCTAACAGCTACACCGCCATACGCCCGGTCAAATATATGGACACGGACGGCCAGATACACGATTTCACCGACGCCGAAGCAGCCCTTCCGGAATTCTCGAACCTTATCATCAAATCCGGCAACGCCTACACCTTCGCACGCGACGGCTACGGGTTCTACTGCTCTGCCAATCTGAGCATAACCAAGGAGATAGGTGACAAGGTGTCCCTGTCATTCTTCGCGAACAACTTCACGAACTCCAGAATGTATGTCAAATCTCTGGCTACAGGAGTCGGCGCCATATTCACCCCGTCATTCTATTACGGATTAACCTGCAGGATCAAGATATGAAAAAGACCGTCTTCACTTTACTTCTGTGTCTGAGCCTCACCTCCTGCCTGAATCTGAGAACGGAGAACCCGTGGGCGGAAGCGGAAAGGACTCTCACGGTGCAGCCGCTCTACCCCGAAACCTTCCCGCAGGAAGCCCTGGGCGACGGAGTTCTCCGCGTCTCCAGCCGCACCCGCGACCTGTCGTTCACCTGCACCGCAGACAGTGACGGACTGTTCACGCTGACCCTTCCGAAGGACAGTTACCGTGCCGCATACAGCTGCACTTATGGCGAATACATCTATAACGGCACTCTCGACCGTATAATTATAGGAGAAGAAAACGCCTCCGCGGACCTTGCGCTGAGCGTTTCCAAGGCCGGGAACATCGTGTTCAAAGAGATCTACTGCGGCGGATGCACCAGATACCCCGAGCAGGGCAACTACCAGTACGACTCCTACGTAATTCTGCATAACAACAGCTCGCAGACCCGCTACCTGGACAGCCTGTGCTTTGCTTCTGTCGATCCGTACAGGTCCGTATCCACCAACGTCTGGGAGGAAGACAAGGACTTCATTCCCGTCGTGCAGGCCATCTGGCAGATAGGCGGCGACGGTCACACCTTCCCGCTGGAGCCGGGCGCAGACGCGGTTATAGTGATCTACGGAGCCATCAACCACGCGGCCAGCTATCCGCAGTCGGTCAACCTGGACCGCGAAGACTACTTCGTCTGCTACAACGCATCCTACTTTCCGAACACGAAATACCACCCCGCCCCGGGCAGCAACATCCGTCAGGACCACATCCTGAACGTGGTCATCAAGACCGGAATTGCCAATGCCTACACCTTCGCGATGCAGTCTCCGGCCGCTGTGATTTTCAAAGCCCCGGAGGGCACCACCATACAGGAATTCCTGGAGGAGGACGGCGTCATAATCCAGAAACCGGGCTCCACCTCGGACAAGATAGTCAAGCTCCCCGCATCCTGGGTGATGGACGGCGTGGAAGTGTTCGAGAAGAACGGGAACAACCGCAAACGCCTGCCAAGCGCGATAGATGCCGGTGCAGTGGACTTTTCAGGTCCATACAACGGCCATACCCTCTTCAGGAATGCCGACGGACAGGCCAGCGCCATCTGCGGGTTCGAAGTCCTCACGGACACGAACAACTCGACAAGTGATTTTTATGAACGTGAAACACAGTCTCTCCATGAATAGGTTATCGTTCATATTGCCGGCTTTGCTCCTTTCGCTCGTCTCCGTTTCCGGTCAGACTTACGAAACCAGGCTCGAGCGCCATTCCTGGAAGGACAGCCGGAACATCAACTGGATACGTTCCATAGAGGACAGCTTCTCCTGCGCCGAGCTTACCGGAGGATACACCTTCGGAGATTATCACGACCCGTTCGATGCAGATTCCAAGTGGAACGCCGGCGCGAAGGCCAGCGGCACTTCATATCTGGACAGGTTCTCCCTGATCGGAGACTTCTCGTTCGAGAACACGCAGATGTACGGGGCCACCGGCAGTATGAGCGCCGTTCCGGGATACTACCCTGTGGACATCTACGAGTTCACGCCGGGCAGCAAAACCCGCCAGGTCTATTCCCTTACGGGAGGCATCAGCATAGACTTAAGCAAAGACTGGCTTCTGGGAGGCAGCTTCTCCTACGAAGCGCAGAACTATACGAAAAGAAAAGACCTCAGGCACACTACCTACCATATGGCTATGGAAGTGAGCCCGGCGATCCTCTGGCATCGCGGCGACAGGCGTCTGGGTCTTAGCTACACCTACAGCCGTAACACCCAGAGCATCAGCGCGGAAGAGCTTGGCGTAAGTTCTGGCGTATATTACGCGTTCCTGGACGAAGGCCTCTTCTACGGCACGCGCGACATCTGGGACAACACCTCCACCCACCTTAAGGAAACGGGGCTGGACCGCTTCCCTGTTCAGGAGAACGGCCACACCCTGGCGCTCCAATTCCAGAAAGGCCGGATCTACGGTGAACTGGCGGCGGGCCTTAACTCCGGAAAAACAGGCGAAAAGCAAAAGATCTGGTATAACTACGGCACACGACTGCTCGACGGCCGTCTGGCATACACGCTCACCGGCGACAGGTTCCTCGACATCTTCAGCCTGCACGGCAGCCTGTCCGTTCAGCGCAACAGGGAGAACATTCTGGAAGATATCACCGGGAACGGCATCACCACCACGCTCAATTACGGCAGCACGCAGATTCTCGCCCGCGGACGCTCCGGATTGTCTCTGGGATGGGAAAGGATTGGCATACAGGAAGAAACACGTCTCGGCGCACAGATCTCCTACGGAAGGCAGGAGGCTGTGGCTTCCGTCGTGTACCCCGAAACCGGCACGGCGCTGGTTCAAAGCGTCGGACTCCGTCTGCACGGCCAGATTCCACTTACAGGCAGACTGCTTGCGGGAGGCGCCATTGGCCTGGAAAAGGGATTCTGGGAGGATTCCGAAGGAGCGGTCACCCGCTGCGAGGAGTATTACGAGGCGATGCGGGCGTGGAAGACAGATCTGAAAGTGCCGGCGGAGGCGTTCGTCAGGTACAGTTTCCCGCGCGGGATTTACGTGAGATACGACGTAAGGTTTGTCGGGCATCGTAACGGTCAGCTGGCAAATATGTTAAGTTTAGGTTATAATTTTTAAACGTACGATATGAAAAAAGTTTATGTTTTAGCAGCCGGTCTGGTGCTTCTCGCCGCCGCCTGCGAGAAAAACGAGGCTGAACAGATCAGTTTCGTTCAGATCTCCCCTGTCATCACCAGGGCCACCGACACCAATTTCGAGGACGGGGACAAGATAGGTCTCACGATTACTCAGGAAAGCGGCGCTTATGCTGAGAATCAGGAGCTTACCTTCGCCGACGGAGTGTTCACAGGCACCCTCAAATGGTATTCCGAGTCCCTTACCGAATCCACCCTTACCGCATATTACCCTTATGAGAGCACAGGCACGCCGAGCAAATTCAGCGTGCAGGCCGACCAGAGCGAGGGCATCAGCTCGTCGGATTTCATAGCCGGTGTCAAGGAAAACGTTACACCTACATCCGAGGCCGTCACCGTGCCTTTCAAGCATCTTCTTACCAAACTCGTGCTCAAGGTTGACAACCAGGCCGGCGCGGACATCACTGCCGTAACCCTCGAGGGAGCAAAGCCTACAGCCAACATCGACCTTTCAACCCTTACCGCCACGGTAGACGAGACTTCAGAGGAGATCACCGTCAAGGCGTACGAGATAAGCGCCGATTCTGAATACGCCCTCATCGTAGTGCCTCAGACAGTGGCCCTCAAGCTCGCCGTGACCCTCAGCACCGGAGACGTGCTCAGCCAGAAACTGCTCTCCACCGAACTTCACGCCGGCGGACAGTACACCATCAACGCCAAGGTTCTTCCTGACGACCTGTCAGTAAGCATTTCAGGAGAGATCGCCAACTGGGAGGACGGCGGCGAGATCGCACCGGACGTTCCTACCTACATCGATTTCGCCGAATACGACGGATACTTCGTCTACAAGAACGAGAAATACACCACCGTCACGCTTTCAGACGGCTCTGTCTGGATGTCACAGCCGATGCGCTATGTACCTGACGGATACACCGTTTCCACAGACCCGACCGCTACCGACGTTCACATCTGGGCTCCTTACACCATCGTGGACGGCACAGCCACGGCGTCAAGCGACGAGACCGTAATCACCAGGCAGGGCTACCTGTACGACTGCCAGGCCATCTTCGGACAGGAGGTCACCAAAGACAACGCCTCCACCTTCGAAGGAGCGCAGGGCATCTGCCCTAACGGCTGGCACGTCCCTACCAGAACCGAATACATCGCTCTCTGCGGCTACTCGAACAAGGCTGACGGCGAGACCGAAGCCATTACCGACAAGAACGCCCTCTTCTGGGATACCGACACCCAGTACGGCTCCATCAAGCAGGCCAACGCCCTCGGCTGGAACTTCGTTCTGAGCGGCTACCGCCAGAAGAACAACTACTCCGCTGCAGGCAAGTACTTCAATACCGCCATCACCGCTGCCAAGACCAACGACCAGACGCTGGTGGGACAGCCTCTGATAAACTACTGCGCCACCTCAACCCTGTATAAATATAACGACACCACATCCCCGAGCCTGCAGTTCTTCGCACTTGGAACCACATTCTCGTCCAGCTATATGGACGGCCGCCTGACGCTTATGTACGCCCACTGCGAATGCGGCATGCAACTTAGATGTGTAAAAAACAAATAATTATGCTAAATTTGTCTGTATTATGTTCAAGTACAGACAAACCGACCGCAAATATACCCTCAGCATAGACAATCATACTGAGATTACGGATGCTCTCCTGGCCTTCTGTTCCGAAAGGGACATCAGGTCGGGGAGCATTTCCGGTATAGGGGCCATAGACAGGATGACCCTGAGATTCTTCGATCCTGCCACCAAACGATACGTGGACCGGGAATTCCGCGAACAGATGGAGATCGCGAGCCTTCTGGGCAACATCTCCACCCTGGACGGGAAGACCTACCTGCACCTTCACATCGTGGCGGGCCGCAGGGACTACACCACCCTGGGAGGACACCTTCTGTCCGCACACCTGAGCGGAGCCGGGGAATTCTTCATCGAGGACTTCGGGGGCGAAGTGGAGAGAGTTTACAGCGAAGAGATTGGCCTAAATGTGTACAAATTATGAGCGAAGTCAAAGTAATCGAGATAAAGAAGAGCGT
>CAVBDE010000041.1:0-3750 GCA_963594055.1 Anaerovoracaceae bacterium | reverse complement strand
CACACCGGCGGGATGTGCCATCTGGACGCGGAGATGACCCGTCAGGGCCTGGACAATCTTCCGCTCGGGGAGATAGACCTGGCCATACTGGAAAATGTCGGAAACCTCGTGTGTCCGGCGGAGTTCGATACCGGAAGCTGCCGTAACGCCATGATACTTTCCGTTCCGGAAGGCGACGACAAACCGCTCAAGTACCCTCTGATGTTCTCCATCTGCGACGTGGTGATAATCAACAAGATCGACGTGCTGCCCTATTTCGACTTCTCTATGGAGCGCTGCATCGGGAACATCCACAAAAGAAACCCGCAGGCCAAAGTCATACCCGTCTGCGCCCGCACCGGTGAAGGCGTACAGCAGTTCGCGGACTGGCTCGTGGACGAGGTGAACAACTGGAAAAACAACTGAACGATAACCGAGATGCCTGAAATGTCTACCAAATTCATCCCCAGGCACAAGGGGGATGCTAATCCCAATCCGAAACTTCTCAAGTTCGTCAAAAAGGTAACTGACAGGATTCCCGCCAAGATACACGGCGTCACCACCGATGATCCGGAGTACTGGGGACTTGCCTGCATCTTCGAGGACGAGATGGACGCGAAGACCCGCGAGGCCGCTCTGGACCTGCTGCTAGACGTCATCTCCCACAAATTCATGCAGGTCAGGGAACACCGCAGCTATCCGCAGCTGGTGGAATGGAACCATAAGAAGCACTACACCGCCACCGACGCGGAGTTCGACGAACTGCTGGACAAATTGGCATACTTCGGAATGCTCGAATACGACTACGGCGACAGATACACCGCAGACGGTCCTGTTCCGGGCACTGAATACGGGCGCAAGGACAGGTGGTACTGGGTGCCGCTCTTCGTGCCGGGTTCGGCGGAATACACGAATATGAACAAGGACCTGATGGACAGGCATCCGGAGCTCGCGATGTTCTTCGAGAGGATGACTTTCCTTCCGCTCGAGCACGTGACTCCGATGGTTCCTCCGGGAGGCGCCGGCATAGGAATGCACGTCATCCCCGTGGAGAAGGCCATCTCGATGGAAAACAAGTCCATTGACATAGAGCACATTTCGTATTGGCTCAAAAGATACGAGGGTCATATCGGGGCGTCCATCTGCTCCTGCCGCTACGGACGCAAGAAGCTCGACGAGGGCTGTGCGGACGACTACGAGGACTGGTGCATCGCCGTGGGCGATATGGCCGACTACTGCGTGGAGACGGGCCGCGGACGCTCGGTGACCTACGACGAGGCTATGGAGATTCTCCGCAGGGCCGAGGCCAACGGTTACGTGCATCAGATCACCAATATCGACGGAGAAGGCAAGATCTTCGCCATCTGCAACTGCAACGTCAAGATCTGCAACGCCCTTCGCACTTCGCAGCTCTTCAACACGCCCAACCTTTCCCGCAGCGCCTATGTGGCCAAGGTGGACAAGGCCAATTGCGTGGCCTGCGGCCGGTGCGTGGAATACTGCCCTGCCGGAGCCGTCAAGCTCGGGCAGAAGCTCTGCACCGCCCACGGCGAGCAGAAATACCCTCGCCAGGTGCTGCCTGACTCCACCAAATGGAGCGAGAAGATGTGGAACGAAGACTACCGCGACCGCAACAGGATCAACTGCTACCCGAGCGGAACTTCGCCTTGCAAGACGGCCTGCCCTGCCCATATCGCGGTTCAGGGCTATCTGAAGAAGGCCGCCGAAGGCAAATACAGAGAGGCGCTCGAGCTCATCAAGCGCGAGAATCCGTTCCCGGCAGTGTGCGGACGCATCTGTAACCGCCGCTGCGAGAGCGCCTGCACGCGCGGTACCATAGACCAGCCTGTAGCCATAGACGCAGTGAAGAAATTCATCGCGGAGCAGGATATGAACCAGGAACACCGCTTCATTCCGGAGATCGTGGTCGCATCGAACAGGGGCCGCTGGAAGGAGAAGGTGGCCATCATCGGCGGCGGCCCGTCAGGACTGAGCTGCGCATACTATCTGGCCACGATGGGCTACTACCCTACCGTATTCGAGAAAAACGAAAAGCCTGGCGGTATGCTCCGCTACGGCATCCCTTCATACAAGCTTGGCAAGGACGTGCTTGACGCCGAGATCGACATTATGCGCGAGATCGGAGTCGAGATCAGAACCGGCGTCGAAGTGGGCAAGGACGTGACCCTCGACGAACTCCGTGCACAGGGATACAAGGCCTTCTACATAGCCATCGGCTGCCAGTCGGGCCGTCTTCCGGGCATACCGGGCGAAGACCTCGAGGGCGTGGAGACCGCAGTTGACTTCCTTCACGGGGCCAATACCGGAGAGAGGACTCTCAGCGGCAGAGTCGTGGTGGTCGGCGGCGGCAACGTGGCCATAGACGCGGCGCGCGTGGCCCGTCGCAGCGGTGCGCAGGAAGTCACTATGCTTTCGCTTGAGACCGAGGACATTATGCCGGCATCTCCTGAAGAAAGGGCCGAGGCCCGCGCGGACGGCGTAGTGATCAATCCGGGCTGGGGACCTGCGGAGGTCATTGGCAACGAAGGAAAGGTCACGGGCATAAGGTTCAGGAAATGCAATTCCGTATTCAATGAGCAGCACAGGTTCTCTCCTGTATATGACGAGAGTCAGACCATTGAACTGCAGGCTGATATGGTGATTTTCGCCATCGGCCAGACGGTTCAGGGAGGAAAACTGTTCGAAGGCAGCAAGGTCGAGTTCTTCCGCGGCGTTTACCCTGTGGGGGACAAGCTCACCCTGCAGACAGCCCAGGAGGACATCTTCGTGGGAGGAGACTGCCTTACAGGACCGAAGTTCGCGATCGACGCCATCGCCACCGGCAAGGAAGCCGCAGAATCCCTGCACCGCTATGTTCAGCACGGACATATGACGATAGGACGCAACAGGCGCGACTTCATCGAACTTAACAAGGACGATATCGTGGTGGAGTCATACGACAATTCTTCTCGCCAGACCGCGGGCGAAGCCACGGACAGGAAGCCTTTCGAGGAATACCATCTTACGCTTACCGAGGAGCAGGTCCGCAAGGAGACTGCGAGGTGCCTGGGGTGCGGCGCGTCCGTGGTGGATCCGAACAGGTGCATCGGGTGCGGTATCTGCACGACCAAATGCGCATTTGACGCCATCCACCTGTACAGGGAGAACCCTGAATGCAGCACGATGGTCAAGTCCGAGGACAAGGTCGGGGCGCTTCTGCCGTATGTTCTGAAGAGAAACATGAAGATACTCGTCAGGAAAGGCGACTGTAAAAAGTAACGCGATGCACGAGCTCGGCATAGTATTCAGCATAATACGCGAGGTGAAGAAAACCGCGGTTGAGCACGGCTGCACGAAGGTCAGCAAGGTGGTTATGGACATAGGCGAAGTATCGACCGTGATCCCCTGCTACCTGGAGGACTGCTGGAAGTGGGCCGTGGCCAGGGACGAGGAGATGATGCACGGATGCGCGCTGGAGGTGAATACCGTCGGCGCCGTCACGCTGTGTCAGGACTGCGGAGAGGAATACCCTACCGTGACCTATGCCAAGGTCTGCCCGCGCTGCGGCAGCGAAAACACCGTTCTTCTTCGTGGCAACGAAGTGGAAATCAAGCAAATAGAAGCAGAATAAAAAAAAGAATCATTATATGTCTTGTTTTTTGGTACCTATTCCTGAAGGAGCTCCTGACCGTCGGCTGCACCCTATCCGCCCTTCTGCCCGGTAATGTCTGACGATGCAGAGTCTTTTCTCCGCTGTCGCTTCGCGACCCT
>CAVBDE010000040.1:0-13832 GCA_963594055.1 Anaerovoracaceae bacterium | reverse complement strand
CAGCCCCAGCCATCTGTCCAGCCCGAAGGCTCCACTCAGCCAGCGCCATCCGACCAATCCGAATCACCTGCACAGCACGATACTGCTATCCCGCCGGAACCAACGCCGCACCCGAAAAAGCGTCTTCCGGTGGGCTGGAAGATAGTCATCTGGCTGCTCGTTCTGGCCGCATTGGCAGTGGCGGCGTTCATAGTTCTTATGAACTTCTTCCCGGACGTGCTCGACAGACTCCTTTATTCTCCGCAGGAGCTTGAAATCATCAGAAACAGTGGGATATGACGGAACTTTTCTACCCCGTTGAGAATGCACCCGTAATCGGGAGCAGAGAGGCCTGCGAAGAGATGCTTCCGGTGGTCGACACTGCCGGGAGGGTTTACGGGCAGAGCTCCAGACAGAACTGTCACAGTCCGGCCAATCCCCTTATGCACCCGGTGGTGCATCTCGAAGTCGTGGACCGCTTTTCCCGTTTCTACCTCCAGCGCCGCTCTGCTGCCAAGGTGAAATATCCGCTCCGCTGGGACATCGCCGTGGGCGGGCACGTGACCTATGGCGAGAGCTACGAAGAGGCCCTGTACCGCGAGGCCTGGGAAGAGATCAGGCTTGACCGCTTCAATCCCCAGTTCCTGGCCAATTATGTCTCTGATTTCGAAGCCGATACGGAGCTTGTGAATCTGTATGTCACCATTGGCACGTTCACCCCTGTGGCGGACAACTACGAAGTGTGCGACGGCCGCTACTGGACCATGGAAGAGATAGACGCCGCTCTGGGCCGGGACGTCTTCACCCCCGACTTCGAACTCGAATATTCCGATTATAAAGATAAAATTCTCGCTCTGCTCTAGATGGATGAGATAACCAAATTTTTGCAGGACCAGCTGTCCGTGTGGCCGTTGGCATCAAGCAATTTCCGAAGCCTCAAGCAGGCCAATGTCAAGGATCTGAAGGTGTTCGACCTGGACTGCAAGGCCCAGCACAACCCCTGCCGCATAGCGTCCTCGACCGCCGAGGTGGATGCCGCGTCCCTGGCCGCCAGACCGTGTTTCCTGTGCGTGGCCCATCGCCCGGCGGCCCAGTTCCACATCAAGTTCGAAGGCCGCAAGGACAGGCACTACAATATTCAGGTCAATCCCTACCCGATATTCCCGAACCATTTCGTGATAGCCCGCGATATCCACAGCCCCCAGTCCATCTGGCACAACTTCGTGGATATGATGGACTTTGCCCGCAGATACCCTGACTATCTGGTGTTCTACAACGGCCCCCACAGCGGTGCGTCCGCTCCTGACCATATGCATTTCCAGGCCATTCCGAACGGGCTTCTGCCTCTGCAGAACGCGGTGGATGCCTACCTGGAGACCTCTCCGCAGCCTCTGACCGCGGGCCAGGACGCGAAACTGTACCATTTCGACGGGTACTGCCGCGGAGTATATGCGATGCGTTCCGACACGCCCAAGTCCCTGGCCAAGCTTTTCTACCGTCTGGTGGACTGCGCCCCTCAGCGGGAGGGCGAACCCGAGCCGAGACTGAACCTTTATATTTACTGTCACGAAGACGAATACCGCTGTTTTGTGGTGCTCAGGGGCGAGGTGCGCTCCCACCATTATTATTCCGTAGGGGAGGACCATCTCACGATGACTCCCGGAGCGGCGGATATGGCCGGCTACTTCGTATGCCCGAAAATGGATGATTTCCAGAAACTTAATTCACAGTATTTGGAAGAGATGCTGGACGAGGTGACCATCTCGTCCGATGACGAGAAGATGGTGGCCTGGCGCCTTACCCGCACGCAGCCGCGATACAACGTCCCTGTGCTTATGGGTGACGAGATTACCTTCGAGATGATCTCCGACGGCGCCGGTCCGCAGACCGTCAGATACAGCGACGGCCGCATAGAATACGGCGGTGTGCTATATGACGAGCTGTTCTTCGACAGCGTCACCAGGTCCAAGGTGTTCGGCGAGCCTTCCTTCAAGGTGGAGTGCCGCGGCGAGAGCCTCCTTTTCGCCGGTTCGCTGATTTTCGATGTCCACGATGGCACGATTCGTGCTATTAACCGCATTGGCATAGAAAATTACATGCTGAGCGTCCTGTCGCAGACTTTCCCTCTCGAGACAGATGTGGAAAAGCTCAAGAATGAGGCTGTTGAGCTGCGGTCTGCGATTACGGAAGGCTCGGTCCCGCTGAAGGAATACAAGGGACTTTCCATAGAGATTTCACCTTTTGTCCGTCAGGCGATAGATCTCACCTGGGGACAATTAAAATAAAAGGCTTATGAGATTGAACAGATTAACCACAGTGACACTGGCTCTCGTCGCGGCTTTGATCGCAGGGCCTGTCACCTACGGGCAGAGCCAGCGCCCTTCCCGTTCGCACACTACTCAGACCGCAGGCCGTTCGAACGGCTCGTCGCGCTCCAGCGGGTCTTCCCGCCAGGGCAGCACCGCACGTCCTTCCAATGGCAGTACCAAATCGGCAAAAGCCTCATCAACAGATAAAAAGAAGCAGCAGGCATCTGCCGCGCGTCCTTCAGCTTCGACCCGACCGCAGGCTCCGGGGGCCAATAACGCGAAGGCATCCGCATCTCAGCAGGGACGCCGTCCTTCGCCAGCACAGCGCGACGCGAAGAACAGCAGATCTTCGCAGAATGCCAATCCGGGCAGGCAGAACCAGCCGAGCGCACAACCGGGCCAGCCGTCCGGCGCACCGGACAGGCAGGGAAACGGCGCTCAGCAGCGTCCTCCGCAGCACGCACAGCCTGGGCAGAACCGTCCTTCGGGCGCACCGAACGGAGGTGGTAACGGATTCCGCCGTCCGGAAGGTCCGGGTCCTGACGGAGGAAAGTCCGGCAAGGGCTACAAGCCGGGTCACGTCGGCCCGGGAGGAGCTCCGCACCACGTCGCACCGCGCGACCGCGGCCCCATCTCGCACAAGAATCCGGCCCGTTTCTACAGCCACGGATGCCACTATTACGGTTACAGGATCAACAGGATCCCGCGCAACCACCATATAGACATATTCTGGGGACGGAAATATTACATCTGTGACGACGTCTATTACAGGCTTTATGACGGGTCATACTATGTGTGCCGTCCGCCTTACGGATATTATTTCTCGCCTGACGTGTACGCCTACGCTCCGGTGGTATGCTCCTTCGCATACTATAACCTGTGGGACAGGCAGTATAACATCATCAACGAGAACTATAACATCATCGCGCAGCAGAATCAGCAGATAGCGCAGAATAACGCCACACTCGCCAGCCAGAACGAGGCTCTGCAGCAGAACAACGCCCGGAATTCGCAGCGCAGTACGGAGTCTTACGCACTGGCCACCCGCCTGGGACTTGTCCAGAGCTATGCGGCGATAGGCACTGACTATTACTACGATGACGGCGTGTTCTTCATCAAGAATGCCTCCGGCCAGTACGAGACCATAGTCCCGCCTGCAGGCGCCGTGATAGAGGAGCTTCCTGACGATTACAGCACCGCGACCCTTAGCGACGGCAAGGAGTATTACCTGGTGGATGACACGGTGTACAGACTGATCCTGAATGAGGGAAAGCCTTATTTCGAGGTGTTAGGCCAGATTCAGAAGTGACAGAATATAACCCAGAAGGCGGCGGGCAGTTTCATCTGACCCGCTGCTTTTTATTTTCACGCTGACCTCGGGCCTGTTTTCCAATTCGATCCCGTTCTCCTTTATGACGTGCAGGACCCTTCTGGCCACTGCCGGAGCCGGATCTATGAAATGAACGTACTCGCCCGCGATCTTCTGCATCACCGGAAGCAGAAAAGGGTAGTGCGTGCATCCCAGAACGACTGTGTCCGCGCCGGCCTCGAGCAGGGGCTGCAGCGAAACGCTTACGGTCCTTTCGACCTCTTCGCCTTCCAGATGCAAATTTTCCACGAGTTCGACAAATCCTTCCCCCACGTGCTCCACGACCTTCACGCCTTCGGAAAACCTCGCTTTCGTGCGCCTGTATTTGTCCGCAGTCAGGGTGCTTTTCGTGGCCAATACCCCTATGACGCCGCTTTCGGTGAGCGCCGCGGCCGGTTTGACGGCCGGCTCCATCCCTACGAACGGTATCTCTGGCCAATCTTTCCTCAGCGTCGCTATCGCCGCGCCGGTAGCTGTGTTGCAGGCAATTACGATGATCTGTGCGCCTTCGCCCAGAAGATATTCGGTGACGGCGCGGCTGCGGCCGATGATGTATTCCTGGCTTTTCTCCCCGTACGGGCAGTGCGCGTTGTCCGAATAATAGATGAACCTTTCGCCTGGAATCAGGCGAAGAATCTCCTTCAGGACACTGAGTCCGCCGCTGCCGGAATCAAATACACCGATGCACGCCATATCAGCACAAATATACCGATAATTTTGATTAAATTTGCGCGATATGACTACTGCAGAACAGATAAAGGAACTTCATAACAGGACGGACGCTCTGAACAAGTGTCTGCACATAGAGGAGAAGAGGGAAGAATTGGCCGGAAAGGAGGCTCAGAGTCAGGCTCCGGGCTTCTGGGACGACCCGAAAAAGGCGGAGGCCTTTATGAAGTCGCTGAATTCCGTGAAGTCCTGGGTCACTTCCTATGACAGGACCCGCACTGCAGTGGAGGATCTGGATGTGCTTCAGGAGTTTGCCACCGAAGAGGACTGCGCCGAACTGGACAATGCCTACAGGCAGGCTCTAACTCAGGTCGAGGATCTGGAGATGAAGAATATGCTCGGCGCGGAAGGGGACAACCTGGGCGCCGTGCTCACGATAAATTCCGGCGCCGGCGGCACCGAGGCCAATGACTGGTCGGCGATGCTTATGCGCATGTACCTCAGATGGGGTGAGCGCAACGGCTACAAGATGACCATCACCGAGAATCTGGAGGGTGACGAGGTCGGGATCAAGAGCGCAACCATCTCTTTTGAAGGAGATTATGCGTACGGATATCTGAAGTCCGAGTCCGGAGTTCACCGTCTGGTGAGAATCTCCCCGTTCAATGCCCAGGGCAAGCGCCAGACCACTTTCAGTTCCGTGTTCGTGTATCCGCTGGTGGATGACAGCATCAACATAGAGATCAATCCTTCCGACATCGAATGGGACACCTTCCGTTCCGGCGGCCACGGCGGTCAGAACGTGAACAAGGTGGAGACAGGCGTGCGCGTAAGGCATATCCCCACGGGTATAATGGTGGAGAATACCGAGACCCGCAGCCAGCAGGACAACAGGCAGAACGCTCTGCGCATCCTCAAGTCCAGGCTTTACGACATAGAGCTTCAGAAGCGCCGCGAGAAGCAGGCTGAGCTGGAGGGCCAGAAGAAGAAGATTGAGTGGGGCTCTCAGATACGCTCCTACGTGCTGCACCCGTACAAGATGGTCAAGGATGTCCGCACCGGCTATGAAACCGCTGACACCCAGGGAGTTCTCGACGGCGACATCAACGCATTCATGAAAGAATATCTAATGAACAACAATAATTGACATATTATGGCAGAATTCAAGTATGCACCTATGTTTCAGCTTGGCCCGGACCAGACTGAATATTACAAAGTGCCCGGTTCGGAGGCGCTTGTAAGCGAAGGAGATTTCGAGGGTCACAAGATCCTCAAGGTAAGCAGGGAGGCTCTTACCGTATTGGCCAATACAGCTTTCCGCGACGTCAGCTTCCTGCTGCGCAGAAGCCATAACGAGCAGGTGGCCAGGATTCTCTCGGATCCGGAGGCTTCGGAGAACGACAAGTACGTGGCTCTCACGTTCCTGCGCAATGCCGAGGTGGCAGCGAAAGGCAAGCTCCCTCTGTGTCAGGACACCGGTACGGCCATCGTGCACGGCGAGAAAGGCCAGGGCGTGTGGACGGGATTCTGCGACGAAGAGGCCCTCTCGCTTGGCGTGTACAAGACTTATACCGAGGAGAATCTGCGCTATTCGCAGAACGCCCCTCTGGATATGTACAAGGAGGTCAACACCAAATGCAACCTCCCTGCGCAGATAGACATCGAGTCCGTGGAAGGCAATGAATATCACTTCCTCTGCGTTACGAAGGGCGGCGGTTCGGCCAACAAGACCTATCTCTATCAGGAGACCAAGGCCAGGATTCAGAATCCGGGTACTCTGGTGCCGTTCCTGGTCGAGAAGATGCGCTCGCTCGGCACTGCGGCCTGCCCTCCATATCACGTTGCGTTCGTGATCGGTGGTACGTCGGCCGAGAAGAATCTGCTTACGGTCAAATTGGCATCCACCCATTACTATGACAGCCTTCCGACCACGGGCGACGAGACCGGACGTGCGTTCAGGGACACCGCTCTCGAGCAGGAACTGCTCAAGGAAGCGCAGAAGATCGGCCTGGGAGCGCAGTTCGGAGGCAAATATCTCGCGCACGACATCCGCGTGGTAAGGCTTCCGCGTCACGGCGCCAGCTGTCCTATCGGTCTGGGTGTCAGCTGCTCTGCGGACAGGAACATCAAGGCGAAGATCAATTTCGACGGCATCTGGATAGAGAAGATGGACGACAAGCCGTATGAACTTATCCCTGAGTCGCTTCGCAATGCAGGCGAGGGCGACGCCGTGAAGATCAACCTCGACAGGCCTATCAGGGAAGTGCTTGCGGACCTCACCAAATATCCTGTCAGCACCCGTCTGAGCCTTACCGGAACCATCATCGTGGCCCGCGACATCGCACACGCGAAGATCAAGGCACGTCTGGACGCAGGCGAGGGTATGCCTGAATATTTCAAGAACCATCCTGTATATTATGCCGGTCCTGCCAAGACTCCTGCCGGGATGCCTTGCGGTTCGCTCGGACCTACCACTGCAGGCCGTATGGACCCGTATGTGGATGAATTCCAGGAGAATGGCGGTTCGCTCATTATGCTTGCGAAGGGTAACCGCAGCCAGGTCGTAACCGATGCCTGCAAGAAGCACGGCGGTTTCTACCTCGGCTCCATCGGCGGCCCTGCAGCCATCCTCGCCCAGAACAACATCAAGAGCATCGAATGTGTGGAGTATCCTGAACTCGGTATGGAGGCCATCTGGAAGATTACCGTGGTGGATTTCCCTGCATTCATCCTCGTGGACGACAAGGGCAACGACTTCTTTAAGAAAATAGGCCTTTAACAGTAATGAAAAAATTCCTTAAGTGGTTTTTTATCGGCATTTTCGGATTGGTGCTCCTGCTTTTCGGTGCGGGAGCGCTGATCCTGAACACTTCGATTAAGGACAAGCTCATCGCCAAGTACAGCGAGCCATACCTGAACGCCGACCTGCGGGTGGACCGCATCAGGCTGCGCTTTCTGACCACGCTTCCGGACGTGAGCCTGACCCTGTGCGACACCAGGCTCCTGCGCCCCGGGACCGACGAGCGTATCGCTTCGATAGACACCCTCTGTCTTCGGGCCAATCTGTTCTCGTGCCTGCACAAGAATTACGAAGTGAAAAAGCTCCTTCTCGACGGCATTTATGCCGATTACCGCGAGTGCGACACGACTCTCGTAAAGAAACAGGAGAAGAAGGAAGAGACCGCTGTAAAGGAAAAATCGACCGGACTGTCCCTGCCTGAATTCAGCGCGGACGTGCAGATAAGGAATTGTGACATAAGTTATCTGGACCTTCTGTCCCACGCTCATCTGGACTTGGCCGCCACGGCGTCCAACAATGCTGTGGACGGGGCTACAGCCCACATATCGTCCCTGAAGGCTTCGGCTTTCGGGGCCGTTCTTTCCGCCAAAGCGGACGGATACCGCCTGCTCTCGCAGAATCCGAGTGTGACGCTGAGCCTGAAATCCGATGCGGAACTTTCATCACTCAGACGGTTCATTCCGGAATCAATCCTCGCCCGTGGCAAGGTTCACCTTAAGGCGGACGGCACTCTGACCAAAAAGGAAGCGGACATCTTCGCTTCCCTGTCTTCTCCGCTTCTGGAGGCCTCCATGGCAGCCGGCAAGGTGGAGATTCAGGATTTCAAGTTCGAGGCCGGTGCGCACGAAGGTGTGGAGAAACTCCCCGAGCGCAAGCGTCCCGAAGGGCTCGAACTGCCGGATTTCCTCAAGGAAGAGGATTTCAGAAAGGCTGACATAGAGCTTCAGATAGACTCCTCGCTGGCCCGGATGATAAAGACCTGGAATCCGCGTGCGAAGATACATCTCGGACAGACCGTCATCCAGACCCCGCGCGTTCCGCTTAAAAATACCCTGAAGGCGTTCGACGCCAGCGTGAACATCAACGAAGTCAACATAGACAAGCTCATGCTCAGATCCGGCGTATCGGATCTTTCGGTCACCGGTTCGCTCAAGGGCCTCTCATCGCTTTTCGGCGGTCACGGAAAGGGTTTCTACCGGCTTGATCTCAATGCCAAAAGCCAGTTCCTGAACCTGAACCAGATCCTTATCGCTCTCGACAGGGGAGCTGAAGCCACCAGAACCGAAGCGCCTATCGACCTGGACGAGGACGTAAAGACTGTCACCGTCACCGATGCGGATTCGCTGGATGTGCCGGGGCTCAAGCTGTTCGTGATTCCTGCCAATGTGAAGGCGGACGTGAACATCTATGCCAATCTTGCCCGCTACCGCAACATCACTGCCAGCCGCCTGAACGCCCGCGCCAGGGTGGACAAGCGCTGCGTGCTGCTGAGCGACGTGAAGGGTACGACCCCTATGGGATCGGTCGCAGCCGATGCGTTCTATTCCACCGTGACCAAGGACAATATCGGCGCCGGGGTGAATGTCAAGCTCAGGAATATCTCCGTGGAGAAGGTGCTGGACCTGGTGCCTGCCCTGGATACTCTTATCCCTGTGCTGAGCAGCTTCAAGGGGCGCCTTAACTGCGAACTGGCCGCCACCACCCAGCTTGACACCACCTTCGCTCCTCTTATGTCCACGGCCAACGGAGCATTCCGTTTCACCGGAGACAAGCTTTCCCTGGACCAGCAGGGCAATTTCAAGAAGATCGCCCGCATCCTTCTGTTCCGCGACAGAAAGAAGGGCGTGATAGAACATCTGGACATCTGCGGCGTGGTTCACGACAACGAGCTTACCGTGTTCCCGTTCGATCTGTCTCTGGACAGATATTCGCTTGCGCTTGGCGGAAGCCAGAATTTCGGCGGGAAGTTCGACTACAAGGTGTCCCTTATGCGTTCGCCTCTCATCCTGCGGTTCGGCGTGAACCTGAAGGGGGCGGATTTTGACCATCTCAAGTTCCGTCTCATACGCTCACAGTTCAAGGCCGGACAGGTGCCGACCTTCCACGATGAGGTGGACCAGATGCTCGCATCCCAGAGGCAGGCCATACTGTCTTCCATCACCCGCGGTTCGGACAATGTCATTCGTGCAGAGCGCAGAGCCACGGCCAGGATGCTGAAGAAACGCAGCGACGACATTACTCTCATCAATACCGTGGAGGATCTTCCTGAAGATCAGGTTTCCCAGCTGGATTCGCTCAGCCGCGTTCCGGAACCGGCCGAGGAGGTGCTGTCTGTGGAGGCGCCGGCTGAATAGCCCGGCGCGATCAGAATTCTATCTTGTCGATTTTCAGACGGAAGGTCCCGGACGGGGCCTGAACTTCCGTTTCTTCTCCTTCCTTCCGGCCCATAAGGGCTTCGCCGATAGGGGATTTGCAGGAGATCTTGTGCGCCTGAAGATCCATCTCGTGAGGGCTTACTATGGTGTAGGTCAGCTGCATCCCGGCCGTCAGATTCGTAAATGTGACCCTGCTCAGCAGGGTTACCTTGTCTTTGGGCAGGCCCTTCGGGTCCAGCACTCTGGAATACTGCAGCACCTTCTGCAGGAACTTGATACGGCTTATGGCCTTGCCCTGGGCCCTTCTGGCCGCGCGGTAGCCGGCGTTCTCGCTGAGGTCACCCTGCGCGCGGGCCTCCGACAGGTCGTCCTTGATCTTCGGATATTCGACGTTTATGAGGTTGTTGAGTTCGGCCACGATCTCGTCGTAGCGTTCCTTCGACAGATATTCCATACCCTTCTGGATTTTATCTGTGGCTGCTGCTGATGAGCCCCCCGATGGTCTCGTTCAGCGAATTGGCCTTCAGAAGGGTGCTGAGCGTTATGTTCATACGGAACCTCCAGTGGTGGTTCGGGTTGGCAGGCTCGTTGATGCGTTCTTCGTTCCTGTCCGGGCGGCGCAGGTCGGTGTCGAGCGCGAGCCAGTCCTGAAGCGGGAAGATGGCGAGCATCGAAGGCGATGAGAGGAATTCCCACAGCATCGTGCGCACTTCCCACGGCTGAGGGTCGTCCTGGCACTGCATGCGCAGGGTCTGCATATCGTGGCTCGATGTCGCGCACACGCTGAGGTAATTCCATCCGCCCTCGTTCTCCATTCCGCGCATCTTCAGCGACAGTATCTTCTGGTGATCCATCACTCCCGGCACGCAGTCAGGCACCATACCGAGATCTTCTCCGCAGGCCAGCATACCGGTGGCTCCGAGCAGTTCGGGGAGCTTCTTTTCGGCGTTCCGGCGCCAGAAATCGTCGTGGCGGTGGTAGAAAAAGTCATTGTAAAGTGCTCCGAAACGCTCCTGTTCCCACTGCGGCAGGTTCTGCGAAGCCGGATTGATGAGCGGCTGAACCATTCCCGGATGGCGCGGATCGTCGTGGAAGAGTCCGTCCAGAGGCAGCCCCATCTGGTAGATCTGCTCCCTGCTGTAAGGCAGGGCAGGGTTGAAATGCCCGTCCAGGCCGCTCCGTTTGTCTGCAGGAATTTCCCAGATGCGGAAGAATCCCAGTATGTGGTCTATTCTGAATGCGTCGAAATAGCGCGACATCTTGCGAAGGCGCGACTTCCACCACGCGTAGTCGTCCTTGGCCATCTCCTCCCAGTTGTAGGTCGGGAATCCCCAGTTCTGGCCGTCCTTGCTGAAGAAATCGGGCGGTGCGCCGGCGGTGGAGTCGAGGTTGAACAGTTCCGGATGCCAATGCGCCTCGGCGCTGTCGGCACTCACGCCTATCGGCAGATCGCCCTTCAGGGACACTCCCTTGCTGCGGGCGTACCTGGCCTCGGCGTAGAACTGTCTGTCCAGATGCCACTGCATCCAGCAGTAGTATTCGCTCTCCAGAGAATCCCTCTGTGCGCAGAACAGCGCATATTCCCGGAGCCAATTCTCATTTTCCTTGATGAAGGTCTTGTAGCCGGGGGTCTGCATATCCTTCTGGCCGTGCTCCAGGAAAGCCTGCCGGATGTAGGCCATCTTGGTCTTGAACACCCTCGGGTAGTCGAGTTCCGGCAGGGAGTTCAGCTCGCGCTGGAGCTTTTTGAACTTGGCGTCCGGCTTTATGCCCAGGCTCTGGAGGTGTATGTACATAGGGTGGAGGGCAAATGACGAGATGGGGCTGTACGGGTACGAGTCCTTCCATTCGCCCTGGCGGGTGGTGTCGTTCACCGGCAGAAGCTGGAGGATGCATTGGCCCGTAGCTGCGGCCCAGTCGATGAGCGCGTGCAGGTCGTGGAATTCTCCGATTCCGAAGTCGTCTTCACTGCGAAGCGAGAATACGGGCACAGCGGTACCGGCACCGCGGAATCCCGGACGGTCGAACTTGGCGGCCTGGTGCTCCCTCGGGAACGGGCAGCCCTCTATGGGGCAGTCTATCCACCGGTCCTCGATGTTCTTCGCGGATTTGGCGCTGTGGTGCTTCCATTCGGTGCGGTCGATGAGGCCGTCGCGCATCACCACGTATGTATAGTCCTTAAGGTCAGCGGCTTTGCAGTCCTTCACGGTCACGGTCCACAGTCCGTCTCCGGCCCACTGCATAGGGTGCTTCCGGTCATTCAGCACGAGCGAGAGGCTCTCGCCCCACTTCGTCCAGTATCTTATGGAAAATGTAGTCTGCATAATAGATTGGTTATGAGGTGTGCAAAGTTAATCATATTTGAGCTACCTTTGCAATGTTTTGGTGCAAAATATTGCGGTTATATGAATCCGGACAGGGACAACAGCATATCGGGAATTGTGGACGGGGAGCTTCCGCTGCTTTCCAGGGGATACACTTCGCGCGAAGTCATCTCCTCTCACGGCGACTTCCTGATAGTCAAGGCTCAGAACCGCGGCAAGTGGTTCAAGCTGAAGGCCCTGGCGGAGTCCGTCCGTGGCGATGCCCTGAAACGGCTCCTGCTTCAGAAGGAGTTCGAACTGGGCTATCCGCTCGAGCATCCGAACATCGTCAGAACCTTCGACCTGATCGACGATCCGGAGCTGGGCCTCTGCCTCGTGCAGGAGTATGTGCAGGGCGTGCGCCTGGACGAGTGGCTTTCGCAGGCCAATCCTTCCCGGAAACTGCGCATTCGTGCGGTGAACCAGATCCTGGACGCGCTTTCATATCTGCATCTGCAGGGCATCGTCCACCGCGACCTCAAGCCTGCCAATATCCTTGTCACCGACTCCGGGGCCAATGTCAAGATCATCGACTTCGGGCTTTCGGACTCGGACCGGTATGCCATCCTCAAGAACTCTGTGGGCACTCCGGGATTCTCCTCTCCTCAGCCGCAGGCCAATGACCCTCGCGGCGACATCTATTCCTTCGGACGGATTCTGCGGCTTTTCCGTCTGGGCGGCATCTGGCCGCTTGTCGCACGCAGGGCATCTTCGGAGAACCCGAGCAGGCGGTACGCGGGTGCGGAAGAAGTCAGGTCGGCTGTCCGGCGATGGAAGGTGGCGGAGATTGTCGCAGTCGTGATGATCGGTATCTCGGCTCTTGCGGTCGGGACGTTTGAATTGGCCCGGAACGCCGCTCCGAAGTCTTTCAATGAGTGGAAGGCTGAGTCGGGGCAGACCTTTGAGGATGTGAAGGCATTGGCATTCAAGGATGTGGAGGCTTATTACGCTCCACTGAAGTCGTATGTGGAGGAGGAGCCGTTCGACCGCACCCGGGTTATGCTGAAGGTGTCGGAATATATGACTGAACATCCGCTGGAGGCGTTCATCGGGCAGACGGCAGGGCGTTATGCGGCGGAATACGATCTGGATGCGATGGCTGTCCAGCTGCTCGATTCGGCGGTACGGCAGCGTTGCGCGGAGGTGTACAACGGGTGGATCGCGCTTTATAACGGGCGCGGCGGGGAGGCTATTTCGGAGAGTACGCGATAAGGTTGGTAAGGCCGCCGTTGGCCCCGCATACGTATGTCAGGCCGGTCTCGCCGTTATGGGTCAGGTTACTGAGGATGAGCGGCTCGTTGACCACGAAAGTCTTTACGGAGGCGGTGTCTCCCGTGCAGAGATGGGTCTTTACCGATTCTGTCACTACGAAGTTGTCGTTCCCGAGGTAGCGGAAGACGCATTTTCTGTTAGGATTCCAGGTCACTGCCACAATGTCGTTTTTACTGAGTGAGGCGGCCTCCACTATCCCCCTGTTCACGAATTTGGAATCCGACCCCGGAGATATCTTCTTTACGGCCAGGTAATTCTCCCAGTTGCGGTACCCGGCCGCCCTGGCCAGTATCTCCAGGGAGGAGTAGCGTATGGTTCTGACCCCGTCCAGATAGCCCCAGGTCCTCTTGAGCGTGGTCGAAGAGATGTATTCCCTGGTCTGGGTGCAGATCCGGTCGCACAGGAAATCGAAATCCGCCGGGGTGTGCATACTGCGTCCCACCACGTCCTCGATCTCACGGCAGAGCTCTATTATTTCCGGAGACTTGCTGTTCATAACAGGTGCAAAGTTATCTTCCCGCGCGCCTATTTCCAAATTGTGGACCAACAAGGACCAGGAAAAACTTCTGCAAAACAACGCTTTTCGCGACATTTGCGAAGGTGAACGTTAGATTTTTCGCTCCAGATTTGGAAAAGTGGGGGGGGGTAGTATATTTGCTTTACACACGTAACTGATAACATTAAAAACCAGAATTA
>CAVBDE010000039.1:0-14344 GCA_963594055.1 Anaerovoracaceae bacterium | reverse complement strand
CTGCCGCTTTTCGGATGCCCGAGTGATTAGTTTCACCCGGGCATCTTTGTTTTATGTATATGGCCGTTTCTTCGAATAAATTCTTAAATTTGTGGATATGAAACGGCTATTTTTAATTTTAACCACATTGTTTGTCGCCGCTTTCGCGGCCAAGGCACAGGAACCTGTCAGTGACGCTGATACTCTCGTTGTTTCGGTTACCCCATCAGTTTCCGTTAGCCCGGAAGGAACTTCTTCGAACAATTTCAACTATGCCAGGGTGATGACCGATGCCGGCAAGTCCGTCACTTTCATCGGCTGCAGTTTTGTCTATACGGCGGCTGCCTATCTCACTTCGATGAAGCTTGACACCAGGCATGATTCCGGGCAGATTTTCGGCGGCATCTTCTTTTCGGCCATTGGTCTGGGGTATGGCGCCATTATCGCGGGCGTAGGTCTGCTGAGCTGGATTCCGGGAGAGGTCATATTGTCCACCAACGGTCTGGCTCCGACTCGATACATCGAGGACAAGACCAAAAGGCTGGAAGTGATGCTGGATGTTTCTTATGCGAACGCCCTGATGGCGGAGACCGCCGTGGGGTATAATTTCTCCAGACATTTCTTCCTGGGGGCCGGCGCTTCATACAATTACCATTTCACCCGCACCGAAACCACGCACGACTATCTGCCGGTGTTCGTGAGGGGCCGCGTGACTGTAGGCTCTCATCTGGTCAGGCCGTATTTTGATGTGGATCTGGGAGTTGACGCGCTCGACGGGTCGCTTTACTATTCTACCGGAATGGGCGCCAAATGGAGACTTTCTTCGAATCAGAACTTTATTACGCTGGGCACCAGCATGAATGCCTGCGCTCACAGTTTGGATTTACAGCTCAGGCTGGGATACATATTCTAACGATGATAAAAGCACAGAACCAATATATGCAGATGGCCGTCGAGGAGGCCCTTAAGGGAATCCGCAGCGGCGACGGCGGGCCGTTCGGGTCGGTCATTGTGAAGGACGGGAAGGTGGTCGGCACCGGTCATAATAAGGTAGTGAAGGATCTGAATCCGACCCTGCACGGCGAAGTGGTGGCCATAGGGGATGCCTGCCATAACCTGGGCACCTTCGATCTCAGCGGGTGCGACATCTACACCACCGGCGAGCCGTGCCATATGTGCCTCTGCGCCTGTATGTGGGCCAATATCAATAAGATCTACTACGGCTGTACCATAGGGGACAACGCCCTTATAGGATTCCGCGACGCCAAGTTCGACGGCATCTTCGGGGGCCGCGAGAAACTCCCTGGATTTATGGAACAGATCGACAGGGAGGCCTGTCTGGACCTTTTCAACGAGTACCTGTCGCTGGAACATACGGAGTATTAACGATTTGTTAGGAGTTTTGCTTTTTTCTCCTTATATTTGCAGCCAATTTGGGCCACGGTGGCCCGATATAATCAATTAAATTTTTTGCACTATGGCTGAATACCTTATGCCAGAGAAAAAGCAAGAGATTTTCGCGAAGTACGGGAAGTCTAATAAAGACACCGGCTCTCCTGAGAGTCAAGTTGCGTTATTTTCCTACCGTATCGCTCATCTTACCGAGCACGTGAAGAAGAACAAGAAGGACGTGGTTACACGTCGTAGTCTTCTTCGCCTTGTAGGTAAGCGTCGTCAGGTTCTGGATTACCTCCAGAAGGTCGATATCGAGAGATACAGAAAGCTTATCAAAGACCTCGGTCTCCGTCGATAAGCTGAAGATAGGATACAGGGGTGGGCTAAGCAGCGCCACCCCTTTTTGATGAAAGCAGTTAAAGAAAATAATAATGAACGTAATTACAAAGAAGATTGAACTCGCGGATGGCCGCGTGATCGAGATTGAGACCGGCAAATTGGCCAAGCAGGCAGCCGGCTCAGCTGTCGTGAAGATGGGTGGCACTATGCTTCTGGCCACGGTGACAGCAGCTACAGAAGTCAAGGAAGGCACTGATTTTATGCCGCTTACTGTAGATTATAAGGAGAAGTTCTATGCCGCAGGACGTTTCCCCGGCGGATTTATGAAGAGGGAAGGCAAGTCGTCGGACTATGAGATTCTGGTTTCCAGACTCATCGACCGTCCTATCAGGCCTCTCTGGCCGGATGATTTCCACCTCGAGGTTTTCATCAACGTGACCCTTATCTCAGCGGAGAAGGATATTCAGCCTGACGCATTGGCAGGTCTGGCAGCTTCAGCCGCTCTCGCCACCTCAGACCTTCCTTTCGGAGGCCCTATCGGCGAGGTCCGCGTATGCCTTATCGACGGCCAGTTCGTAATCAACCCTTCATTCACCGATATGAAGAGGGCTGAGCTCGAACTTATGGTAGCCGCCACCGAGGAGAATATCATGATGGTTGAAGGTGAGATGAACGAGGTAAGCGAGAAAACTATGCTCGACGCCATCAAGTTCGCTCATGAAGAGATAAAGAAGCACTGCAGGGTTCAGAAGGAACTCATGCACGAGCTCGGAACGGATGTCAACAAGAGGGATTATCCTCACGATGTAGAGGACGAGGCCCTGAAGGCAGCCGTTCACGATTTCTGCTACGACAAGTGCTATGCTCTGGCTAAGGCTGCAAAGCCTAAGCAGGAGCGCCAGGACGGGTTCGACGCCATCAAGAACGATTTCATCGCCACCCTTCCTGAACCTACCAATGAGGAGGAGAAGGAGGCTTACGCTCTCAAGCTCACCCTTGTGGACAGATATTATCACGCAGAGGAGAAGGAAGCTATGCGCAACCTCATCCTCGACGAAGGCAAGCGTCTGGACGGACGTGTATGCAATGAAGTGCGCCCTATCTGGTGCGAGGTCGGCTATCTGCCTTGCGCACACGGAAGCGCCATCTTCACCCGCGGTGAGACACAGTCGCTGGCTACCGTTACGCTCGGTACCAAGATGGATATGAAGGAGACTGACGAAGTCCTCATCCAGGACGACCAGCAGTTCGTGCTTCACTACAATTTCCCTCCGTTCGCTACGGGCGAGGCCAAGTCACAGCGCGGTGTAGGCCGTCGCGAGATCGGTCACGGCAACCTCGCAATGCGCGCCCTCAAGCCTGTCGTTCCGCTCGCTCCGGAGAATCCTTACGCAGTACGCGTGGTTTCAGATATTCTCGAGTCCAACGGCTCTTCATCAATGGCTTCAGTGTGCGGCGGATGCCTCGCGCTTATGGATGCCGGCGTGAAGATCAAGAAACCTGTCGCAGGTGTGGCTATGGGACTTATCACCGATGCCAAGTGTCCTAATGACCGTTATGCCATTCTTACCGATATTCTCGGAGACGAGGATCACCTCGGAGATATGGACTTCAAGGTAACCGGTACGAAGGACGGTATTACCGCTACCCAGATGGATATCAAGGTGGACGGCCTTTCTTATGATGTTCTCGAGAAGGCTCTCGAGCAGGCACGTCAGGGACGTCTTCACATTATGGGCGAGATGCTCAAGGTCATCTCTGAGCCTCGTGAGGATTACAAGCCGTTCGTTCCGCGCATCGAGCAGATCCGCATCCCTGCAGAATTCATCGGTGCAGTTATCGGAAAGGGTGGCGAGACCATTCAGAAGATACAGAAGGAGACCGGCGCTACCATCACCATCACCGAGGAACCTCTTCCTGGTGGCGGCACAGAGGGAGTTGTCGATGTCGCTTCCAACGACAAGGAGGCTATGGTCAAGGCTCTCGACTGGATCAAGGGCATCTGCGCAGTTCCTGAGGCAGGTACCGTTTATCACGGCAAGGTCGTAAGCATCCTGGACTTTGGTGCCTTCGTGGAGATTCTCCCTGGCAAGGAAGGTCTGCTTCACGTGAGCGAGATCGCCTGGACCAAGACCGAGAAGGTCGAGGATGTCCTCAAGGTCGGCGATGAGATCGATGTCAAACTCCTCGAGATAGATGCCAAGACCGGCAAGATGCGCCTTTCAATGCGCGCTCTTACCGAGAAGCCTGAAGGATATGTGGAGCCTGAGCGCAAGCCTCGTTCCGACAGGGGCCCTCGCAGGGACGGCGATTCACGCGGTCCGCGCAGGGATGGTGACAGGGGACCGCGCCGCGACGGCGAGCGCGGACCTAAGCGCACCTTCAGAAAGGAGAACAGATCTGAAGAGCATCACGAGAACGCCGAAGAGAAGAAGGAAGAGATCTTCTAACCGGATGATTATATAGAAAAAGGCTGAACCTGTCAAAGGTCCAGCCTTTTTTAGTTGATGCCAGGGCTATTCCCTGATGGAATCGGGGATAGTGCAGGGGGAGTAGGTGTAGATGTCGGAGCCGTCAGGCAGGGTGGTGAGGGTGAGCTGGCCGTTCTCCACCTTGACGGAGTAGTCGCAGGCCCAGGCTGAGCCGTCGCTGTACTTGCCGCTGAGGGTATCTCCGCTCAGAGTCCAGCTGCCGCTGAACGAGACGAACCTGCCCGCTCCGAGCTGCTGCCAGAGTGAGAAATTGCCGTCGGAAGTGAATTCGATATAGACCGACACGGTCTGCCCGCCGACATCGGTGCTCTTGGTGCCGAGACTGGCGGAGACGAGCTCCCACTGCCCCTCTATGTCGACCGGAGCCGACTTGGGGTCGTCTTTTCTGCATCCGACGGCCGCGAAAAGCGCCACGGAAAGTATCAGAATAAATCTTTTCATCATAACCATCCTCCATTGTCGCTTTTGACAGACCTGACTATGACGGAGATATCCTGATGGATGGCCATACCTCCGATGGCGATGTCGCTGCCGACCGAGGTGCCGCCGCCTACGGCGTTAACCGTAAACTTGGCAGAGCCGCATTTGGTCGGGTGGATGTAGAGTCGTCCGTACTTGATGTACGGCTTCTCCGCGAGTCCTATGGCCTCGGCTGCCTCATCGGTGTACTCGATGCCACGGTAGGTAAGGTTGACGGACGCTGTGCCGAAGTAGCCCGAAAGGTCGAGCCACTGGTTTTTCCCCGCTTCTGCGGTAAGACAGGGCGTGCCTTCAATTTTCATCATAAGCCTCCAGGCGTCGATGGAGCCTGTGCCCATATTGTGATAGTAGTTCGTGAGCGACATTGACCTGCTGATCTGCTTGGTGCACTTGTTGATGCGCGTGTCGAAATCGTTGGCCGAGGTGACGATCATGTTCTTGAACTCGGATACGGTGTAGTGCTTGCCAAGTTTCTTCGCATAGGAGAGCGCGAGAGCCACGACACCGGTCACGTGCGGGCAGGCCATCGAGGTTCCCTGCATATAGCCGTAATCCGATGAATACAGCTCGCTCGGGACCGTGGACAGCACGAGGGCGGCGGAGGAACTGCGCTCTCCGGCGGCGTTGCTGTGATATGCCTCGCCGCCCGGGGCCACTATGTTGCAGCCGGGACCGTAGTTGGTATAGTAGGCAGGCAGGTAATCCGGGCCGAATGCGGAGACGCTGATGATGTCATTGTATGCCCCGGGATAGGTGGCGTAAGGGTCGCCGTCGTTGCCTGCGGCGAAGATTGCTATGCCTCCGTCGAGCACGTCGTTATTCTTTGTGGCTTCGAAATACCTGATGGCGTCCATCTCCATGGTATTGCGACCGCCGTTCCCGTTAAGATACGCCGAGTCGGAAGTATATGTCCCTCCGGTATAGCCGAAGGAGCAGGAAATCAGCGATGCGCCATTGTCCGCTGCGTATTTGATGGCTTTGGAGACGATGGTGGAACTGCCTCCGGTCTTTCCGTCGAATACCTGGCAGGACATTATCTTTACTCCGCCGGTTCCGTTCCCGCCTGCCACTCCGCAGACACCGACACCGTTGTTGTTCACTGCGGCGATGGTGCCGGCGCAGTGAGTGCCGTGGCCTGAGTCGTTGGTCTTGGCCCAGGTGACGGGACCGTCGGTGACGAAGTTCCAGCCGTGCAGGTCTTCGGTGCCCTTCGGGTTGGTCCACATATTCGCGGCGAGGTCGGGATGACTGTATTTCACCCCCTCATCGACCACTGCCACTATAATGGCATCGTCACCGGTGGTAAGGCTGCTCCAGACATCCTTGACATTGATGTCGCCTCCTGCATAGCTGTCGGTAGCGACGGCGCGGTCACCGGTGTTGATATAGTGCCACTGGCTGGTCAGATACGGGTCATTGAATACCGCCTGTGATGTTCCGGCCTTCGTCAGGGCTCCGCCATCAAGCGGCTGAGTGCAGGGTATCACCTCGCAGTCGGAGGCCCTGGTGTATGTCATCTCGTATTCCACGGCGCTGACGTCCGTCAGCGCAGCGAGGCTTTCGGCAATGCCCTCGATATCGGCAGCGTCATCCAGATGGCAGACATACCACCTGTCCAGTTCGAAGCGCGCTTCGAGCTCTTCCTTGCCTTCGACTGGGGAGAACACTCTTTCCAGGCTGACGACTCCGGGGATGCCGGGGTCAACCGGCGCCGCCTGGCTGAATTTGACAAGCAGCTGACCTTCTGACGTGCCGGAAGACTTGGTGTTGAGTATCTTCCCGGAGATGCAGGAAGGGAACTGCTGCCCGCTGTCCGGGAACGGCTCCTGTGAGCAGGAAACGGCCGCCGCACCGATAAGGATAAGCAGATATGGCTTCTTTAGTTTAATCATCTCTTTTTAATCTGAAAGGACGCGGCCTTGAGAGAAGGTCGCGTCCCGACATTATTTATGCTGTTTTATTTCGCAAACTCTACAGAATTGCTCTTGAGGCAGTGCCTGTCGAAGCTCCTCTTAGAGACCGTGGCGCTGAATTCAGCAAGCCTCGGGGTGAACTCCAGGCTGAGGCCGGCACTATATCCGCAAGGGGCGAAATCACTCCTTGAAGAAACCTGTATCTTGTCAAGCTGCTTGTCAAGAGGTTTGATATTGAGACCCTTGAAGGCGGCAGAGGATGCTTTCGCAGCGCTGAACTCAACAGCCTCGTCAAGATTGAAGGTCTCGACAACGTTGCCGAATACACCTGCAGAGCAGAAGTAAGCCAGACTGAAGTGGAAAGTTGATGTCTCACCATCATAGTAGCTGTCTGTAAGATCGGCATATTTTGACGATTCGGTAGAGTAAACATTCTTGGCCTCACCAGCATAGACTGCGCCGTAAGAGCCGTAGGAATCACCGATTGCCTGTCTGGCGACAACAACTTTTCCCGTTGCAGGGTCATACGTGAACGTGAAGTCAACTCCACCGCCCCAGTTTGCGATAACATAAGTGTTCTCGTAGTTCGGATCCTGATAGAATTCTAGTCCGGGATCACCACCTTCCCACCAAAAACCATAGGTATAAGTGCCGGTAGTCATCTTGATGCGGTCAAGTCCCGCTGTCGTGACTTCCGCTGTAACATAAGTATCAGTGTATCCGTTGCTTGCCCAAACCACAAGAGTGTATGAGGTAAGTGGGGCGAGGCTTGTAAGAAGGTCTGCATAACCTTTCCCGTTAACTTCTTCAAGCTCTTCAGCGCTCAGAGAGTCTCCTTCCAGTACATCTGCGACGACTTCTTCGATTCCGTATTTCTCCACTACGGCAGTCTTGTAGAGCCCCATCTTGACATCAGCAAGATTTTTACCATAGATATAACACTGAGCTGAATTGCGCTTGTCATATCCTGCGGCCTCGTAGCGTGAAGTGAGCTCAAGGCCGGCGGTAACTACCGTCGCATTGGCCTCTTCCTCGCCAGGGGTCACATAGCCGAAGGCGACACCGGTGCAACCCTTGTTGATCTTGTCGGCGTAAGCCACAGCCACAACGGTGTACATACCTGTCTTCTCGCAGCTGATATCGACGGTGCAGGACTCCTCGACGGTCAGAGCCTTGTCGGAATTGATGACCTGATCCTGTGCGTTCTGAATCTCACGGGCATCGAGCGCTCCTTCAACGACCAGATATTTCATACAGGTGATGTCTTCTCCGAGAGTGAATGTGACAGGCACCTTGCCGTCCTTGCAGAGTTCGGCGGTAACGGAGTATGTGTAGTCCACATCCTTGCCTCCGGGGAGAATCACGCGGAACATACCGGAGTTGTTGGCGCTATAAAGTCTACCGTTATTGTGGTTCGCCATGCCGAAAAGCAGCGAACCTGACGGGAACTTGATGCATCCGTTGGTGCGGGAGCCATAATATTCTTCTGCCTTCTTCTCATTCGCTTCGCCACCTTTGGCAAGATAATATCCCGCCATACTGCTGACTATGAATGCTCCGTAGCCCCAGTCACAGCCGGTACGCTGAGTGCTTATATAGACTTTGGTAGAGTCGGTGGAATTGATGACTGTCCAATAATCCCTGGAATCGTCCCAGTCACCTTCCTCATTGTAAGGATAAGCCTCGCCATAGACGTTCTTGAATCTGTAGAGGCCCGCCTGGTTGGCGTTCTCCTGCACTTCAACTTCATATTTGACACTGCTGACATTGAATAATGCTGTAACAAAATCGTCTCTCCACTCTGCCTTGCCGAGGTCGTTCCACTTTTCCCGGATAACTGAAATGCTAAGAGATGTGGAGTTGGCAGTGTAATGTGACGCGTACTCAGGATCGTCGATGTTGATGTAGAAAGCGTAGTTTGTGCCGATTTCTGCAGTAGGGAAGCTGAGGGTGGCTGTGGTTTCGCTCTGGCCGTCTTCAAAGACTATATCAGATGCGGAGAACACACCGGTCGTGTCTGTCAGTACCACCGGGACGATGATGTCATCCTTCGATACGGTACGGGCAAGGGTGATGGTCACTGAGGTAGGATCCGTCGGCTCCAGGGCAAACTCTGAAGTCTGCGTAGGGAAATATACTCCGTAGCACCCTTCGAGGTCAGGCTCACCTGCCTCATATACAGGGGCCTCCTCCACACAGGCAGTCGGGCATACAAATGCCAGGAAAGCCAGTGCTGCGTATATTTTATTGCTTATGGTTTTCATGTTCATGATTTACTTTAGTCTTCTGGTTTGATTGTTTCGGTAGGGTCCGGATTCTCGTAGCCCTTGAGTGCAGGGTTGTTGCTGACCTCGCTCTGCGGGATGACGTAATTCCAGTTAGGCTTGATGCCCACGGCATTGAGTCTGGCTGTAGTTCCCGGAGCATTGGTCCCGCCGTATGCCTGCTTGGTGCCGGCCTTCATTCTCTTGGCGTCGAAGAATGCTATGCCCTCGCCCCAGAACTCGATCCTCTTCTGGAAGAGAATCTCATCCTCGAAGGATGCGACATCTCCGAATGAGCAGGTGTAGTCACTCTGGCGGTACTTGGATACGAAAGCCTGGAGGAGTTCAGCTCCTGCGGCGAGATTCTGGAGACCCTTGGCCTCGGCCTCGATGTAGTACATCTCCTCGATACGCATCAGAGGAACATCGCAGACACCGCCGATAGAATAGGTCTCGTAGTCACCGCCTACGCAGCGGAACTTGAGGGATGTGTATGCCGGGAGGGACTCGACCCACTCCTTGCTGCGGCAGGTCTTGTAGTTGTAATACTCGTACTTGTCAGGATCCACCCAGCTGTGCTTGCGCCAGTCAGTGTCCGGAAGGCGGTCGTAGAGCCAGCGGTTGATGCCGGGCACGGTCACAGTAGCATAGCCCCAGTCGTTCTCGGCAGCGATCCAGCCGATCCAGTTGCAGAGGTTGCCCATATTCTCGGCAGAGTATGAAATATACCACATCCAGGCCGCGGTGGCTGTGTTGAAGCCGGTCGTCGGATCCTCCCACTCGGTCTGGGTCAGAGGCTTTGACTCAGGAGAGGCGTCGATGGCCATGCGGGCATACTTCTCGGCGTTGGCATACTGCTTGTCGGACATATAGACCTTGGCCTTGAGTCCATAGACTACAGCGATGGACGGGAAGTGGAGGTCTGTGACCGTATAGTCCTTGAGGTACTGCTCGGCCTTGTCGAGGTCTGACAGGATGAACTCTACCATCTCGGCGTGTGTGGCGCGAGGGTTGTTCTTGCCCTGCTCCTCGGTGGTCTGCTCGGTGACGATAGGGACAGTAAGGCCTTCGACCTTGCTGCAGTCGGTGTACTGGTTGAGTACAGGCTCGTACATGTTCATCAGATGATAGTAGTCAAATGCCCTGTAGGCGTAGCCCATGCCGAGATATGCGAGCTCGTCAGGGTTGGTGCTCTCGGGATCGACTGCCTTGATCACGTCGTTGGCAGACTTGACGAACATATACAGGGTGCGCCAAGGTATATATGAGTTGTAAGTCGTGTTGGACATTCCGGTACAGGTGTTCCAGTTGAAGAACCAGTCATATCCGGTATTGCTTCCCTGAGGGAAGATGTCGCCCATCAGTTCGGTGAACTGCATCATAATTGAAGGGTATGCGATGTCGGCCTCGTGGGTCTGGCTGCCGTAGATGAGATAGCCCTGAGCCATCTGGGCAGGAATACCGTTGACAGCGGCTTCCATTGAGGAAGAAGAACCCTGTGTCTGCTCTGCCGTTGCGGTGGAACTCTGCGGGAAAGTCTCTTTGATACAGCCGCTGAGAGCCACGGAAGCAAGAGTGAATGCAGATAAAGCGTAAACTATTCTTTTCATAACTTGTCGTCAATTTAGAATTTAAGAGTTATACCGCCGGAAATGGTTCTCATAGGAGAATAGGTGGTCGCATTGGACGAACCTGAGTATGTCTGACGAGGGTCGAATCCCTGGCGGGCGGAGAAGTACCATACATTGTCGGCTGCCACATAGACGCGGAGTGCCTCTGCGCCGAACTTGCGGGTCAGTCTGGATGGGAAGGTGTAACCTATGTTGATGTTCTCGATGTTGAGATAACTTGCGTTGGTAAGGAAGCGGGTGGAAGAAGCCGCGGTGTATTCGTCGCCGAACTGGAAGCGAGGGACATCGGTGTCGGTGTTGTCCTTGGTCCAGGCCTTGAAGATGTCGGCGTGGTAGTTGTATCCGCCGGTGTCTGAGGTCGGAGATGACATCAAAGTGGCGTAGGTGCTGTCGTATCCCTTGCCGCCCAGCTGATATGAAAAGTTGATGGAGAAGTCGAAGCCGTAAACCTGGAAGCTGGTGCCGAATCCTCCGTAGAACGGAGCGATGGTGGTGTCGCCTGTCAGATAGTAGTCTGCGTCAGACCATGTGCTGGTGGTCTTTCTCTCGCGGCTTACTTCAACCTCGTTGCCCTGGGCGTCCTTCTCGTAGGTGACATCGTCATAGTACCAGAGAGATTCTCCGGTCTGAGGATCCACACCTGCATAGTCCTTGAGGTACCAGGAGTATAGGGATACGTCCTCTGCGATGAACATGCCGCCTGACTGGTAACCCTTGTAGGCCTTTCCGTTTCTGTCGTAGGCGGTCGTGGTCTTCTTCGCGTCGTCAAGTTTGGTGATGCGGTTCTTCAGCCATGTAAGGTTGAAGTTGACATCCCAAGAAAAGTTCTTGGTGCTGATGAGGTTCGCGCCGAGCTCGAGTTCGATACCGTAGTTCTTCATGTCACCGACATTGGTATAGTAGCTTGAATATCCGAGTGACGGAGCTACAGGGAAGCTGAAGAGCATGTCGGTCGTGAGGCGGTCGAAGTACTCGAGGCTACCGGTAAGGCGGTTGAAGAGGGCGAACTCCGCACCTATGTTCGTATTCGTGTTGGTCTCCCAGGTGATGGCCTTGGAGCCTTTGCTTGAGAAGTAGGTGGCCACGTTTCCTGATGAATTGGAGATGTCGTAGAGGTCAGTGTAGTTGTATGAACCGATGTTGTCGTTACCCTGGCTACCTACGGATGCCTTGAACTTGAGTTCGTCGACCCAAGGGGTGTTGAACCAAGCCTCGCGGCTGACAATCCATGCGGTACCGAGGCTCCAGAAGTTACCCCAGCGGTAATCAGGATGGAAGCGTGACGATGCGTCGCGACGGAATGAAGCCGATGCGAAGATGCGGTTGTCGTAGTCGTACTGGCCGCGGAAGAAGTAACCTTCGTTGTTGTACTCGCCGAGTGTGGAGCCTGAACTCTTGCCGTCAACTACGGCGCCGCTGAGCTCCTTGTTGGACTGGCTGAACATCTTGGACTTGCTTGCCCAGAGGGTGTAGCTCCTGCTGTCGTAGTACTCGTGACCGAGCATAAGGGCGATGTTGTGCAGGCCGAATGACTTGTTGTAGTTGAGGAGCTGCTGGAGGTTGTATGTCATAAGACGGTCGTGCTCCTTGGAGACGGTACCGCCTGTGGAGTCGAACTGGCCGTAGTATGGGTTGTATACATTGGTATAGCGGGTCTCGTCAACATATACGGTGCCGTTGACGGTGAACTTGAGTCCCGGAAGGATGGTGAAGTCCGCGTATCCGTTGGCAGTGACCGCGTTGCCCTCAGCGTTGTTGGTATTGAGGGAGAGGTCCTGGATAGGGTTGGCGTCGGAAAGGAACGGACGTGCGTGACCGGCATTTCCGGTGGGCTGGCCTTCTTTGGTCGAGCCGTTACCATAGTCCATCATCTGGATGCCGTTGCCGTCGACCTTGATGGAGCCGTCAGCGTTGCGGATATAGGCCGGGTAGATAGGGGCCATCTGCGAAGTGAAGGCCCAGATGTTGCCGGTAGAAGAGCTTGAGCCGTTGTTACTCAGGGAGTTGTAGTTAAAGCGTGCATAAGAGAAGTTCGCACCTACCTTGAGCCAGTCCTTGGCCTGATAGTCTGCTCTGACACGTCCGGTGAGGCGCTCCATGTCGGATGCCGCGGTGATACCTTCGTTGTCGAGATATGCGATGGAAGCGTAGAAGCTTGAGCGGTCCTGCGCTGCAGACACTGCCACGTTGTATTCCTGGCGTATGCCTGTACGGTAAGCGATGTCTGACCAGTCGTCAGGGGTGATGAGGTATTCCTCGCCCTTGAAAGTTTCCACGCGGCCGAGGGTGGCGTTAGGATTGAGCTTTCCGTTGGTTCCGATGAGGCTCTCTCCGTCAGGTACAGTCCAGATGTTGTATCCGAGACCGCCGCTGCTGACGTCGCCGCAGATATTCTGGTTTACCTTCTGGATGGCTGCAGCCTGAGTGTAGCCCTTGCTTGTATAGTAGTTCGTGAGGGCCTTGGCCTGTGTCTCATAGTAGAGGGCAGGGCTCTTGATGACGTTGTAGTCGCGGAGGGCGCGGGTGTTGAAGCCGTACTTGGCGTCGAATGTCACCGTAGCCTGGCCTTTCTTGGCGCTCTTGGTGGTGATGATGATGACACCGTTCGCGCCGCGCGCACCGTAGAGGGCGTTGGAAGCCGCATCCTTGAGGACGGACATTGACTCTACATCGGCCTGGTTGATGGTCGAGAGGTCACCTGAGTAAGGTGCGCCGTCGAGGATGATGAGAGGGCTCTGGCCTGCAGAGATGGAACTGAAACCGCGGATGCGGATGGTGGAGGTTGAACCGGGAGCACCGTTGGATGAGGTGAGCTGGACACCGGCCACAGCACCTGCAAGGGCGTTGGTGATGGACGAAACCTGGGATTTCGCAATCTTCTCCTCGTTCACGACAGCGGCTGATCCGGTGAATGAACTCTTGGTCGCGGTACCGAATGCCACCACGATGGTCTCGTCGAGGAGCTCTGTATCCTGCTCGAGGGCGACGTCAATCTTGCTCCTTGAGCCGATGTTGATTTCTGCTGACACGTATCCTACAGCTGAGAATACGAGGACTCCCGATTCGGGAGCGTTGAGTGAATAGACACCGTCCATGTCAGCTACGGTGCCATTGGACGTTCCTTTGATCAATACTGAAGCATAAGGAATCGTCTCGCCTGACTGTGCATCCTTGACGACTCCGCCTATCTTTATGTTCTGGGCAGAAAGGGAGACCGTCACGAGCGCCAGCAATGCGCAGAGAAACAATTTCGCTTTTTTCATAAGGTAATACCTTTATAATTAAACATTGATATACTAACCGGGTATGTTTTTTGTGTGTCGTTACTCTGCCGGGCCGCTGTCATTCCGCTTCGGACAGCGCACACAAAAACGGGCGTTTTATAAAGCGCTTAACCGCAAAGATTGAAATTATATTTCTAAAAAACAAATCTTTTCAAGTTGTCTGACAGCTGATTAAAACGGCCGTGCGGGCCAATAATTATAATTTTGGTTAAAGTTTGTTATAAAATCACCCGCCAAAACTAATACTTTGAAAGCAGATTCTGCCATATCTAGCAAAATAAAAATTTTTAAAAATTTTAAAATTTCTTTGGATTGGCGTTATACGCGGTTTTAATCCATCTTCACCCTAAGTCATTCACCGTCAGGAAGTGTAGTGTAAAAGTGTAATTGCCTGTCTTGAGATCATAGGCATCTGACGGCCCTCAGTGGCACTTGCCTAATCAAGATTCTCAATCTTACCTGCGAATCCCGTCCACAAAACACCCCTAAATTGAGGACGGCAGCCGCAAATTTGATGTGACCCCCAAAGTTTGGACGATTATACTTTGATGTTGTCGGGCAGAGAGT
>CAVBDE010000038.1:0-14380 GCA_963594055.1 Anaerovoracaceae bacterium | reverse complement strand
CTTAAGGGCGAGTCGTATGGTGTGACGTCCCTTGCTGAGGGAAATGTTCTCTATCCACTTGCACTTCCAGGACGGGGTCTTTTCGAACTCCACCTCCTGCTGAGCGGCGCCGTCCACTGAGACGGTCATCGTTCCGCCGAGAAGCTCCGATGTGTAGCGGGCGCCGAGGGCGTAGGTGCCGTCCCGGTCCACTTCCACCTGATACTCGACCCAGGAGTTCTGCACATTGCAGAGAACCATAAGATCGCCGAAGACATCGGTGCAAGGACGCACCTTGAAGACCTCGTTCCAGCCGTTCTGAATGCCGGACATATTGTGGGCGACATAGTGAGCGGCAGGGATAGGCTCGTGACGGCCGTACCAGCAGTCCTTGTCGAAAGACGAGAAATTGACATACATCTTCCCGAGCGGGGTGAGTGCGGGGTTCTGCGTGTCTGTGTTAAGAAGAGATATCGCAGCCCAGTTGCCCGATCCTCTAACCATAAACCAGCTGTAACCGTCCACGTTCGAGTCGGTCTCGAGCATATTCAGCACGTCGGACATAAATGAGATCTGGTCCGATTCATTGTTCGAGATGCTGCCGTTGGCGTAGCAGAACTCGGTCATATAGACAGGCTTGCCGTATTTGTCGAAGCGGCGTATCATCGTCCGCATTCCGGCGGCATTGGGCATATAGCAGTGAAGGGCTATCGCATCGAACGCGTCGGAGCCGATGCCCTCGCAGCCGATGAATTCATCCAGCCAGACGACAGGGTCGCTGTAGCCCGAAAGCGTTCCATAGTTAAGCGCAGGTGAAGCGAGTTTCATCCCCACCTCTTTGGAGAAGGTCCTGAGTTCAGGCCAGCTCTTGGCGGCGACGGACGGAACCATATTGGCCTGGTCGATAAGGTTGGGCTCGTTGTAGCCGAGGATCCATCCTGTCTGGGGATAATCCTTCTTCAGACGGGAGATGTTGTCCCTGTTCAGGCCTGCGTTCCATACCATAGGATAGAAGGAGATGCCGTTAGCATAGAGCCCGGCGGCGCGTGAAGGATAGTTGTGCGACCAGTCGTAATCCCAGCAGACGCCCGGGCCGAGCAGTGCAGCGTCGGAATCCATCTGGAAATTGCCGGCTACTCCCCTCTTGGCGCTCTTGGCCTGCTTGGTCGGGATGCTCTTAACATTGAAATCCTCCGGATGACCGGCCGGATCGAGCGTCCCGACAGCAGACGAAGTGTTAAAATCCAGAATGACTGAATATCCTGTCATCTCCACTACCGCCACGGCGCAGTAATCCACTCCCATTTCCAGCGAGGATGCCGTAAAGTTGTGTTCACCTGTGGCATATTCAGCCGTGCTCGGGATACGTGACGCCCGGTAATCCGACTTCGGGGTCACGTAGAGGCAGTATTCCGTCTGCGAATCCGACGGAACGGCTGTCACGGTGGCTGACGAAGGGGTTAGCGCGGCGATGGAGAGCTTGATGTTGAAGCCTTCCTCCTGCGCGGTGCTTTTCAGGCACGAGCAAAGTGCACAAAGTCCTGCGATAAACGGCAGTGCGAGATTGAAGATATTTTTCATTCAAATTATTTTTTGTAGAAGAATACGGCGTCGAAGTCAAGTGTGGTAGGATAGCCGTTGGCGCCCTGGGTGAATGCTACGATACCGGTTTCAGAGGTAGCGTTATACTTGTCGCTGGCCATAAAGACTGACATAGGAATCTCGATCTCGTGCCACTGTCCGTCTCTCTTGAATCCGTAGGTTGCGTTCTCATCACCGATCGTAACACCGAACTCACCGCTGAGACAGCGCAGAGAGTATTCTCCTGTGCAGTAAGCCTTCATCGCGATGTGGAGTGTGTAATCTGAAGTGATGCTCTGAAGAGCGGTGCGGCGCTTTGCAGCTTCCGCCTTCTCCTCATCTGTGCTAAGATTTGCTTCCTTATCCTCCAGACGGAAGCAGAAACCGAACCAGCCTGCAGGAGGGATGACTGAGAACCATCCGTCCACGACTCCGTAAGAGTTAGGGCCTGAGCATGTTCCGGCTGTGCCGCCGTTCCAGTAGTCGAAGAAAATGGTTCCGGTATTTCCGGCGTCTGAATATACACCGTCAGCATACATAAGATACTTGGTCTTGCCTGCGAGGCTGTTGCTGGTGGTCTCGTCCATAGCGATGATGATGTAGTCGCTTCCTTTGAGGCTGTCGTAAGAGACGGTGGACTTGTCTGTCACGAATTCCTTGGCCTTGTAGCCGGCTGAAGCCTCATATACGACTGCGGTATATTCGGTGTCGGCCTTAAGTCCGGTGAAAGACGCAGAAGCGTTGCCCTTGAGAGTCATTGCATCTGCAGGAACTTTCTCCTCGTAAGATGCGCTCTCGACGACCCAGAGCTGATACTCGGCGTCAGCGTTGTTCACCTCGACGGCGACCACGGCGCTGTTCTCGGAAGGAGTTACCTTAATGGTGCATCCGAATGAGCCGGATGACGGATTCTCACTCTTGCTGCAGGAAGCAAGAGAGAAGATGGCAGCTGCGCTAAGCAGTACTGAAATGATCTTTTTCATAATTGTAATTGTGTGATTTATAATTTTTTAAATTTAAGACTAATACCCTTCGTTCTGCTCAAGCCCGGCCAGGCGGATCTGCTCCTGCGGGATAGGCATCAGGGCGTGGTAATCCTGGAATTCGCACATATCGTCTCCGTCGAGAAGCTCGAAATGAGACTTGTCTATCGACGCGATGAACGGATATTCGCTCTCGAGAGCGGCCCAGTTGGAGAGTCTGAACTTCTGCCTGTAGGCGTTCATCGTCTCCTTCGCGATACCCCAGCGGCAGAGATCGAACCAGCGGTGGCCTTCCATTGCCAATTCCACCCTTCTCTCGTGGCGCAGCGCCTCGCGGGTGGCCTCGACCTCAGGAAGGGAAGCGCTCGCGCGGTGACGGATGGAGTTAATGTACTCTTTGGCAGTAGAGAGGTCGGTTCCGCTCTCTATCGCGGCCTCGGCATACATCAGAAGCACGTCGGCGTAGCGGATCTCCTTCCAGTTGAGCCCTGCGCGGGATGCGTGGGACAGGTCAGGGAATTCGTAGCGGAGTCCCTTGGCAGTCGCCTCGGCAGATGCCGGGTAGGTCTCCATCTGGTACTTGCGGTTATAGAAATAATTGGCATAATGGATCTCCGCGGTCTCGTTTTCGACCTCCGAAGGAAGCTGCTCGAGGATGGTCCAGCCGCGGCGCGGATCCCCGTCTTCGAACTCGGCGTAGAGATCCCAGGTAGGACGGTCATAGCCCCAGCCGGAGACGCCTCCCACATTGGCAGAACGCGGGCGCATCATTATCTGCGTGAAGGTTCCGCGGGTGAATCCGAATCCGCCGTAGTCCGAATACATATCGGTCACGTAGTTGATTTCGAACACTGACTCCGCGCTCCACTCGTTCTCGAGAAGGAACTGCGAGAAGTAGTCCGGAACCAGTGAGTACTCGCCGGATGCGGTGATGAGCTTGCCCCACTTGAGCACCTCGGAGTAATTCTTAAGGTAGAGGTTCACCTTCATCAGAAGAGCCTCTGCGGCGCCTTTGGTGGCACGGCCAAGGTCATCGGCGGCGTACTCGCTGCGAAGCGGGAGCACTGCCTCCGCGGCCTCGAGATCGGAGATGATCTGAGCATAAACCTCTTCGGAAGTGAACCTCTGCATCTTCCAGTCCTCGGAACTTACCACAGGGGCGAGCGGCATTGGCACGCCTCCGAAAAGCCTTACGAGCCTGAAATAATAGAATGCGCGCAGGAACTTCGCCTCGCCGAGCATCTGTGAGCGCTCGGTTTCGGTCATATCCTCGGGCAGAATCATCGCGGCGATGGACTCCAGTGCCTGATTGCACCTGGATATGCCGATATACTGGGCGTTATAGAACGCGTCCAGAAGGCCGTTGCTCGAAACTACCTGGAATTTGCAGATGTCGAACGCGTCGGCCATATCCTTGAGGTATTCTCCACCCTTGATGGCGTCGTCCGAAGCGACGTCGCCTATGAGCCATTCGTTGCAGTAGGTACTGCCGAGATTCCAGGTCATAGGGACATAGCAGCCGACGACGGCCTGCTTCGCGGCGTCCTTCGAGATGAAGAAGTCGCTCAGCTTGGATTCGTTGGGCTGCTGTTCCTTAAGCCAATCGTTGCAGGAAGCCAGCCCGCATACAAGGGCCAGCGCCACTATCGTGAATTTGATTGATTTCATCGTTCAGCCCTCCTAGAAATTAAGTGATGTACCGAAAAGGAACGTGCGTGACTGCGGATAGTTACCCCAGTCCACTCCCCCGCCGACTTCAGGGTCGTAACCGCTGTATCCGGTCAGGGTAACAAGGTTGTTAGCCGACACATAGAACCTCCAGGATGAGACGTGGAACTTCTGCGTATAGCGGCTCGGGATGGTGTATCCCAGCTGTATGTTCTTCAGGCGCAGGTATGAGCCGTCCTCGACGAAACGTGAAGAGGCTTCCATATTGCGCGACGAGCCTGCCGGATTAGGAATGGTTCCGTCGGTGGAAGTGGCAGTCCAGACATTGCGCATCGCGGTGCTGAGGGTCGCCTGACGGCCGTCGCCCTCGGTCTGGCGGCGAAGCGCGTTGTAGATTTTGTTCCCGTACACTCCCTGGAGGAACATCGAGAAGTCTATGCCTTTCCAGCCCATGGTGAAGTTGAGTCCGTATGAAAGCCACGGGAACGGATTGCCGATGCTGACCATATCGTCGGTGTTGATGATTCCGTCGCCGTTCTGATCCTTGTAGCGCGCATCTCCGGCGTGTTCAGTGACGCTCGCCACGCCCCACTGGTGATCCACTGCCTCCTGATCGGTCTGGTAGATGCCTTCGTACTCCCAGCCCCAGAGGCTGTAGAGAGGCAGGCCTTCGTCGCACATAGTGTAGGAACCCTGCACCCTCTCGCCACCGTTGAGGTGGGTAAGGCGGTTGCGTACGAAGGATACGTTGCCGTTGATGTCATAGTGGAAATCGCCTATGGCATTGGCATGTCCGAGAGTGATCTCAAGGCCCTTGTTGCTCACCGTGCCGACATTCATCGTGCTCGAGTAGAGGTTGCCCACCACGGCCGGAGCCTTGACGCTCAGGAGCATATCGTAGGTATTGCGGACATAGGCGTCGATGTTGCCGTAAAGCTTGCTGTTCCAGAAGCCGAAGTCGAGTCCGAGGTTGATCTGCTCGGTGTATTCCCATTTGCCGCCTGTGTTCACATAGGTGATGACCGCAGCGCCCGGAGTGTAGGTCGACGACCAGTCGCCGGCGGTGTTCCCCAGCGGGTAGCTGACAAAAGTGACGCCCTGCTGTATGGACTGCACGAATGCGCCGTCGGAGACTTTGTCGTTACCGATCTGTCCCCAGCTGAGACGCAGTTTGAGGTTGTCCACGACGTCCTTGGTATCGTCCATCCAGTGCTCCTGCGAGATTCTCCAGCCGAGTGCCAGCGAAGGGAAGAAGCCCCAGGTGTTGTTCGGGAACTTCGACGATCCGTCCGCGCGGAAATTGGCAGTGAGAAGGTAACGGTTATCATAAGAATAGAACACGCGGCCGAGGAATGACAGGCGGCGGGTCCTGGATACGGAGTCGCTGGAGTTCTTGTCCTCGGTGGTGTTGGAGACATACCATCTGTTAGGGTCGGTCACCAGGAGCGTGGAGCCGCTGCCGCTGAGGCCGTAACTGTTGTATTCCTCGGTGGTCTGGCCGATCATCACGGAGAGGTCGTGTCTGTCGGCGAATTTCTTGGCAAAGGTGAGGGTGTTCTCATAGAACATCTCAGTGCTGCTGCCAAGCGAAGCGGACACGGAGTTCTTCGTGTTCGAGTCGTAGTCGGAGAATTTGTATTTCTCACGGTAGGAGCGGTTCTGGTATGAATAGCGGTTCATGCTTACGCTCGACTTGAAGGTGAGCCATTCCCACGGCTTGTATTCGAGATAGACGTTGCCCAGAACCCGCTCGTCACTGTTGCTTGGGTGCGAGGTCTCTATCTGGGTGAACGGGTTATAGACATTGGCATAGTTGGTGGAAGCCGCGATCTTGCCGCTGATGTCGTCGCCGTCTTTCGAGAGCGTGCCTTCAGGGTAATGGGTCGGATCCCACGGTGCCATGGATATGGCCTGGAAGAGCACTCCGTTGTACTCCGCGTTGTTCCCGAGCGAGCGGGAGCTGGAGGTGATGTAGGAGATGTTCGTGCCCAGGCGAAGGGTCTTGGAGATGTCGTAAGTGGCGTTGCTGCGCAGGGTGAGGCGGTTATAATAAGACTGTCTGATGGTTCCGTCCTGCGCGAAATAGCCTGCAGAGAGGGAATACTTCATCTTGTCGCTGCCGCCGTCCACGCTGATATGGTAGTTCTGAATGGCCGCATTCCTGTTCTGAACCTCGCTCTGCCAATCGGTGTCCTGGGTCTCGTAGCTGAAGGTCTCCGGGGTGGCAAAATAGCCGCGTCCGAGACGGTAGGTCTTGAGCCAGGAGGTGAAACCGCGCTTGAGTTCCTTGCGCTCCGCATCTGAATTGCCAATCCTTACCATCGTCTCCACATACTCGTCCCTCTTCATAAGGTCGAGGGTCTTCCAGATGTTCTGCACGCCGCCGTAGCAGTCGAATGACACTTTGGCCTTGCCTTCGCTTCCGCTCCTGGTGGTGATGATGATGACGCCGTTCGCGCCCCGGGAGCCGTAAATCGCTGCGGAAGACGCGTCCTTAAGCACCTCCATCGACGCCACGTCGGCTGAATTCAGAAACCCGATGTCCTCCGTAATGACGCCGTCGACCACATAGATAGGAGACGAATTGTTTACCGTGCCAATGCCCCTGATCCGCACCTGAGCTGCCTGTCCGGGCTGTCCGGACTGTGCGTTCACCGTGACACCTGCCACACGGCCCTGCATCGCCTGGTCAACGGTAGCGACCGGCGCGACCTTGAGTTCGTCCGAAGTGATGGACGAAACGGCTCCGGTCACGTCGCTCCTCTTGGTGGTACCGTAACCGATGGCGACCACCGCATCAAGCGAGATGGCGTCGGTTTCGAGGGCGATGTTGAGATTCGTCTGTGAAGATGAGACGGTGACCGTCCTGGCGATGTAGCCGAAACAGTTGAACTCGAGGGTGGTGCCGGGGGCGACGCTGATCTCGTAGGAGCCGTCGGGGTCGGTCATTACCACGGTATTCGCACCTCTGGCGATCACTGCGGCATAATCAATGGGCTGCCTGGTGGTGGCGTCGGTAACCACACCGGCCACCTTGACATTCTGGGCGAGGGCAGAAAAATTCTGCCCCTCCCAGAAACTGATTATCAGCGATAAAAGAACGACAAACGACGCATGTCTTTTCATTTTCTCTTGTTTCGCAAAATTATTTTGTAGTCTTATTCAATCTAGCTCCGGGCTATTTACTCCGGAAACCTTCCGCTTCGCTCCATCCCACCACCGCTTCGCGGCGGTCCCCCCCGTTCATGATGGCCACGGGCGGCCACAGGTCCCGGAGCAAACAGCCCGAAGACAGCTTAATCTTGATAGATTAGACGTGTTCCGCAGACTGTACCGTCCGCATTGTTGCATTGAATCTTGAAGGTTCTGCGTGCTCCGGTAGTATTTTCGGTGATTCCGACCATAAAATAGAGAGCTGCTCCCTTAGGGTCATAATAAGTAAAGGAAACTGCAGCCTTCATATCAGCGACAGATGTCTTAGGGTCTGACGCGTCCTTCATATCATCATCAGTAAGTTCAACGAATGTAAAGAGATGATTGACTAGCGCATCATACAGGCCATCAGTTTCAATATTTCCAAGTTGGCCAGGAGCATACGTCTTGTCATCTATCTTTACATATGGTGGTGCTCCGTCAAGGCAGTCCATCTGATAGATATGACCTGAAGTGTATGCTGCACTGGAAATAGAGAACGATGCCTCACCGTTTTGTGCTATCTTGTACTCAAAGGTATGTGACTCTGTCTCGCCACCTTCTGCATCAGGGTTCGCAGCCTGGTTGAAGCTCAAAGTCGCACTGCCATCTTCGGACTTCACGCTGAGAGTGTAGGTCTTTGCGGAAGTGGAAGTATTCTCAGGGAAAACGATGCTGATTACGCCGTCCTTGCAGCTTGCCGTGGCAGCGCCGCAGGAGATCGTGAGATATGAAAGGTATGCGTCCACATCGGCACCGCTCTTGGCCTCGCCGTCAACTGTGAGTGAAAGGGTTGCAGCAGTTGCAACGGTTTCTCCGCCGTAAACGATTTCGGTCGTATAGGCGTCAGAAAGCGTAGGAACTATGGTAGGAACGCCGGTGCCGGCATCCTGACGGACGTTGATACAGTTCTTGGACCTTGTGCCCTTGTATTCCATATAGATCTTCGCGGCACGGGCGGAAGTAGTCTTGTTCTTCTCAATACTGATTCCGAGATTGAAGTTATTTGTATTCTCCCAGAAAGGAGTAACCCAGGAAACTGCATTGCCGTCATCTCCAATGGCGACAAGAACGCAGTCATCGGCATTCATCGTGACAGCCTCGCCACCGCAGGTAGCGGTTGTAGCGCCAAGATACAATTTATTGGCATTGGCATTAACACCCTGATCGGCAGTCACGCCAGGAGTAAAGATTACCTCATTCTCCGTTGACGCATATGTTCCCTTGTCGAGGTTGAGTGCAATGTCGTGGATAGTTCCGGCCTTGAACTCTACATCAGAAGACGGGGTGAATGTGTACGCACCCTTGTCAGTAGTCACGGTATAGGTCGTGGTGGTAGATTTAGCAGGAATAAGACCGAGGTAGATACCCTTCGTGTTGTCCTTCGAAGTGATGCCGTTAAGGTCAAACTGCTCGGCAAGAGTGACGGTCGCAGTCTTGGATACATCGCCGCCGTTGAACTCGTAATTTCCTTCATTTGACCAGTTTACGATAGCGACTCTCGCACCGGAAATGGCTTGGTCAGATGTAACGGAAACAGATTTCACCTTTTCGGTCTTGCCTTCGGTAGAATACACCAGAAAACGCACAAGGGATGAGATCATCCTCATAGAAGCCGAATACTCGGTAACATCGTTGCTGAGATCAATCGGAGCTTTGCCGACGAAAAGGGCCTTGCCGTCAGCGCTTTCCATCGCGCCGGCCGCGGCCTGAGTCTGTGCGGAAGCGATGTTGAAATAAATCGTGGAACATCCGTCATTCACTCCGGCATTGACTTTAGGATAGCTTGCGAGGAATTTTGTCGCCTCGGCGTTCACAGTTCCCGTAAAGACAGCTGTGCCGTCAGTCGCGATAGTCATGGCAGTGGAAGCATTGATGCCGCCTTTGTCGTCGATAAGGCCGAGTTTCGTGATGTCAGCCTCATCCCACTGAAGGCCCTTGCCGTCAGTCCAATTGGCCCTGGTAGAAACGGCCGAACCGGCCTCATCGAGCGCCACATTGGCAGTAACCCTGATGGTCCTGGTGGCATTCTGCGATGCAGGCTCGTCAATTTTCTCGGAGCAAGCCGCGAAGGACAATACTGATGCAGCCAGAGCGGCTGTCCAAATTCTAATCGTCTTTTTCATAACCTTACCCTCCTATTCAAATTCGTCATAATAATCATACCCGATGGAAAAATCGGCCGAAGAGTTGGCGGCATCATTCCATTTGTTGCCGCTGTCTGCAAACACCTTTTCACTGCCAAGGCTTAGAACCCTGACTTCCGGAGAGGTGTACGAACTCCTTTCTTCTAAATTGGTTATCTTCATAATTTCAGCTGTATTATGTAGTTGTTTATATTATTCAGATTTCGCGGGCTGGATCACCTTCACCGTCTTGGTGGCCGGTGTGGCAATGTAACCCGGAATGTTGTATGTAGCGGTAATGTTGGCAATGCGCTCGGCGCCGGTCTCGTTCGCCTCATAAGTCACAAGCCACCAGGTGTCACTGGTCTTGTACTTGCAGCTGATCCAGTCCACAGCGTTGCCGCTCTCGTCGGTAGCAGTGAATTTCACGTTCTCGGTGGAATAGAAAATGGTACCGTCATAAGTGGATTCCACGCGGTTCTCTCTGGTGCTTCCGTCGACGGTGGCATACCAGTAACTTATGCCTTGGTCGGCGGTGGCGTCCGCATTAAGAGTAAATGAATCAGGAAGACCGCCTACATATTTGACTTCCTGAACCACGCTGCCCTTCTCTGCACGTACTATAGAGGCATTCTCCAGATTGATGAACACATTGGTTACCTTGCCGTTCTCGTAAGTCTTGGCATTCGTGGAAGTATAGATATACTCGGCCTGATCGGTCGTGATCTGATAGGTGTAGGATGAGATGCTGCCTGCAGGGATGGAAATGTAGATACCCTTACCCTTGGTGGAAGCCTTGTCCTTCGCCTCGATGGCTACAGGATTGGTAACATTGACGGTTACGGACTTTGAGCCGCTCCAGATGATCGTCTCAGTCTCGGCGGCATCATAATTGGCCCCCGGACTCTTTCGTGGCTGACCGAGACCGTTGTATCCGATAAGCCCGGTTATATCTTCGTTGGATGAGGTGATCTTGATGGCCTCGACCTTCTCTGCGGCATAATTTCCGGTGGAAGAATAGATGAGAAAACGCTGAACGCTTCCCACCATCTGCATCACAGGTGCGGCGGAAGTCTCCGTAACGGCGACATTCACCGCCTTGAAGCAAAGATTGGCCGCATCGATCTTTCCTGGCGTGGTCTGTGTCTGGCTAGGGCTGAAGGTGTATTCCAGATTGGTCCCCGGGCCGTAGAAGAATGACACGGTAGAGCCTTCTGCAGGAGCGGCTTTAAAAGTGAATGAAGCCACACCGGTCTGGGAGTCTATAGATACGCTCTCCGCGGTGGACACGTTTAAGGTTGATATCTCGGTGCCTGCGACCATACGGAAAAGAGAATTGTCCGTCCCTTCCCAGGACATACCGGCGCCGTCGGCGAATGTAGCCCTGGTGTCAGTCTCAGAAGGAGCCACCTTTACATAAAATGCAGGAGAAGACAGCGTCTGCTCTTTCTGGCAGGAAAGAAGGGCAGCTGAAAGAGCCGCAACGCCCAAAATGGAGCTGAATTGAATTCTTTTCATAATCGCGTGCATTTTAAGTTAATCCAAACATTCATCATCTGAATATGACCAGCTGATATTGGAGCTGTTGCTTTCGCTGCCGTACCAGTTGCTGCCGCTGTCGGCAAACACCTTTTCAGCGTCAAGGTGAAGGACCTTGACCTCCGGAGAAGAGTACGAACCCGACTCCGCGCTAAATTTCGTTTCTTTCATGATTCAGTTATTGTTATTAGTCTTTAGTGCCGTTCCGCCAATGGAACAAGCAAAGGTATTGATAAAATTCACCATTATATATAAATTTGCTCTCACAAAAACTCAACAAACAGAAAATCTCCATTAGTGGAGTAATTTTCCAAATGCCTGTAAAACAGTGCTTTGTTATTAATGGTAACCACAACAAAGGTAAAAACAGCATAATGACCGACCTCAACAAATACATTTCATCCGCCCTACTGCTGGCTATGTTCATATCAGCCCCCGTTACAGTCAAGGCATACAGCCCGACCGTGCGCTACTACGGGAAACAGACCTACGGAGCCGCCACCCAGAACTGGTCCGGAGAATGCAACGAAGAGGGGATCGCCTTTTTCGCGAACAACAACGGCGTCCTGATTTTCGATTCAGAAGAGTGGACGGTCATCCCCAACCATAACCGCACGAACACCCGATCACTTTATTACGACAGGCAGGAAAACGTCCTTTACGCCGGAGCGACCAATGAGCTCGGGAAGATCTCCCTAAGCGGCGGGATGGTGTCCTACACGTCACTTCTGGACACTCTCGGCGTGACGGTATCGGAAATCTGGAACATAGGAAGGCTGGGGGAAGACATATTCTTTCAGGACGACAGACACATATATATTCTTAAGGATCAGGGGGGACGCAGCGTCAAGACCTATACTTTCGAGAACAGGATATTCTGTTCCACCGTCATAGGAGAAGAACTTCTGCTCTATGTGTACGGCGCCGGCTGTTTCACCCTGAAAGACAACGCGCTGGAGCCCATACGCGGAACCGGCGCTCTGAAAGATTCCAGAGTGTGCTCCATTTTCAGCGGGCCGGAAGCCGGCGAACTGCTGTTCGTGACGAAGCAGGACGGAGTGTTCCGGCTTAAGGACGGAATTCTGACCGAGGAAAAGCTTCCGTTCACTCAGGCGCTCCGTCGGGACATTGTGTACACTGCTGCGATGAGCGGCTCCACGATAGCCTTCGGCACGGTCACGAAAGGAGTTTACATTCTCAACAGGGACACGGGCGAATGGTTCAACATCAACACGGACACCGGGTTCGGGAACAACACCGTACTTGGCCTGCGGTTCGACCCGTCGGGCAACATCTGGGCCTGTCTGGACAACGGCATTGCCTACATTGACCTCACCTCCGCAGAGATGGACCTTTTCGGAAAGAACGAAATCTACGGCACGGGATACGCCTCCCTTATATGGAAGGGCCGGCTTTATCTCGGCACCAACCAGGGACTTTTCTCCACCCAGTACCCTCTGAGCCTGGAGTCGAAATACCGGAAGGTGACAGACAAACTGAGCCAGGTTTGGAGCCTCAGCGAATACGACGGAGCGCTTTTCTGCTGCCACGACGGCGGTGTGTACATAATATACGGGGACGGCCACACACAGAATATCCGCATCGAAGGCGCATGGAAGCTGGAATCGCCCCCGGGAAAGCGCGAGATGCTGGTGGGAAGCGGGTACAACCGCCTCTTCGTGCTGAAGAAATCCGGCGGAAGATGGCATCTGTCGCATTTCATAAAGGGGTCGGACAACTCCAGCAAGGCTTTCTGCTTCGACGAGAAGGGAAGGATGTGGCTGTCGCATTGGGTAAAGGGACTTTTCCGCATCTCCTTCGACGACGGCTATACCACCGTGCTCTCGCACGAGTACTTCGGCACCAACCACGGGTTCCCGACAGACGCAAACAACATTCCGAATATGGTCGGAGGGAAAATGATCTTCTCCACCGAAGGCGGCTTCTATTCGTACAACGAGAACCTCCAGAAGGCTTTCCCGGTGGACAGCCTCAATTCGCGTTTCACCTTCTCCCCTATCATCACGACGCTCCTGCAGTTTCCCGACGGGAACGACTTCTACTCTTCCGGCTCGCTTCAGGCTCTCGGGTACAGGGATGAACAGGGCCAATACAGGATCGACTCGCTGTCCCTCAAATATCTGGTCGGCAAACGGCCCCTCGGCTTCGAAAGCACCCTCTACCTTGAAGACGGGAAGATCCTGCTCAACACCGAGAACGGATTCTCGATCATCAACACGAACACCTTAAAGGACCGGAAGGCCAATGACAGCCCGCTCATAATCAGGTCCGTGACAAGCATCGAGGGCCCACGGGAGCGCGTCCTGCTGCAGAACTGTTCCGCAGCCGCTCTGCCCGAGCTCACGCTCTCTCCGGAGCAGACCACGCTAAGATTTGCATTCAGGATGATAGAACAGCGGATGAGCGGGGCCGTGACCTACAGCTGCAAGCTCGAAGGCTACGACTCCGACTGGTCACGGCCAAGCCTGAGCGGCTCGAAGGACTACACCCGCCTCCCCTGCGGAGACCACGTCTTCAAGGTCCGCGCACACAATCTCAATACCGGGCAGACGGCCGAGAGTGAGATAAGGTTCCATATCAGGTGGCCGTGGTATCTGTCCGGGTGGGCATTGGCCTGCTATGTCATACTGCTGGGGCTGCTCGTTTATGTGGTCACCCTCACCGTACGCAGGCTCTATCGTCACCGGCTGGCGGAGGAGACGGCCAAAAAGGAGAAGGAGATGGAGGAGAAGAAGATTAAGGAAGACCTGCTCACGAAGGTGAACGAGCTTGCGACATCCACGATGAATCTCCTGCGAAAGAACGAGGAACTCATTGACATTCAGAAGGAACTGGACAGGATGGAGAAGATGGTAAGAACGGAGGAGAAGCCGGAGAAGGTGCTTGCCCAGATAGCGAAGATGAAGGACGGAATCGACGTCAACATCCGTCACGATGAGGACTGGAAGCGGTTCGAGAAGAATTTCGACATCGTGTATGACGAATACCTTGCACGCCTGGCGGACAGCTTCCCGGAGCTCACTCTCGGCGACAAGAAGCTCTGCGCTTATCTGAAGATGGGACTTTCCAGCAAGGAGATAGCTCCGCTTATGAACCTGACCTTCCGCAGCGTGGAGATGACGCGCTACCGCCTTCGCAAGAAGCTCCGCCTCTCCCGCGACCAGAACCTCATCGACTTCCTGCAGAAGTTCTGACGGAGATGTTTCCAAATAAGTTATCTATCTTTGTAAAAAATAACTCAGATATGACTATGACGGTGAATATCCAGTATTACGACACGCCCTGCGGGAA
>CAVBDE010000037.1:0-15114 GCA_963594055.1 Anaerovoracaceae bacterium | reverse complement strand
GAGCAGGCCGGCACCAGATAAAAAAGAATGTTCATAATCGGTTGTTATTGGGTTAATATATTATGCAGTTTTTACAAAGATAGAGATTTATCGCAATAATTAAAATTTCCGGACAGAAGCAACATCTCCACCTGTGTCCAATAGAAGAAAGCCTCCGGAAGAATTCTCTTAAGTTTACTGATTCTGCCGTGAATTAGGGATGACTGTTCCGGCACGGTCCCATCATATCGTTTTATAAACTCAGCCCCACACTCGATTGCCGTAGCCAGGTATGCAGCCTTGGCCCCGTCTAATATGGCATCTTCAATATAATACCATCTCCTGTATATAAATGAACGGATGAACGACACGCCATTCTGCAGTGCGGCGAAATCCCCCACGCCTTCTTTCCCGCGTGTAGCAAGACACAACGCAGTTTCCCTGATGTCTGCATATACAGGAGAGGGATCTGATGGAAGATGTCTATAAGACAGTTCAATCGGAACTATACGTTTGAATGTCGCCGCGACAGCGTCAAGATCCGTCATATTGTCAAACAACCTGCCGATATCATAGAGTTGTTTAATAATTTCAACAAACTTCGGACTGCCGTTCTTGTAATACGGAATACCGGAAGTATTAGGAGCAAAAGCCGTAAGCTTATCCCCAAGAATATCATTCACAGACGGGACATTTACATAACACGGCTCACCTTTAATCAAAAGAAACGGGCTCTCTATCTTAAGCCTGTCAACCCTTGAATATTGTACATCCTCGTACAAGACATCCAGCAGTATACTTTCCGTCCTTTCAGACTTCGAAAGATATGCTACCCGATAATGAAACTTCTGGTGGGACTTGGGCACAAGACTTTCACGCTGTTCACGTTCAACCGTTTCTCTTCCTATGAATCCATAGTCAGCATAATGGGCCAGATAACCCACAATGTCAGTACCGGGCGGACATACTATATCCACATCAATGCTCAGTCGGTGAAGGTCAGACCCCAGAAGCAGCATAAGACAGGACCCGCCTTTCCAGATGAACGGGCACCCTGATTCACTGAGCATTTCAACGACAGAAAAAGCACGTATGACTTTTTCGATCAGATTGACATCCGGATAATGAAACCGGTCACGGACAGCTTCTATCCATTGCCGGGTGAAACATTCCTTGCTTATCATAGTTCAAAGTTTTTATGGTTTCCGTTATTTCCGCCCTTTTTCCACGTCTCCCGGCATAACGGAGCAGCCTGGACACGTTGATGGAGAAAGTGCTGAATGCATTATCCATCATATACAGCCACTCCCCACCGCGAAGATAGGAAAAATCAGCATCACACAACACATCCACCAGCAATTTTTCAAGCGCGGGCATCGGAACGCCATCTTCTGAGTCAAGAGGCGAACCGGAAACGAGAGGCTTGATTATAACACCTCCGCATGACATATCAATATAATCTCTTACCACATCAATGGACGGTTTCAGATAGACCTTGCGGCCTTCACCACGCATACGGTGGAATAAAACCCCCATAAATTCCCTCTCCACTTCAATGTAAGTCATCCCATTATAGGAAAGATGATGCAGCAAAGGAGCCAGAATTGAGCCCTTGTATAAACAGCAGTTAACCGATGGATACCACTCTGCAATCATAATCGACAGTTCCATAAGCTCATCATCCGGTACATCCCTGAAACGCTGAAGTACTCGGGAAGTATATACGCCCCTACCCGTCCGGGCCAATTTTCCGTCAAGCACCATCTTTCGGACGGTCCAATTCGCCGCAGTGGCAGCAAGACCCTTTTCCCTGGCCAATCTTATAATATCAGTCAAGGTAAAAGACTCCACACGAGAGATATACTCACAAATCAGATCTTCGCATCCGGTCATAGCGCGACAAAATTACTATAATTCGTCAATTTTTCAAAATATTGACAAAATATAGTGATGCTTTCTGACAGCCCAATGACAGCCAATCCAGCTATCAGCCAACAGTCAGGAAACCGAAATTTCGTCCAATGTAACATTTGTTCTATCTTTTGTAACGTCGGTAGAAGAGAAAGAAAATCGAAATTTTGACTTTTGCATAGTGTTAAACCACAAAAAGTGTAAAAGGCACTGAACTGATAAAATGAAAAATTCAAAACTGATTGCGTATGCCTTCTTAGCGGCATTCGGAGCTCTGGTCGTCGGGTTGAATCTTGGCGGCATTTCCGGAGCGATTGACCTTATCGAACAAGAATTTGCCCTCACGGCCCTGGCAAAGGGCTTTGTAGCGAGCGCCCTGATGATCGGCTGTCTGGTCGGCGCGCTGGCCGGAGGAAGACTCAGCGACAAATTCGGCCGCAAGCCGATGATGTTCGTCTCAGCCGTATTTCTGGCTATAGCCGCACTGGGCTGCTCAGTTCTGTCAAACGGAGCGACACCTCTGGTGATTTTCCGTTTCATCGCAGGACTTGGCGTAGGTATCCTCTCGGCAGTCATACCTACTTATATTACGGAGATCTCCCCGGAGAAGAACAGAGGTACGCTCGTGTCCCTGTACCAGCTTCTGGTGGTGATCGGCATCCTCGCGGCCTACGTGGCGAACTATTATTTCAGCGGAATGGCCGGCAACTGGCGTTATATGCTCGGACTCCCGCTCATCTTCGCCATCCTGGACATAGTGCTTCTCTTCTTCCTCCCGGAAAGCCCGATCTGGACCGCACAGCGCGGGCAGCAGAAGAAGGCTGAAGCCAGGCTGTCCGAACTTTTCAAGGGCAAGATGGCCAAGGTCGTGTTCCTCGGGTGCACATTGGCATTCTTCCAGCAGATCACCGGCATCAACGTAATCATCAGCTACGCCCCGGGCATTCTCGGTAAAATCGGCATCGCCGGAAACGAGCCGCTGCTCCAGACCATATATGTGGGAGCGGCCAATCTTCTCTTCACGGTGATTGCCCTCTGGCTCTGTGACAAATTCGGCAGAAAGACTCTTCTGGTGAGCGGATGCGCCGGACTGGTGGTATCGCTCGCGTATCTCACATACGCATTCTCGATCGACAACCCGAGCAACACCGGAATCCTCATTGCCATATTGGCATACATAGCGTTCTTCGCGCTGTCACTCTCTCCGCTCATGTTCGTGGTAACATCGGAAATGTACCCGTCCCATATCCGCGGCACGGCAATGTCCCTTTCCACGGCCATCAGCTGGGTATGCGCATTCCTCGTGGTGCAGTTCTATCCGTGGGTTGAGGGGACTCTGGGGACCAATGTCGCATTCGGCATTTTCGGAGTGCTGTGCCTGCTTGCGGGACTGTTCATACATTTCTGCATACCTGAGACCAAAGGCAAGAAACTTGAAGAAATAGAGCACGAACTCGGATTGGACGAATAGGAATATGGATACAAAAATAGTAATAGGAGTAGGTGAATTCCTCTGGGATGTACCTCCTACCGGGAAAAAGGCCGGCGGAGCGCCTGTAAATTTCGCTTTTCATGCCTCAGGAGACGGTGTGGAAGGATGGGCCGTCAGCGCAGTGGGACGCGACGCCCTCGGAGAGGAACTCGTAGCCACGGCCAAGGCCAACGGCATCAAGCTTCTCGTCTCCGAAGTGGACTACCCCACCGGGACGGTCGATGTGCTTCTTAAGAACGGCCAGCCGGACTACCGCATCAACGAGAACGTGGCCTGGGACTACATCCCCCTTACCGGCGAAGTGCTGAAGATGACTGCCAGGGCTTCCGCCATCACCTTCGGAACCCTCGCGCAGAGGAGCAAAGTCTCACGCGAAACCACGCAGGCGATGCTCAAGGCCGCACCGAAAGACGCCTGGAAGGTATATGACATCAACCTCCGCCAGAAATTCTACTCGAAGGAACTTATAGAAGAGTCCCTGAAACTGGCCAATGTGTTCAAGATCAACAACGACGAGATGGACATTCTCAAGACGATGTTCGGTCTGGAAGACAAAGACTATGACGGAGCGGCGCAGCGGTTCATCTCGAATTACGGGCTGAAACTGCTCGTACTCACCGCAGGAGAATACTACAGTTCCATCTACACCCCGGACGGAAAGGTATCCGAAATCCCTACCCCGAAAGTGAAGGTTGAGGACTCCATCGGAGCCGGAGACTCATTCACCGGTACGCTCATAGCCGAACTGCTCCGAGGCAGGAGCATAGCTGAAGCCCACCGCAGCGCAGTGGAGACGGCAGCTTATGTCTGCACGAAGTCCGGAGCCTGGCACAAGAAAGGTTGTGAATAATAAAACTCTATGATTATGAATCGTTTAGCAGTGAATATATATTCTGCGGCACTGGCCGCAGCGTCTCTGCTTTCAGCCTGCTCTTCACGTCAGACAGTGACAATGGAGAGCCTGCTGGACGAGATGGTTTCACGCGATGCCGTGACCTGTTTCCCCGAATACACTCAGAAACAGATCAGCAGCTACGACAGGCGCAGCGTCTCTCCCGACGCCGAAGGCTGGTTCGCGAACCGCGACTGGACAGGCTACGAGAGAATTGACACCATAGCCGGCCGCGTGGAGAAAGTGATGATGGAATATGAAGGTCCGGGAGCGATAGACCGCATCTGGATGACTACCAGAGGAAAACGCGGAACCATGCGCTTCTACCTCGACGGCTCCGACGAGCCAGCCATCGTCATCCCGGCATACGACATGAAGAGATTCCCGCTCGACATCCCTGCGGCTCTCTCCCTTACACACACCCATTACGAGACTGAACTGGACGGAATCGGAGGAAACACTTTCTTCCTGCCAATTCCGTTTGCCAAAGGCTGCCGCGTGACTTTCGAGACCGAAACCCCGCTGGCAGAAGGCCAGAGATACTATCAGATCAACTGGAGAGCCTACGCTCCGGGCACAAAGGTCCGCACCTACACTCAGGAAGAGGTTGAAAAGCTGCTTCCGAAGATGCGTGAAATCAGCGACCTGCTGCTTAACCCTGCAGCCCCGGTTGGGGACCACCTGACAGAATGTGCCACACTCGCAAAGGGAGAGACCCTGAACATAACCCTTCCTGACGGCACGAACGCGGTGCGCGGCATAAAAGTCAGCCTTCCTGACTGCAGCGACTACGCGAACGCTATGGAAAGCCTCTGCATAGAAGGCTCTTTCGATGACGTGAAGTGCATAGACAGGACCTGCCTGGCAGGGTTCTTCGGTGCCGGAGCCGGCGCCCCTGAAGTGAACGGATGGTGGCTTGCGAACAAACCTGGCGAAGCTGAATGCCGCTGGGTTATGCCTTACCGCCGGAACGGTCAGATCACCGTCACCAACGGGGGCGAAGAACCTGTCAAGGTCTGCGTTGACATCACCGCAGGCAAATACGATTGGCAGAAGAACTCGCTCTACTTCCACTGCAGCAACCACAGCGAGGACGGCATCCCTACCGGCAACCAGTACGATTCGAACGACAATCTGGACTGGAACTTCACTACCATCAGCGGACGCGGAGTTTACTGCGGCGACCTTCTGAGCCTGTACAACTACGGCGTGGACTGGTACGGCGAAGGTGACGAGAAGATCTGGATAGACGGCGACACCTTCCCTACATTCTTCGGCACGGGCGTGGAAGACTACTACAACTGTTCGTGGGCACCTGTAGTGCCATTCCTGACACCTTACGGCGGAGCGCCGAGAGCCGACAGCGAGTCTTCTCACGGATTCAACGCCTATATGCGCACCCGCAACCTGGATCTCATTCCGTTCAGGGACAGCTTCCGGTACGACATCGAGATGCTGAGCTGGACTCCGGGTTCAGTTGATTACCACACGGTATCGTGGTGGTACGGAGACAGGAATACCGTTGCAAAATAATACATAACTATATGAAGACCAAGAAAATACTTTTCACACTATGCCTGCTGGCAGTGTCTGCGGGAGCTTTCGCGCAGAATCTGACGGTCAAAGGTACGGTCAGAGATGACGAGGGCGGCCCCATCGGCGGAGCCTATGTAATCGATGACGCTACAGGAAAAGGTGTGGCCACGGACGACAACGGCAACTACGAAATAGTTACCGCGCCGGGAGCCAGTCTTTCATTCACATTCATGGGTTTCAAAACCTATACCGCGAAAGTCAGCGGACCGGAACTGAACGTAACCCTCGAACTGGACTCAATGGTCCTCGAAGAGCTGGTCGTAATCGGTTACGGTTCCATCAAGAAGGAGGAGATCACGTCCTCCATCACCAGGGTCAAGTCTGAAGACTTCGTACAGGGCGGCGTCAGCTCCCCTATGCAGCTTCTTCAGGGAAAAGTGGCCGGACTTGGCATTTCCACCACATCCGGAGACCCGTCAGGTGAGATAAGCGTACAGCTCCGAGGCATCTCCACGCTGGCCGCTTCATCATCTCCTCTCATCGTAATCGACGGTATAGCAGGCGGTTCACTCAATTCCATCGCCCCTGAAGACATCGAAAGCATAGATGTACTGAAGGACGGTTCCGCCGCAGCCATCTACGGTACACGAGGCACCAACGGCGTCATCCTCATCACCACACGCCGTCCGAAGGAAGGCGTCACGAGCCTGGAATACAATGCCAAGGTCAAGGTGGACCAGAGGCTCAGGGACAACGACACATACTCCGCAGACGAACTGCGCCAACTGAAGGAACAGTCTGAATTCTCAGCCATTCCCGACTACGGCGCCAGCACGGACTGGGTGAACGAAATCACCCGCGTGCCGTTCAGCCACAGCCACTACGTATCGGCCAGGGGCGGGTCAGGACGCACCGGATATGTCGCATCCCTTACCTACGACGACAGACAGGGACTCTACAAGACATCTTACCAGAAGTCCCTCGCCGCGAAGATTTCCATCAACCATTCGATGTTCGACGACAGACTGAGGTTCATCCTCAACGTGAACGACCGCGCCGCCAAAAAGGGCAACGCCGATGACGACCTCTACTCTACCGCAGTGCTGAGGAACCCTACCCTGCCTATCTACAACGAGGACGGCTCCTACTACGAGAACAGCAACGGCGCCAACCCTGTGGAACTCCTCAACGAGTACGGCGGAGTAAACAGCTACAACCAGCTGGCGATGAATGCCAAGATCGTGGTCGAGCCGATCAAGAACCTGAAAATCAGCGCGACCGGAGCATACCAGAACGACTACAACGAATACGAATGGACCTCCACCCACAAGGCTTACAACGCCACCATGGGCAGCGAGAACGGTAGCGCCACCCTTTCCGGCGGCCACGGAGATGACAGGACATTCGAACTGCAGGCCGACTGGGCCAAAGAATTCGGCGACCACTCCATCTCCAGCACTCTGGGATACAGCTATAACAAATACGTCTACCAGAACTGGTCAATGTACGCGTTCGACTTCCCTATCGACGGATTCGGGGCCTGGAACATGGGTTCGGCGGAATCCACCAGGGACGGCCTGTCCACCCTCAGCAGCAACAAGTCCGAGCGCAAGCTCGTCGGTTATTTCGGCCGACTGAACTACAACTACGCCGAGCGCTACCTGCTTATGATAAGCGGACGCTACGAAGGCAGCGACAAGTTCGGCAAGAACAACAGATGGGGCTTCTTCCCGGCAGTAAGTGCCGGCTGGCGCATCACCAACGAGGAATGGATGAAGGACATCAGCTGGATCAACGAACTGAAACTCCGTGCAGGATACGGCGTTACCGGAACCGAACCTTCATCGTCATACCAGTACATCGCACTCTACGACTTCAACAACTCCTACATGTCCTACGTGGATGGGAACTGGGTCAGCGGCATCGTTCCTGCCAACAACCCCAACGACGACCTGAAGTGGGAGGAGAAGCACGAGGCCAATGTCGGACTCGACTTCGGATTCCTCGGAAACAGGCTTACCGGCTCGCTGGACGCCTACTACCGTTACACGAAAGACCTTCTCTACACCTACACCGTCCCTATGCCGCCTAATATCGCCAGCAGCATGCTTGCCAATGTGGGCGCCATCAGCAACAAGGGTATAGAGCTGTCCCTTAACGGAGTACTGGTCCAGAAGAAAGATCTGGTATGGACCGTCGGAGGCAATGTCTCCTTCAACAGCAACAGGCTCGTGAAGCTCTCCAACGACACCTACACCCTTGAATATCTGAACCTTGGCTGGCTCGACCACGTACAGACCTATTCACACAGGCTCGAAGAGGGCTGGGCCATAGGCAACTTCTACGGTTGGGAGACCGTCGGCCTCAAGAGCAACGGCACCGCCTGGAGAATCAAGGGCGCCGAGAACTCCACCGCCGGCGAAGACCAGAAGACCATACTCGGCAACGGTATGCCCAAGATGTTCGCCGCGCTGAACACCAACCTTCACTGGAAACAGCTGGACGTGGCCGTTTCATTCCACGGAGCGTTCCTCTACCAGATTCTGAACCAGTACAGAATGAAATACGAGACATTGGCATGGCTCTCGTCGGTGAATGTGCCGAAGAGCGCATTCGAGAAGGTGGGCGACTACTACAACTTCGCTCCGTCCACATATTGCGACCGCTATATCGAACAGGGCGACTACTGGAAACTGGACAATGTCACCGTCGGATACACGTTCACATTCCCGAAGGTCAAGTTCATAGACAGCATCAGGGTTTATTTCGCGGGGCAGAACCTGCTTACCCTCACCGGATACTCCGGTCTGGATCCGGAGGCCGTGGACATCACTGGCCTTACACCGGGCGTGGACGCATATTCGAAGTACCCTACCCTGAGATCATTCACATTCGGTGTTGACTTTAAGTTTTAAGGAGGATTGAGATGAAAAAATTCATATTGTATCTTTTTTCTGCCGCTGCCGTAATCGGCTGCACCAATCTGGACCCTGTGGTTTACAGCGAACTGACCATGGATCAGCTGATGGCCAATGCAGAAGAAAATTCCGGATATATGCTTGCTCCGGTTTATGGTCAGATGCGCTGGTTCAACGAGGACCGCAGCGTATGGGACCTCTACGAGATCGGCACTGACGCCTGGGTAATTCCCATCAATACCGACGGCGGATGGAACGACAACGGTATCTGGCAGAGGCTGAACAAGCACGAGTGGTATGTCAACGACCCTCATTTCAGCAATGTCTGGAGCCACCTCTGGTACGGAATATCTTCGTGCTGCAACCGCGTGCTCTATCAGCTGGACGAAGCCGGCGTGGAACTGGACGAGGCTACGGTAGCCGAGATCAAGGTCGCCAGAGCCCATTACTACTATCACCTTCTCTCGCTGTTCGGAAATGTGCCTATAGAGACCACCTATGATGTTCCGAAGGGCTATATGCCGGAAAGCAGGACCAGAAAGGAAGTTTACGACTTCGTGGTGAGCGAAATCCGCGAGAACATGGACAAGCTGTCCGAAGACAAGCAATACAGCCGCTTCAACAAGTGGGCCGCCAAGCAGATGCTGGCCAGAATCTACCTGAACGCCGAATCATGGCTTGGCCCGGAATACGCTTCCAGGCGCGACAGCACCATAATCCTCTGCGACGAGATCATCAACTCGGGCAAATACAGCCTCGACGACGATTTCTCACACATCTTCAGCCTGGACAACGAGAACTCTCCGGAGATTATCTTCGCCATCCCTTACGACGAGACCACGAAGAGCCCTATCTTCCACTGCATCTATGCCAAAACCATGCACTGGGCCGGGAAACCGGTCTACAATGCGGCTTCCGCCGGATACAACGGACTGAGGGCCAATCCTTCATACGTCGAGGACACTTTCGATGCCGAGGAAGATCCGGTCACGCACAACTGCATCTCCTGGACTGACCGGCGCTACAAGGACACCTACCTTATGGGCCAGCAGTATGACTATGTGACCAAGGAGCCGCTTGACCTTAACGGAGTGCCTTACAACCATATCAACTACATCGCCAGCGTCACCGCGGCAGAAGAGTTCGACGGATACCGTTTCGGCAAATACGAGATCAAGATAGGCCAGAAATGGGAAACCGACCAGGACTGCGTGGTTTACCGCCTGAGCGAGACCTATATGATGAAGGCCGAGTGCCTTCTCCGCAACGGCGATGCCGAGGGTGCCGCAGAGATCGTGAACAAGGTCAGGGCACGCTCCTTCGACCGGAGCCTTCCTGCCGCGAAGCGTGAACTTACAGCCACACAGCTGTCCGCAGTTACCAGGGTGGACGGAGTGGAGGTCCAGTACGGAGAATTCCTCAACGAGCTCGGCCGCGAATTCGCCGGAGAGGCGATGCGCCGCGAACAGCTTATCAGATTCGGCGTGTACACCACCGGAACATGGTGGGCGCATACACCTAAGAACGAGAAATACCTGGAACTGTTCCCTATCCCTGAAGTGGAAAGACTTTCAAATCCGAAATTAGGACAAAATGACGGATATCCTGTATAAAATACCCGCACTGGCGCTTCTGCTCTCCCTGTGCTCCTGCCAGGGGAAGCAGGCGCCGGAAGACCCGACACCTGCAGAGCCCGAACAGCCGGAGGAAGTCGCCTCGCTTGAGGCGGTGGACGCCGAGTGCGTGGCGAGGGTGATTGGCATTACCCCTTCGGGAGAAAACCTGCCGAACCCCAATTCCACGTACAAGCGATTCAATATGGCTTCCACCGACTACGGCAATATGTGGGATGCCGGCAACGGCCAGCTGTGGTGCGTGTTCGGGGACAACTTCAACGACAGGGGCGGCGACTGGAAGTCCAACGCCATCGCCTTCTCCACGGACAGGGACCTCACCGACGGGCTTTACTACGACGATATGCTGCGCGCGGAGGATGGCTCCAGGATGGAGTTCATAGTGTCCAAGGCGAAGACCGGGCAGTACGACGGTGACGTCGAGCACGAGACCACGTGCATCCCCACTGCCGGCGTGTCTGTCCCCATCAGCGGAGGCAACCGCCAGTATGTCAGCTACATGAGTGTGAACCGATGGGCCACTGACGGGAACGACAGCTGGAGTGCCAACTACAGCGAGATAGTCTATACCGACGACTATGGCAAGACCTGGACCCGGTCCGGCGTGAAATGGGACGGGGACAGCCGTTTCGTGCAGGTAGCCTGGATCAAATCTGACGGATACCTCTATATGTTCGGCACGCCGTCCGGAAGAAAAGGCTGCGTCTATCTGGCCAGAACCGGCCTGGACAATGTGCTGAACAAGTCCTCCTGGACCTATTGGGACGGCGGAGCGTGGTCTTCTTCGGAGGACGACGCGGTTCCTGTAGCCAACGGCACCGTGTCCGAAATGACCGTGCAGTACAACAGCCGCTACAAGCGCTACATCATGATGTATCTGTCTGTAAACCAGCGCAAACTCGTGTACCGCGACGCCGCAGCTCCAGAAGGTGAATGGTCGGAGGAGAAGATCATCACGGGCGACGGTTACGGTCCTTCAATCCACCCATGGTTCTGTGACGGGAAAGACCTCTGGTACGTACTGTCGTCCGTCACCGATTCCGGAAAGGGCTACGACACCTGGCACATACACCTCTGGCATGCGAAGCTGCAGGGTCTCGAAAGAGGCTTCAACATGGTGTGGGAGAGCGGTTTCGAGTACGATTCGAACCAGTCCATAGGCTACAGGACGCTCTGGACAGGCACGGAAAACTGCACCACCACCAGAGACGCGCACAGCGGCAAATTGGCATGCAAACTCGCCAACACTACGGACGGAGTATGGAAGGATGCCTGCGTGCAGAAGATATACCTGCACAGGAACACCGACTATACCCTCACCGGCTGGGCCAAGTCCAGCGTGGAGGGCAGCACACAGTCCTATCTGGGCGTGCGGCTTCCTGACGGGAAGATCTGCGATACGAATCCGGCGCTCAAAACCGACGAATGGACCCGGATAAAGGTACAGTTCAATTCCGGGGACAACACTTCGTGCGATGTGTTCTTCGGAACGTGGGGCGCGGCCGGACTGTCCGTCATAATAGACGATATCATTCTTACAAACAAATAGTAACCAATTAATTAAATTTTTCAGATCATGAAAAAAACAAGTTTACTCATTCTTGCGGCTTCGGCTGCGCTGGTAGCGGTTTCCTGCGGAAAGGAGAACGGTACAGAACAGAAGGAAAATCCTAATCCGACACAGCTTTCCGTAAGCCTTTTCAAGGCCGGCATCGCCGTGGATCCGGACGGATTCAATATGCTTACCGACGGCGGCTTCGAGCGCTTCATCGGCGATGAAAACTGGAAATCAAAATCCCTTTTCTATCTTCCGGAATGGGACTCAGAGGCTGAGACTGCTTATGCAGGGCAGCGTACCATCCATGCGGACTGCGACGTGGACGGCTGGAGAGACGTGGCTGTTCAGAGCATCTGCGTGAAGAAGAACGCTTCCTACACCTTTACCCTCAGCTACCGCGGAGCCTGGAACGCCTTGAATGCCTATATGGGATTCAGAGGAACCGAAGGACACGACCAGAACCTGAACCAGGAGGGTGTAGGCACCGAATGGCAGGAATACAGCTATACGCTTGCCAATGTGGACGACACCAAGGTGGACGCATTCTTCGGCGGATGGTGCTGGTACAACCTCTGGCTCGAGCTTGACTGCCTCAAGGTCATCCCTACCGGAACCAACAACGACACCTTCATCCCTGAAAATGTGGAGAATGTCGCTTCAACAGCCGTCAACGCTTCATACAACGAGATCAAGTCCTTCGGCAAAGTCATCGCATGGAACGAGGCTGACGGAACAGTTTCTGCAGTACTTTCCGACGCGGTTGACGCAGAAGGCAACACCATCACCGGCGTATACGCACAGACCACAGGTTCAGTTGCAGAAGGCCTGAAGTTCATCACCGTGAACACTGACCCTGTATTCGAGTCTGCATGCGTTCCTACAGGCGGCGTTACTGCAGGCGACATCAAGGCTGTCCGCTACTATGTTCCTGTAGCAGCCGCAGACGAGGAGTCCACCTGGACAGCGTCCGAGGCCGGGCTTGCAGTCTGCACGGACGGAAAGACCTGGACCAAGGCTGACGCCCGGTGGAATGTGGACGGCAACTTCGTCAAGGCTTCATACCTACTCAAGGACAACTACGTATATATGTTCGGTTCCCCTGCAGGTGACGGCAACGTTATGGCTTACGTAGCCAGAGTAGCTTCCGCCAAGGTGGCTGACGCCGCAGAATATGAATACTGGGACGGAGCAGAATGGGTAAAGGGTGACGAGACCGCAGCCGCAGGCATCTTCTACGGTCCGGTTGACGACATGAGCGTAGTTTTCAATCCTTCACGCTACACCTATATGGCCATCTACCGTTCAGCTACCACCGGAGGACTCGTTTACAGGGATGCAGGACTTCCTGAAGGTGAATGGTCAGGAGAGAAGATCCTTCTTCTCGACGGCGAGAATGCATTCAATGCACCATCCATCATCTCTGTCAGCGGAGACGAACTTATATTCGTAACAAATGACGTTGAATAAGGTAAAAGTCTTACTGTCATTTCTTTTGGTTTCAGTGTGCGCCTGCTTCGGCAAGGAGCACACTGATGCCGTTTCCAGATATACCATTGGCTTCTCGCAGTCTGCGGATGACAGATGGCGTCAGATAATGATGATCCAGATGGAATCCGAGGTGTCCAAATACCCCAATCTGACCCTGGTCATCAGCGAGGCCCATAACGACACGCAGACGCAGATACGGCAGATCCGCGAGTTCATCGAGCGCAGGGTGGACCTGCTGATTATATCCCCGAACGAGGCGGAGCCCATAACGCCCGTCGCGGAGGAAGCCTACAGGAAAGGCATTCCCACGATAATCTGGGACAGAAAGATACTGTCGGAAGAATACACCACATACATAGGTGCCGACAACTACGCCATAGGGCGCGGAGTGGGCAACTTCATCAGGGCCCATTTCCCGCAGGGCAGCTCCATCCTGGAAATTCAGGGCCTACGGGGCTCGTCCCCTGCCTACGAACGGCACAACGGCTTTAAGGATGTGGTCAACGGGGACTATCCGGTCCGGAGCATCTACGGCGACTGGCTTCCGGAAGCCACCAAGTCCAAAGTCCTCGACATCCCGAGCTATTCCGGAATTGACCTGGTGTTCGCGCACAATGACGATATGGCATTGGCAGCCTACGAAGGGATAAAGCAGAAGAGTCCGACAGACGCGCAGCGCATCAAGTTCATAGGCGTGGACGCCATAGTCGGAGTCGATGCCGTGCTGGACGGGCGTCTGGAGGCGTCTTTCCTGTATCCTCCGGGAGGTGAATTCGTGATAAGCACCGCGATGAAGATACTGTGCGGCGAGCAGGTGGAGAAGAACAACACCCTCCAGTCGTCCATCGTGGACGTCACGAACGCCGAAACGCTCAAAACCCAGTCAGAACAGATTCTCAACTATCAGGAGCGCATCAAGGACCAGCGCCGGGAGCTGGACCGCATAGAAAACGGCTACAGATCGGTGAAAACCGCGCTCTTCCTGGCAGTTCTTCTGGTCGTCATACTTCTTATAAGCGCGTTCCTGGCCTTCATCGCGAATGCCAAGGCCCGCAGGAAGAACGCGGAGCTCGAAATCCTGGCCAATCAGAAACTCGAATCCTTCAACAAGCCTTCCGCAGACGACCTGTTCAAGGACAGGCTGATAGACATTCTGGAGCACTCCTACGAGAACGCCGAATTCAGGGTGGAATCGATGAGCGATTCGCTGGGAATGTCCAGGGTTCAGCTGTACCGTAAAATCCACGCCATCTACGGAATGGCTCCTACCGACCTTCTGAAGGCCTACAGGCTCAGAAAGGCGGCGGCTATGCTCAAGCGCGGCGGATACACGGTAAGCGAGGTGGCCTACTCTGTAGGCTTCTCCACCCCGAGCTACTTCACCAAATGCTTCAAGGAGATGTTCGGCGTGAAGCCGTCGGACTACTAAACCTCTCCCGCCAATATTTTCGTTGACGTACAGGGCTGTGTTTTCCTTACGACGTTCTGACAGGGCGGAGTCTTTTCGCAGCGTTTGCCCGTGTAGGGTCGCGGAGCGACAGCGAAGAAAAGACACCGCCCTGTCAGAAAATTAGTTTGTGAAGGACAGCAGGATTTGTTAACTTTGAGGGCCTTTACGGACAAAGGCAAGCGAAGACAACAAACAACATTGAAAATATGAGCAACAGCACTTACCCGTGGAAGTTTTGTTCCATCGGAGGCGTAAC
>CAVBDE010000036.1:0-15951 GCA_963594055.1 Anaerovoracaceae bacterium | reverse complement strand
CCTGACTGCCGTAAAGCGGAAGCCAGTCGAGTTTCAGCGGAAGCAGCAGGTGGTATAATCCCGGCATAATCAGTTAATATCTTTCATAACGTACCTAAATAGTACTATACCGTATAGGTTTTACCGTCAGAGTCAGTTGTCAAAAACTCTTTGATAACTGACCGCTTAGTTAATGTATTCTCCTTTAATATGTTAGAAACATGGTAACTGACGGTATGCTTGGAGGTGGCAAAAAACTTGGCCATAACGTGCAATTACATTTGTTCTATATAACCCTCCAATGCCCACCATTGGCCGGACCACAATGTTCTATAAATCCGAGTTCGCTAAGAATTTTCAGTTCCCTCTTAACGGTACTTGGAGAAACACCGAGACTAGCTGCCAAAGAGACCGTCGTCCTCGGACTCATTTTAGGGTCATTTTTAGGGTCATTTTTAGGGTCAAAAATAGCCAGCAAAAAATAGATACTTCGTTGTCTTTCAGTGAGTTTACTTATATCTATTTTAGGGTCACGGGAAGATGTGACCACCTTGCCGGTCCTGTCATCTATCCTGTCACCGCGCTGGATAGCGCAGAATACCTCACGTCTGATGTTAGCAGTGACCCCTCCAAACTCTTCACGAAATAGCGGGACCTCAAGTCCTGCATCCTTAAAAGACTTCTCTATGATTTCGAATCCCCGTCCCCAGGCCTCTATAAAACCAGCATAATAAAATGCATTGGCGATAAGCTTGTTACGGGGCATTGAACGATGCTCCTTAAACATCTCGGAGATGCTGGTTCCTTCCGGCATCTTGCCATAGTTCCAAAGACTGATACGATCATCATAAACTTTCAACTGATTATCCGGCCCATCATATGATTTGTGAATAATCGCATTATACAGAATCTCCCTAAGACCTTTTTCTGGAATCTCAAGAGGCTCTACACGCTGCATCCCTTCATAGTGAATAGGCCTGACAAGATACTTGGCGGACAAGACTTCCATCACCTTATCAGCCATCCGAATAAGGCAGCCGCCTATAAGATCTTGAGTCAGAAGATCCCCGGCATCTTTGCCGAAACGACCTATCTTAAATCTTGAGTTCAGGCAGTATTTCTGAGGGTCTTTTCCGAATAGCAACAGCGCCGCCATTGTCATCCTGCCATCATCGGACATCAGTTTAAGATTCCCGAGAACCTTCTCAATGCTGTCATTGCCGGCATCCTTGGGAAGTCTTCCCTTCGATATGCCTTCACTAACAAAATAAGTTACAGCTGCAGTATCAATATCATTTATATCAGCATCTTCCACAATCTGAGCATCCCAGGACAGACCCATCTTGCCAAGAAGAAAATTCTGCGCGGACATTCCGTCCATTTCCTGCAAAGTACTCCCGGATTTAATATACAGACGCCCATTGAAAGTAACAGGAGTATTACTCCTGCCAATACAAATCCTGATATATTCTTTACCGCTTTCTTCCAACAGACTGATATCCGGGATAACTCCAGTCGTGGAAATTATTTTATTGGGAAGGTTCTCCAATAATTTTTTGGCATTGTCCACACCTACTATAGCGCCGTTATCATCGACCCCGATGAGCAAAACGCCCCCTTGTGAATTGGCAAATCCGCTCACATACTTCAAATACTCATCCCTCCAGGATTCTTTTAATTCAAGATTCTGATTCTCCTTCATGCCATCAATTATTAAAGTTCAGCTATTTGCCCAGGGCCCGGGTGTGAAGGTTGATGCGGTATTTGAAAGTGGTCTTGCCCTTGTAGTAGAAGAGGACCAGGGTATTGGCATCCTGAAAATAGACCTGGGCGAGATAGCGGTCGGTCTTCCTGTTACGGCACTCCGGCTCGGCCCACACCAGAAGGTAGGACGAAGTCTTCCTGTTCTGCACGAGCACCACGGTATAGCCCCTGACATCGCACACTGCGGCCTCCAGATTCCCCCTGACGGCCTTTTTGGCCTTCCGGTAAGCATCGTAGATGGAACATTCCTCAGTGATGGTGCCGAACTCCACGCTGCGGGCGGCCCCGAGCGCCTGCGGATTGTTCTCCAGCCACCAGCCTATGTACTCATCGCTCAGATAGTCACGGCGCGAAAGCTTGACGAAGCGCGGATCGCCGTCGATTATGCCCTGCAGATAATCTGTTCGCGAGGCCTGCTCGGCCGATGCGCCGTCCGCCCTGCTCTGTCCTTCAATCTTCAGCTCACCGGCCTTCTTCGAGATGTTGAGCCCGGAAAACTCGAGCGTGGTGAGAGTATAGTCGGACAGACTGTACAGGTTAAGGTAATACGCCAATTCCTTGCCGCCTCCCCTGGAGACCAGATAGGAGTACAGAAGGCAGCGCGAGCCGTCCACCTCTACCAAACCGACGGTGTCGCACTTGGATACCAGGGTTTCGCCCTCGAAAACCTCCGTTCCGAACACGGAAGGGGTTCCCTGAGGTTTCCATTTCTTGCCTTTCTTCTGGAAATTCTTGATTACCACGACCGTATCCTGATGGTCCAGGGCGATGGCGCAAGTCTTCCTGCCCTCGCCGTACTCATAACAGTACGGATATTCAGTGAACGGATCGACTGTTTTCTTCTGTGCGGATGCGCTTAGCGCTATGAATAATGTTGCGAATAATAAAAGTCCTTTTCTCATTAGCGGATAACTCCCAATTCTTTTCCCACCTTGATGAAACTTTCCACTGCCCTGTCCAGCTGCTCACGCGTATGCGCGGCGCTCAGCTGCACCCTGATGCGGGCCTGCCCCTGCGGAACGACCGGGTAGTAGAATCCCGTGACGAAGATTCCCTCGCGGGCGATGGCCTCGGCAAATCTCTGGCTCAGAGGTGCGTCATACAGCATTATGGCGCAGATGGCGCTCTGCGTAGGCTTGATGTCAAAGCCTGCAGCGAGCATCTTCGCGCGGAAATACTCCACGTTTTCCATAAGTCTGGTGTGAAGTTCCGTACTTTCCTCGAGCATCTTGAAGAGTTCTATGCCCGCAGCGGCTATCATAGGAGGAAGGGAGTTGGAGAAAAGATAAGGGCGGCTGCGCTGCCTGAGCATCTCGATGATCTCGCGGCGTCCCGTGGTGAATCCGCCCACGGCACCGCCGAAGGCCTTGCCGAGCGTGCCGGTATGGATGTCCACCCTGCCGTAGCAGTCGAAAAGTTCGGCCACTCCCCTTCCGGTAGGGCCGACCACTCCGGCGCTGTGGCTCTCGTCCACCATCACCAGTGCGTCATATTTCTCCGCCAGGTCGCAAATTCCCTTAAGCGGAGCCACATTCCCGTCCATGGAGAACACTCCGTCGGTGACGATTATCCTGAACCTCTGGGCCTGGGCCTGCTGAAGGCATCTTTCCAGGTCGGCGAGGTCGGCATTGGCATAACGGTAACGGACAGCCTTGCACAGGCGCACGCCGTCGATTATGGACGCGTGGTTCAGCGAATCGGAGATGATGGCGTCCTCGGCCGTGAAGAGAGGCTCGAACACGCCGCCGTTGGCATCGAAGCAGGCAGCGTAGAGGATGGTGTCATCGGTCTTGAAGTAGCGCGCGACAGCCTTCTCGAGTTCGAGGTGAAGGTCCTGCGTGCCGCAGATGAAACGCACGGAACTCATTCCATAACCGCGGGTCTCCATAGCCTGCTGCGCCGCCTTGACAAGGCGCGGCGAATCGGCGAGCCCGAGATAGTTGTTGGCACAGAAATTCAGTGCCTTGCTGCCGTCTGAAAGGGTTATCTCAGCGCCCTGGGCACTGCAGATGGTTCTCTCCTTCTTGTAAAGGCCGGCCTGACGGATGCCGTCAAGCTCCTGCTGGAGGTGGTTTTGGAATTTGCCGTACATAGTGTTATTTTCCCAGTTTGATTTTCAGATTCCTGATCATGTCCTGCGTCATCGAGTCCAGGTTATACGAAGGCGCCCATCCCCACTCCTTGCGGGCACAGGTGTCGTCCATATTGTCAGGCCACGAATCCGCTATGGCCTGCCTTACCGGATCCACTTCGTAACGCATCTTGAAATTCGGAATGTACTTCCTGATGGACGCCGCGATCTCCTCCGGATCGAAACTCATCGACGCTATGTTGAACGAGTTGCGGTGCTTGAGATAGCGCGGATTGGCCTGCATGATGTCGATGGCGGCCCTGAGGGCGTCAGGCATATACATCATGTCCATAAGTGTACCGGCGGCTATAGGGCAGACAAACTCCTCACCCCTGACCGCGGCATAGTAGATCTCCACGGCATAATCCGTGGTGCCGCCTCCCGGAAGGGTCGTGTAGCTGACCAGGCCCGGAAAACGGACGGAGCGGGTGTCCACCCCGTACTTGTGGTAATAGTAGTCGCTCAGCAGTTCAGTGGCCACCTTGGTCACCCCGTACATGGAAGTAGGCCTCTGGACGGTGTCCTGAGGGGTGTTCCGGTGCGGAGTGGAAGGGCCGAACGAACCGATGGACGAAGGCGTGAACACGGCGCAACGCTTCTCGCGCGCCACCTCCAGCACATTCAGAAGACCGTTCATCTGAATGTCCCATGCCTTGAGGGGCAGCCTCTCCGCAGTGGCGGAAAGGAGGGCGGCCAGGTTGTAGATGGTGTCGATGTCGTACTTGTCCACGGCATCGGCTATCTGCCTGGCGTTGCACACATCGACCTCCTCGCTCGGCCCGCTCGTCAGGAGCTTGCCCTTGGGTTCACACCCCCTGATGTAGCCCGCGACCACCTTCCCGTTCGGGAAAGTGCGCCGCAGCAACATCGTGAGCTCGGAGCCGATCTGGCCCGTGGAGCCTATTACCAGTATATTCCTCACTTTTACTTAAGCTCCTTGAACTTCTCTGAAGAGATCTTCTTCGCCTTGAGGGTGGCGGTAGCCTTGATCTTGTCGATGACCTTCTGGTCCTCAACCTGCTCTGCGAGCCTGTCGAGCTGCTTCTGGTCATGAAGCACGTTGTTCACAGCCTCGGAGATCATATCCTCAGGAACGTTGGCGATGCCGTACATCGCGTACTGATAGGTAACGAAAGCCTTGGCAGCCTCCTTGAGGTCGTCGGCGCTGATCTGGAACTCGAACTTCTTCATGAGGCAGTTGCGCACGAGCTGCCATTTGAAGTCCTCGACGAAGCCCGGGAACTCGGCGTCGATCTGCTCAGCGGTGACCTTGCCCTCATTGGCGTGAAGAAGCCATCTCTTGAGGAATGCCTCAGGAAGCTCCACGGCAGCCTTGTTCACATAGTAGTCGCGGATGTCCTTCGACAGTCTCCAGGCAGCCTCCTGCCTGTAGTTTTCCTTAAGACGCTCGGTGACTTCCTTCTCTATCTCCTCGTCGGTCTTCTCCTCTTTCTTTCCCTCATAGTATTTCTTGAGGTTCTCTATCATGTCGGTCTTGTCCTTGGCTGATACGGTGACGGTATAGTTGGGAATCTCGTCCTCAGCTACCACGTCCACGTTGATCTCCGGAGAAAGCGCAATGTCGAACACGAAAGTGAAGTCCTTGCCGCTTTCCCATTCTACCTCAGGCTGCTTCTCGCTTGAGAGAGGCTCACCGAGGATATGAAGTTTCTCATCGTCGATGAATTTCTGAAGTCCCTCACCGATGACCTCATTGATGGAATCGGCAAGTACCTGACCTCCATACACTCTCTGCACCAGGCTCATAGGTACGTTCCCCTTGCGGAATCCCTTGAAGTCAGCCTTGCGCCTGCACTCTGCAAGTTTCTTTTTTTCTGTCTCGGCGTAATCGGCAGCCTCGATGTTCATGGTAAGCTCGATATTGAGCTTGTCAATCTGGTTCTTTGTTAATTTCATATGATTTGATTATTTGATTTTTCTTTTCGGATACTTGATCCTCTCGTGGTATATGCCCCCGAGATAAGTCTTCATAACTTCCTTGATGACAGTCAGTTCCTTAACTGTGATGTCTGCCTGCTCGAACTGTCCCTCCTCTATCTTGTATGCAAATATCTTCTCGACCAGACCGGATATGCTCTCCGATGAATAGTCCTTGAGCGAACGTGCCGCCGCCTCGACGGAGTCGCTGAGCATCAGGATGACCTGTTCCCTGGTCTGGGGCTTCGGGCCCGGATAGCAGAATTCGCTTCTGTGCGAAGGATCGCCGCCTGCGTTCAGATACTTGTCATAGAAGAACGATGCCAATGTGGTACCGTGATGGGTGATGATGAAATCGCTCACCACCTGCGGAAGCTTGTACGTATGTGCCAGTTCCATACCGTCGGTCACGTGCCTGATGATGTCCTGTGCGCTCTGCAGAGGAGTCAGGCCGTCGTGATATTTCTCGCTGCCTGCCGTAAGGGACTCGTTCTCCACGAAACACAGAGGGTTGTGAATCTTGCCCACGTCGTGATACAGTGCGCCGGCCTTCACGAGGTTCTCGTCGGCGCCTATCGCGCGCGCTGCGGCCGATGACAGGTTCATCACCTGAAGCGAATGCTGGAATGTGCCAGGAGCCTTCTGCTCCAGAAGACGCAGCAGCTCGTTCGAAGTGTCGCACAGTTCCTGAAGCCTTGCGGAAGACACCAGATAGAAGGCCCTCTCAAGCAGGAAGATGAACGGATGGAACGCCACTATCAGCATGGAGCCCACGAAGAGCATACCTACAGACAGCAGCAGGTCGAAGTTCAGCACGCCCACTGACTCGAACGCCAGAAACACGACAAGCGTGACGGCGAAGGTTATAAGTGCGGAGACGAACTGCTTGACTCCCTTCGAGAAATACCTGAACACATACAGCGTCACGGTGCCCGATACCAGATACATAAGGAAGAGCGCCGAACCGTTCTCCGCGAAGAGAAGCAGCGGCAGCAGCGACACCATGTACACAGGATAGATGAGCTTGGTCTTGAAGAAGGCCTGCAGATACAGCGCGCCTATGCAGAAAGGATACAGGAATATCCAGTCCGGAGCGAACCTGATGAACAGCAGCTCGGAGACGGCCATTATGGAGAACACCGTAAGGATGTACAGGTAGCGGTTGTATTCCCGGAACACTTCCGGATTCGAGAAGTACATCGCGAAGAACAGGCACACCATGATGCCGAGAATCAGCAGGGCGTTACCCAGCAGGATGAAGCCCGAAGGCTTGTCGCTGCCCAGATTATGCTCATATTCAGCCTTGTACGAATCCAGCATCTGCTCTATCTCCGAAGTGACGAGCTCGCCGTTGTTCACTATGATGGTGCCCGCATTGGCATAGCCGGAAGTGGCCGAGATGTCCTCGGCGTTCTGCTTGTGCACCAGATCCGTAAGCTGGTCGTCATAGATGAGGTTCGGAACTATCAGGTCGTTGACGGAATTGGCCCGGACAAGCGAATCCACGTTGAGATCCGGACAGTCCTTCACCAGAGCGTGCAGCATCGCCAGCCTGGCCTGCGAGACCAGATAGACCTCCGAAGAAGGAGTCTTCTCGGCGCGCTTGCCCCTCTGGACGAATATCAGCTCCCCCGACTTCGCGTCCTCGGCCATGATGCCCTTGCTGTAGATATCGGAGATATTGCGCGCGAGGGACGACTTGAACTGCGGATACCCTGCGAGATCCAGGCTTTCCAGCTTGCGGAACTCCTCCAGGGCGACGTCGGAAGACAGCTTGTAGTACGGAATTACATTGGACGAACGCTCCGCCCTTTCCTTGGCGATCTGGGCGTTGGTCTTCAGAATCGGAAAGTCGAACTGCGCCACGAGGGTTTCGTAGCGCCAGGCCTGACCTTTCGAATATTCATAGCCCCATTTGGCGGTTCCGGGTACGAACAGCAGCAGTACAGCAAAAATCGCCAGCAGCGGCAGTATTACCTTCAGCTTAAATGAGACTTTCATAACAGATTATGCGTCAATGTTAGCGTAATGGGCGTTCTCCTCGATGAACTGCCTGCGCGGCGGCACGTCGTCACCCATAAGCATGGAGAACGTGCGTTCTGCCTGTGCGGCATTCTCGATGGTGATCTTGCGCAGACGCCTCTTCTCAGGGTTCATGGTGGTGTCCCAGAGCTGTTCGTCGGACATCTCACCGAGACCCTTGTAGCGCTGCACGGTATAGCCCTTGTCCGAGCCCTTGCCAAACCTGAGAGCCGCCTCCTCGCGCTGCTCTTCAGTCCAGCAGTAAACCTCTTCCTTACCCTTCTTCACCAGATAAAGCGGCGGAGTGGCCAGATAGACGTATCCGTTCTTGATGAGGTCGAACATATAGCGGAAGAAGAACGTCAGGATAAGGCAGGCGATATGCGAACCGTCCACATCGGCATCGGTCATTATTATGACCTTGTGATAGCGGAGTTTGCTGAGGTCCATGTGCTTCTCGCCGGTCTCGTCCTCCTGCGCCACGGTCACGCCGAGCGCGGTGTAGATGTTCTGGATCTCCTGGCTGTCGAACGCCCTGTCCACTGCGGCCTTCTCGACGTTGAGAATCTTACCGCGCAGAGGCAGGATGGCCTGGATGTTACGGTCGCGGCCCTGCTTGGCCGTACCGCCTGCGGAGTCTCCCTCGACCAGGAAGAGCTCGCATTTCTCAGGGTCCCTCTCGGAGCAGTCGGCCAATTTGCCCGGCATGCCCGCGCCGCCCATGACGGTCTTGCGCTGAACCATCTCACGCGCCTTGCGTGCGGCGTTGCGCGCGGTAGCGGCGAGAACTATCTTCTCTATGATGACCTTGGCCAGCTTGGGGTTCTCCTCCAGGAAAATGTCCACTGCGGCGTCGGTGGCCTGTGAGACGGCTGCGGTGACTTCGGGGTTGCCGAGTTTGGTCTTGGTCTGACCCTCGAACTGAGGCTCGGCGACCTTGACGGAGATCACTGCGGTAAGTCCCTCGCGGAAGTCCTCCGGAGCGAGCGGATCCTTCAGCTTGGCCAGAAGGTTGTTCTTCTCGGCATACTGCTTCAGCGAGCGCGAAAGGCCCATCTTGAAGCCCTGAAGATGTGTACCGCCCTCTATGGTGTTGATATTGTTGACGTAAGAATAGATCTTCTCGGAATATCCGGTATTGTACTGAAGAGCGATGTCTATAGGGATGATCTTGTCTGAAGACACGCAGATAGGCTCCGGAATAAGGGTCTGGGCGCCGGCGTCCAGGTATTCGATGAAGGACTTCAGACCCTCGGTCGAATAGAACACCTCGCTGCGGAAAATCTTCTTCCCCGTAGGCTTGGCATTGTCGTTCTCATCGGTGACGTATTCGTCCACCAGCTCACGCTCGTCGGTGAGGGTGATGCGCACGCCCTTGTTCAGGTATGCCAGTTCCCTGAGCCTGCCGGCCAGGGTCTCGTACTTGTAAACGGTGGTCTGGGTGAATATCTCCGCATCCGGATGGAATGTGATGGTGGTTCCGGAGTCATTGCTCTCGCCTACCACTTCCACAGGTCCGAGCGGCTTGCCCTTCGAATATTCCTGCTTGAAGATCTTGCCCTCGCGGTGAACCTCGGCCGTAAGATGGTCAGAAAGCGCGTTCACGCAGGACACACCCACGCCGTGAAGACCTCCGGACACCTTGTAACTGTTCTTGCTGAACTTTCCTCCGGCGTGAAGCACCGTAAGGACGACCTCCAGGGCCGAACGGTGTTCCTTCTCGTGCATGCCCGTAGGAATGCCTCGACCGTTGTCCACCACCCTGATGGAATTGTCAGGGAGTATGTTGACATTGATGTCAGTACAGAATCCGGCCATGGCCTCGTCTATACTGTTGTCCACCACCTCATAGACCAGGTGGTGAAGTCCGCGCTCCGATACATCTCCGATATACATTGAAGGTCTCTTGCGGACCGCCTCGAGTCCCTCGAGAACCTGAATGCTGTTCGCACCGTACTGTTCTTCAGCCTGTTTGATTTCCTCTGTCTCTATCATTTTCTATTATTTAATTTTCCTTAAAATGCCTTTCGTGTAAAGCCTACAAATTTAATAAAAATCCGGGCCAAGTCCAAATCGATTTTCTACCTCAGAACCATCCTTATTCCGAGCGTCACGCACGGCAGCCGGCGACCCGTGAAAGGCACGTCCTCCACCTTCTGGTTGAGCAGGTTACCGCCGCGAAGCCACAGGGTGACTTCCGACGTCAAACGGGCCTCGGCGTGAAGTCCCAGGTCGAAGTATCCCGGACGGGACGCATAGACCTGCGAAGTCCTCGGTCCCACATAATCCAGCGATATGCCTGCGAACATCCTGTTCAGAGAATTATATGTGACATCCAGATGGGCTCTGAACGACTCCGGAGTGAACACGTCGTAATCCCCTTTCAGCTTGACTTCCCGGAAAAGAGCGTCAGCATTGACCTCCACGCTGCGCGATTTCCAGGTCACGGACGGGTCAATGTACCAGTAGCCGTACTTGCCGAGCACGAGCAGAGCCTGATTCGAATCCGCATCCACGAGGCCGTACAGCGGCGAATTGGCCCGTATGGCATAACCGGCCTTCGCACCGTACTCCAGATATGAGGACACGCACCCGCGCACCCCGATGTGGGCGTTGACGATCTCGCGGGCCTGGCTCACATACGCGCCGGCAGTCCCGGAAGTGAAATACTGCGACGAGAAGTGGTGATTGGCCGTCTTGTAGCCGTAATAGGAATTGATGAAGGTGTCGCCTGTCACCCCGGCGAAGAGGTTAAGGGACTTTTTGAACATCAGGTAGGACACCTCCACGTCCGGAATCACGCCCACACCCTCGCAGAACCAGAATTTGGCACCGGCACGCGCGTGAAGCCTGTCCCTGGTGTATTCCGCCTTCGGCTCCAGGGAGAGGTATCCGGCCGAATCGTTCACATCGCCTCCGAAGAACACACCCCCGGCCTTGTAGTCTATCTTAAGATTCCACGCCGGGTCGATGTTCCGAACGAATACCGGCGCGAAGAACCCGCTCACCTTTACGGCATTTTCCGTAAACGAAGCCGGCGCGTCGCTCTCAATCCCGAGATGATAATCCGCATTCACCGCCCAGACCAGGGCCTTGACATCCCTGTCACCTGACCCGAGAGTCAGCTGCCCGCCGAAGGACTGGTATCCCCTGCCGGCGAGAGCGAAGTCCCTGGCCCAGATGCCATTGTAGAACGCATTGAAATCCAGGTCCATGTACTTGAGAAATGCCCTGCCGTGAACGCCGAACAGTTCACTGAGGTCATAGCCCGAATAGTAAGCGCCGTTACCGTTATATTTTCCCAGATACCCGTCAAAGTCCTGATAGATATCCAGATAGAACTTGCCTTTCTTCGTCCTCGGAGACCAGACGGCGGCGAGTTCCGGAGCGAAGGCGTATCCGGCGCCCGCGCTCAGATACAGCTGCGGCCTCTTTTCCGGGGCCGTGACCGGTCTGAACAGGACATTGTACGGAGTGAACTCATACGCCCCCTGATACGGCTTGGCGAACACCGAATAGTCGAAGTTCAGATCGAACCTGCTGACGGAATCCGGCACCTCCATATCTATGGTCTTCCTGGTAGAACCGCTCAGATCCACCACCAGGTCGTTGGTCACCTCGACGCTTTCATTGAAGTTCTGCGCCCGGCAGACTGCGCCGCCAAGCATCAGGACAGACGGAAGTATGTATCGTAATGTCTTCATCTCGATTAAAGTTTAGAAAGTTTGTCCGCCACGATTACAGGTATGTCGTCATCCGGACCGGAAGCCTCATATCCGTCCCTGACGCTCTGGTAGGTGGCCACAGCCTGCTCGATCATGTTCCTTTCCACATAGGAGTCGCCCAGCACGATGAAAGCCTTCGCGAGCCAGTACGGCTGGGATGTGCATTTCTGCGCGAAATCGAACACTCCGGTCTCCACCTCGGCGAACTTGCCCCAGTCGAACCTGGCCTGAATGATAAGATAATAGCTCTCCGCACCTTCCGCAGTGTCCGGCTCGCTTATGAGGTTGGTCAGCAGTTCGAAGGCCTTGTCGCGCTGGGAAGTGCTCAGGTAGGACTTGGCCTGCAGGAACTGGGCCTCGCGCCTGAGATCCGCTGACGGAGAAAGCTTGAGAAGCGCCGTGGCGGCATCTATCGTGCTTTCATACATCCTGCACCTGTAGGCAGAGCGCATCGCACCCTTGTAGGCGTCGGCCTTGCCGGTCATCGTGTATTTGTCTGAAGAGAGCTGCAGATATGCCTCGAACGCTGTCCTGTAATCCTCCAGAGAATACAGAAGCGATGCGTAATCCATAAGCGCAAACTCCGCGAATGTCCCGTCCAGGCCCTTGTCCAGAGCCTTCTTGTAATACTCGCAGGCCTTTTCCTTCTGGCCGAGGCTCTTGTAGGATGCGGCTATGTAGTAAAACGCGTCATTGGCATTCTTCGCATCCGGGAACATCGCCAGGTACTTCTGGAACGAAGTGACCGCACCGCTGTAGTTTCCGGCCAGGAACACCTGTTCGGCGGTACTGTAATACAGGTTCTGCCTGTCAGAGGCGGTCTTGCCGGTGCTGAGCCTGTTCTTCTCCAGATACTCTATGTATTTCTCCGGCTGCTTCTGCGCAGTGTAGATGGACTGGATGGAAAGCAGCGCCTCGCTCACATACGGGCTCGACGGCATTCTGGCCACCAGGTCCTTGTAATCCTCCAGCGCCCCCTCGTAGTCGCCCTTGTTCTTCTTCACCATACCCTTGCCGATCATGGCCCTGGCCACATACTGCGGGTCGGAAGTGCGGGACAGCAGCAGGTCGAACACCTTCAGCGCATTGACATAGTCCGAGCCGTCCGAATACGCCCTGCCAAGCTCATACATCGTCTGACAGTAATACGGGACGTTGGACGACACGCCAAGCGCTGCAGAAAGCGCCTCCACCCTGCCGGTCTGATTCGACGACAGCGAGCAGGCCATACCCATATAGTAATACGGATACAGGTCGTCCGTGCCCGGATATTCGTCCAGAAGCCTTCCGTAGGCGCTGGCCGCGGCCTTGTAGTTCTTAAGAGAAAAGTCGCAGTCCGCGCGGCGCGTGAGCGCATCCTGACGGGCCAATCCGTCCGAAGACTTCACATAGATGTCGAACCACCTCGCCGCGTTCGAATAGTCCCTCTGCTTGAAAAAGCAGTATGCGATATTGTACGGGATCAGCCGTCCTTCCGTTCTGGACGAAAGCGCAGACAGGTTGTACAGATCGTTGTACACGGTCAGCGCGTCCTTGTAAGCCTCTGTGACATAATAGGTATTGGCCAATGTATAGCGGCACAGCTGCCCGAACTCGTCGTTCCTGTCCAGATAGTAGGCAGAGGCCTTCAGATACGGCACGGCAGCGGTGTTCGAGCCCAGGGCCAGCAGCTGGCGGGCGCGAAGGAAATTGGCCTTGATATAGTTGCTCTTCTGCGAAGATGAAAGTTCGTCTATCTGGTCGTAGGCCTGCACCGCACGTGCGTAGTCGTTGTGCTGGAGGGCCGACATAGCCAGATAATCGTAAATCAGCTCGCCCTTCTGCGACATTCCGTAAGTGTCGATGTATCTCTGGAACACGGATTCGTCGTTGTTCAGGTCGAAGGCCAGTTTCGCGTAGTTGAACATCGCATCTTCCTTTATGACAGCGTCATAGGAGAGGTTCGACGCGTCGCGGAACCCTTCCAGGGCCTTGACCTTGTTCTTCACCTGGATGTATGAATACGCCTTCTGGTAAGAGGCGATCTGATACAGGGAATCCGTCCTGTCGCCCATGTGCTCGAAGTTCTGAATCGCACCGCGATAGTCTCCCACCGCATACAGCACGCTGCCAGCGTGGAAATAGTCGGCATTGCTCATCTTCCCGCTTGCAGAAAGGTACTTCTTCGCGCTTACAGGGTCGCCCTTGACCATATAGGACTCCGAAAGCAGGCGGGCCAGATACTGCTGCCGCTCCTGAGGAATCTGCGGGTAAAGCGGCTCGCCGTACCTGATGACATAGTCGTAGTCCTTCGCCATAAACTGACAGTCGATCAGATAGAACGAACTTACCTGGGCGAAGCGCGGGTCCTGTCCGCTTTTCTCGAACCAGCCGCGGGCCTTCTCGAAATCCCTTCCGTTATACTCGAGCATACCCAGCGCGAAATATGCCGGGCAGACATATTCCGTAGGATACGAAGACGATTCCACGAAACAGTCCCTGGCCTGGTCGTAAAGTTCCAGGCTGAAGGAGCTGAAGCCCTTCTTGTACCAGTATTCGCCCTTCTGCGAAGGGGTCAGGGTCTTCACATTGACCTTGCCCAGTTCACGCAGAGCCACGGCATAATCCGGCTTCTCGAAAGCCCAGAGGGCCATCTGGCGGTGAATCTCGGAATAAAGCACGGTCTTCTCCCTGTTCTTCTCAGCATCCCCGGCCAGTGTAAAGGCGTCGGCGCTGCGAAGGTGCAGGGCGCAGAGAATGGCATAATCCTGACTCAGGGGTTCATCGGGGCAGGCTTCGAAAAGCGTTCTGGCACGCTCGTACATACCCTGTCCGTAGAGGACCAGAGCTTCCTTGTATGTACCGTCGTCAGCCTTGAGCCCGGCCGTCGCGAGTGTCATACACAATATCGGGACGCTTATCTTCGTTAAAAGTCTCATAGCGGGTGTCCTATTATAATCAAAACCTTCAAATTTACTAAAAATAACCTATATTTGCGACAGTAAGGGGCATTTTATTGCCCGCGACACTACATTATGCTCATTTCAGCCAGACACGCAAACATTACGAATTCCGAAGAGATCGTCATCTACGATTTCAACATGGAAGTGAACGAAGGAGATTTCATCTACATCACAGGCAAGGTCGGCTCCGGAAAGACCTCGATTTTCAGGGCCTTCACCGCGCAGACCCCGCTTGCATCAGGCAAATGCACCGTGTGCGGATACGACCTGACACGCATCAAGAGCCGTGACATCCCCCGCCTGCGCCGGAAAATAGGCGTAGTGTTCCAGGACCTTCAGCTCCTTAAGGAAAAGACCGTTCACGACAACCTCGAATTCGTGCTCAAGGCCACAGGCTGGAAAAAGGCCGCCGAACGCGAGCAGCGCATAGACGAAGTGCTCTCCCTGGTGGACATGAGCACCAAGGCCCACAAATTCCCCTACCAGCTCTCCGGCGGCGAGCAGCAGCGCATCTGCATAGCGCGGGCCCTGCTGAACAATCCGCAGATAATCCTGGCAGACGAGCCCACGGGCAATCTCGACTACGACACGGCCGAAGGCATAATGCAGCTTTTCGAGTCGCTGAACCACACGCAGAACACCGCCATAGTGATGATCACCCACGACAGAGGACTCGTCGAAAGACATCCGGGCCAGGTCTATGTCTGCCGGGACGAAACCTGCGCCCTTTCCCACGCACCTGCCGATGACACTGAAAGATAGATACTTCCATATTCTGGAGCACTTTCAGAAAAACATGCCGGCGGCGGAAAGCGAACTTCACTTCGAAAACCCCTACCAGCTCATCTGCGCAGTACTTCTGTCCGCCCAGTGCACTGACAGGCGCGTGAACCTGGTCGTTCCTCACCTCTTCGGGAAATACCCCACGGTCGAAAGCCTGGCCGCTGCCGACGTGGACGATGTGCGCGGCATAATACGCTCCATCTCCTATCCGAATGCCAAGGCTGAACACCTCGTGCAGATGGCCCGCGGCGTGACCGAGCGCTTCCACGGGCAGATCCCTTCGGACATAGACGACCTCATGAGCCTGGCCGGGGTCGGACGCAAGACTGCCAACGTGGTCGCATCCATCATCTACGACAAGCCAGTCATCGCAGTGGACACGCACGTGTTCCGTGTCTCCCGCAGAATTGGCCTGAGCCGCGGAAAAACCCCCGAAGCGGTGGAAAGGGATCTGGAAAGGCATATACGGGAGGAACTGAGGCCGGTTGCGCACCACTGGCTCATACTTCACGGCCGGTATACATGCACAGCGCGCACTCCCCGCTGCGGAGAATGCGCACTGAAAGAATGGTGTGAGCAGTATCTGACTAGCAGGCGAACTGCCCTTTAAGCTTCTCTATCTTGGCGTCGGCATCGGCACCCTTGGCCCCGAAATAGAACTTGATCT
>CAVBDE010000035.1:0-17029 GCA_963594055.1 Anaerovoracaceae bacterium | reverse complement strand
CTTCTACCGCTTTTTCAAGGCCAATACCGGAATGACCCCGTCGGAGTACCGCAAGCGCTGACGCGGCGCGAAATCCGTCGGTTTTCGAGCAAAAACTTTTCAGAAAATTGCAGATGAGCCTGATTTCGCTTTATGTACGCAAGCCCCGGACTTGTTACCTCAAATACCCGGCGAAGAAGTTCCAGACCAGGCGGCAGGTGGGGATATAGAATTCTGACCAGCTGTGGTCACCTCCGCGGACCTCGTAAAGAAGGACGTCGGCTGAAGGGCCGCCTTTCCAGGCGGGAAGGCCGTCCGAATAAGTATGCAGGAAGACCTGCCTGCGCTCTGACGGGACCTCGGTCACGTTCTCGGAGACGCACTTGTTGGCAGAGACGATGTGCCCGACCGCAGCAGGCACGCTGTAATACGCTCCCCAGCCGCCCTCGTTGTGAGGATCGCCTCCCCAGTTCGACACCGCGTCGTCTGTGCCGTGCACTTCCATAAAAGGAATCGGCCTGCGGTAGGAGGCGCTCATCGAAGTGAGGGTAAGTCCCGCGATGGAGGCTATCGCCGAGAAGGTCTCTGGATGTTCAGCGGCCATCTTGTAGCACATCTCTCCCCCGTTGGACATTCCCGTAAGAAAAACATTGTCCTCGCTTATACCGTATTCTTTCTGAAGCTTTTTGACCAGGCGCTTCAGAAATGCCGCATCATCGGTCCTGTAATCGGACTGGAACGGATATCCGACATTCCAGCAGGTATGTCCGGTCCCATCCTTCGCCCCCTGAGGCCAGCATACAGCAAAACCCTCACGGTCAGCGATTTTCATAAATTCAAGTCCGTCGCCGAGAGCCTCACCGCCATAGCCGTGAAGAACCACCACGAGAGGCAGATTCTTTCCCGCCTCCACCTGCGGAGCATAAAGCCAGGCCGTTCGTTCAAGACCCTGGTCCTTGAAAGAGATCTTCGTGCAGTGCTCCCTGGCCGCCTGCTTCGGATCTGCGGGAACGGAGGGTGCCGCTCCGACGACCGCCTTCCCGTTTTCGTCAAGCGAAATGGAATTCAGCAGACCGGCTTTGCCTTCAGAGATAATCTTCAATATAAGTTCTCCGAAAAGCGTATTCTGCCAGGCGAACCAGGCTCTGGTGAAATTGGACGGATCGTTCTTGTGGAAGGATTCGTGCATAAAGCCCGTCCCGGCATCGGTGTTCATAAGAGTTACGATGCAGTTCTGTATCTCCGCATCGTCGCGCGACGTGAATGCGCGCATCATTATACTCATTGGCCAGATCATGTCATAACCCACGTGCGGACCTCCTATACCCTCTCCGGCCGTGCCCCTGAAGAAATACGGGTTGTATTCGCTGAGCACGAAACGCCTCGTGTTCTGATATACTGGATCATCCACGGGCACATCGCCCAGGTAGGCGAGGGCCAGAAGACTCGGGACATTGGCATCGTCCATAAGATAATAATTCCCGAAGCCGTCCACCTCGAAAGCGTAGATGTCCCCGAACTGCGGATGATAAACCACAGCATGCTTCCTTATGGCCGCTTCCACTTCATCTGCCAGAGCACTGCACTCGCGGGCCAATTCCGCATCATTGTTTACTGTCTGCAGTATCTCAGCGGCCTTGCGAAGCGAACTGACCGCGAAGAAATTGGACGGGACGAGAAACTCAAAGGTGGTGGCGTCGTCGGACGGACGGAAGGCGGAAGCGATAAGCCCGCAAGGCTTTACCGGATTGCCCAGACCGTTGCAGCATTTGGTGTCCAGCTGACGGTCCGTCACGCGTGTGAACACATAACTTCCCCGGCCGTCTTTTCTCTGCTGCTCGCGAAGGGTCTGGAGAATGGCCTTCATCCCGGCTATCCATTTGTCCCCGAACACGGACGTGTCGCCGGTCACCTTCCAGTACTCATAGGCAAGGCGTATCGGATAACAGTGAGAATCGATTTCCCACTTGCGCTCGTGGTCATTGGGGTCCATATCCGTTCCGTCGGACATCCACTCGCCACCGGTAGGGCCGTCATTGAAGGCATTGGCATAAGGATCCAGGGTGATGGAATAGAACTGACGGTTGATTACGCCGGCTATCATCTCGCGAAGATGCCCGTCGCTCGCGGCGTACGGCACATACGGCCATACCTGCGCACCGGAATCGCGCATCCACATGGCGTGAATGTCTCCGGTATAGACGAACGTGTCAGGCGCACCGTCGCTGTCCTTGCGGAAATGCACCGTGGTGTCAAGCGTGTTGGGAAAACAGTTGCCGAACATCCACGCGAGTTTCGGGTTGGTCAGCTGCGAGGTGACATCCGCTATGACATCCTCCACGGTCTGCGAAGTGAAAAGCCTGTCCTGCGGAGCGGGCCTCTTCGAGACGAAGGATGTCTGAGCCCGTGCACCCGTCCAGGATGCGAATGCCAATATGGTTATAATCAATGCTCTTTTCATACTATCGACTTTATTTCCGGTCCGACAGCGAATACGGTCTGTCCGACACTGCGGTGGAGCGTGTGGTGTCAGGCTCCGCAGACATCACGAAATCTATCTTCGCCCCCGCGATGAGATCCTCGTGGGTGAAATAGGTTTTCGTATAATTTTTCTTATTGACTTTCAGTGACTTGACATAGAAGTTCGAACGGCTGTTGTTCTCCGCGCCGATGATTATCTTCTTCCCCGAAGGAAGCGACACCGTCACCCTGTCGAAAAGCGGCGTTCCTATGGCGTACTGGTCAGTTCCAGGGCATACGGGATAAAAGCCGAGTGCCGAGAAGACATACCAGGCTGAAGTCTGCCCATTGTCTTCATCGCCGCAATACCCGTCCGACGCGGCAGTATAGAACTTGTCCATCACCTCACGAATACGGCTCTGCGCCTTCCACGGCTGGCCCGCCCAGTCATAAAGATAAAGCATATGCTGAATTGGCTGGTTGCCGTGCGCATAGTTTCCCATATTCATCACCTGCATCTCGCGGATCTCGTGTATGGTACCGCCGTAGTAGCTGTCATCGAAGATCGGCGGCATCTCGAAGATTGCGTCCATATTATCGCAGAAAGCCTTTGCACCGCCCATAAGGGCTATAAGTCCGGCCGGATCGTGGAAAACGGACCAGGTGTACTGCAGAGCATTGCCTTCCGTAAAATCACCGCCCCACTTGTACGGGTTGAGAGGGAGATTGAATTCTCCGTCCGCCTTGCGCCCACACATAAGCGAAACTTCGCTGAGATAAAGATTACGGTAATTCAAAGCCCTCTGCCTGTATATGCCAATCTCATCCTCACCCTTGCCAAGCGCCTTTCCGAGCGTCCAGATGCACCAGTCGTCATAAGCATATTCCAAAGTTCTGGCGGCACTCTCGTTGATACCCATATCGCAAGGTACATAGCCGAGACGGTTGTATTCCTCCCATCCGCGGCGCCCCGATGTAAGTGTAGGTTCGTGCACAGAATTGGCATCGTGCAGAAGCGCCTGCCAAAGCTGCTCTATGTCATATCCGCGCAGCCCCTTTATCCAGGCATCAGCCACGACCGAAGCGGAATTGTTCCCCACCATGCATGGACGGTGTCCGGGGCTTGACCATTCAGGGAGGAACCCACTTTCAAGCCAGGCATTTACAAGACCTTCCTGCATCTTCACGCTCTCGTCGGGATAGACGAGATTAAGCAGCGGCATAAGGCAACGGAACGTATCCCAGAACCCGGTATCGGTAAACATGTATCCCTTGCAGATCTGTCCGTTGTACGGGCTGTAGTGCACTCTCTGACCCTGAGCGTCGATCTCCGTGAAATCACGCGGGAAAAGAAGCGAACGGTACAGGCACGAATAGAATGTGCGCAGACGGTCAATATCATCATCTTCCACATCAATGCGTCCCAGAACCTCGTTCCAGCGAGCCTTCCCTTCCGCCTTTATGCGGTCAAAATCCCCGTCGCCAAGCTCCTTCAGGTTTATCTCGGCCTGCTCCGCACTGATAAAGGACGATGCGACCTTTAGATTGACCTTCTGGCCGCGGGAGGTATTGAATCCCACAATGGCCATGGAGTGTGAAGATTCCGACGATGCGGCCTTCGAAATGGAATCTCCGTCGGAAACTGTCCTGACATAGTCAAACGGAGTGTCCGACACTATCACGAACCAGTTGCGGAAATTGTCCGGCACGCCACCGGTATTCTTCGTGGTATAACCCACGATTCTGTTTTCACTTTCCAGGACCTTCACGAAGGAATGCCCGTCAAAGGCATCCACCACGATACCTGCCTGCCCGCTTTCGGGGAAAGTTATGCGGAAAGCCGAAGCCCTTTGCGTAACCGTCATCTCCGTCACTATGTCGTGATCGGCAAGATATACGCTGTAATAATACGGCGTGGCCGTCTCGGCCTTGTGCGAAAACCAGCTTGCCCGGCTGTCCTGATCAAATTCAGTGCGTGAATTCACGGGCATTATGGCGAACTGGCCATAGTCGTTCATCCACGGGCTTGGCTGATGTGTCTGCTTGAATCCGCGGATTTTGTCCGCCGTGTAGGAATAGGTCCATCCGTCCCCCATCACTCCTGTCATAGGGGTCCAGAAGTTCATCCCCCAGGGCATAGCCACTGCCGGGTAGGTGTTTCCGGTGGAAAATTCCCTTTTGGACTGGGTCCCGACCAGAGTATTTACATACTCGACGGGCGATGTGCAGGATTCTTTGTTGCCGGCTCTGCAGTCTGTCGCCGCAGAAGAAAGAAGTAAAGCAATTATGATTGCAAATTCAGATTTCATCCGTGTGCTCGATTAAGGGATGTCTATTTCCACTGACTCGGAATAATTCCAGCGCTTGGTGCCGCTTCCTGCCGGAGTGTCATAGTTGATTCTGGCAGCCGCACGGATAAACACCTTCTGCCCTGACGGAATGGTTCCGTTGGATTTGATGCTTACGTTTGTGCCGATCAACGATTCAAATGCCGCGCCGGTATATTTTATCTCATTTGACCAGCGTGTATCCCTGGCACGGTACCCCACCGATGATGAACGGCTCACGAAAAGCTGAATGTCGGTAATGTTGGCATTGGAATCTTTCCATGTACCGGTATCTTCGAGGGCGGTCGCAAGTTCTTCGCGGGTAGTGGCCCTGGTTACCTTCACATTGGCGGTTATTTTTCCGGCACTTACGGTCGGCGAACCCACGATCTCAACCTTAAGGAAAGGCTGAACTTCGAAATTCACTTCCTTCTTGCCCTTCAAATGGGTATTCACGCTGCCGTCCTTGAGAACGGTACCGCTCTCGTCTTCGAGAACGATGGGAACGAAAGGTCCATCCACGCGGATATTGTAATCGGCCTCAAAAAGTTTGGTGTTCTGGAAAGTGCCGTCAGGTTTGCAGTAGAAATCCTGCGGAGTGACATTCCCTTCCCAGCTGGTCTCGATAAGTCTCACGCGAATTCCCTCCGAGCCCTGATCTGTAAGGACAGGATCGCCTGTCTTCACGTCCGTCACCGCGCCGTAAAGAGTCTCGGCCGGAGCATCGTAATTGTCCATCTGGAACAGCGTGCAGGAATTGACAAGCAGTACTCCCGCCAACGCCGCGTATATTGTTTTGGTATTCATAATTTACTGATGATTATCTGTTTGGCTGCTGATCTATGTATGCGCTCTTTGAGACTTCCGAAGAAGGAATCTCGAAATAATAATCCAGAGACGTGTACTGAAGTTCCATCTCGCGGGCCATCTGGAAATTGGCATCGAAGAAATACTTCTTGTCCTGGGTACTGTAGAACGGATAGAGTCCGTGAAGACGGTAGCTGGCTCCGTTGCCGAAGCGGCTCGCCTCGCGTTTCTCTCCCCAGAAACCGTCTCTACCTTCATCGTGCTGCACTCTCCAGCGGCGGATGTCCCACTTGGACTTGTGCTCGAATGCCAATTCCTTTCTGCGCTCACGGCGTACCTGGTCGCGGCTGTCGTCATCGGCAGTGAGAGTACCCGTCAGAAGATCGGCTCCGGCACGTTCGCGGATATCGTTGATAGCCTGGGTGGCCACCGCAAGCATATTGTCACCCTCTACAGGGGAAGACGCTCCAGCGATGGAAAGTTCCACGCCGGCCTCGGCTGCAGCGAGAAGCACGTCGGCATAGCGCATAAGGATGAACGGCTGTGCGGATTTGCCTTCACCGCGGACGTAGTTGGCATCAGGATTAAGGTATTTGCGAAGGTAGAAGCCTGACAGATTGGCCTCGTTGTCCTTCACATCATAGAAAGGTCCGTTGGCCCCGGCGGCGGTCATCTGCGTGCCGTCCTCGAGCTCCACTATCTCCTGTCCGGACTGGGCGCGCGGGCTGAGATACAGGGTCTTGGGCGTAGAAGTGTACTGCGGAAGAGTCTGATAATAATTCTGGGTGGCCCGGCTGTAGGAATAGTCGCTCCAGAGCGGAGATACCGGAGTCGAGCCCGTATACACACCTGCACGGATCTCTATCTCCTGATTGCGGAAAACATCTCCCGGCAGGATGACATAGGCCCTCAGACGCGGCTCGGCGTTCTTGAAGAAATCCATGGTCGTATCGAACATCAGATAGTGTCCGGAAGTGTTGTCCACACCGTCGGTTACGCGTATCGTTCCGTCTGCATAGCGGTCGAAGCCGTCAAAAAGTTCCACGAAGTCAAGTGAAGGGCAGCTTCCCGAGCAGAGCGGATCCCTGAATATGAACGGCGAGCTGTAAGCATCCAGTCCGTGGGTGAGGGACGGATACAGGTATTCCTTCACGAAGATGTTTTCTGGACTTGTCAGGTCGCTGAACATGTCCACCATATTCTGATACATCGCCTCGCTGTTCCCTGCGACCCACTGCTTCTTGTAAAGAGAATATTTGCCGGAGTTCATTACCTCCCTGGCGGCCTTGTATGATTCAGAAAAATAACGGACGCTGGCCTCTGCCGCCGTGGCGCTGTCGAATCCGATCACGCGCACGCCCGTCTTGGGGCCGAGCCCGGTAAGTCTTCCGCTCACAGTTTCATTGTATTTGGCCACCGAACCTGCATAAAGCATGGCCTCAGCCTTGTATGCGAGTGCCGCATACTTGTCCGGAAGTCCAGACAGAAGAGTCGTTGCCGGCAGCAGCGAGATCGCAGTGTCGAAATCCTCGCATATCTGGTCCCAGGTCTCCTCCTCTGAAGCGCGGGGAACCTCCAGTTTGTCCGAATCGTTGGGATAAGCGATGGTATGTGTCACCAGCGGAACGCCGCCGAAACGTCTGGCCATCTGATAGAAGGTATAAGCCCTGACGAAAAAGCCCTGACCCATGAAGTAGTCGTATTCAGCCTCCGCAAAATTGGACTTATAGTCCGGAAGGGTCTCTATGAGGTGATTGGCATCGTGCAGAAGCGTGAACGCCTGATCCCAGAAAGGAGTCTCCTCGCTTCTGAATGTGCGGAACACATCGTCGCGGTTCATCGCCTCGCCGCATCCGTCTATTCCGAGAGTTCCGAGCCAACCGTTGAAGGTGAAGCCCCAGGCAGCCATATATTTGAAATCCTCAAAAGGCATATAACTGTACAGGCGCGCCATATATATGGACATGCCCTTCGTCGAGCCCATGAGGTCATCGTCGGTCACGATGTTCTTGGGGGTCAGATCCATATTGCAAGCCCCCAGCGTAAGAACCGTAAGGATTACTGTCAGTATCTTTTTCATAATGATTTGCATTTTAGAATGTCAGGTTCATGCCAAGCGACACTGTCTTGTTGAGCGGATACATGCGTCCGTAATCGGTGTCAGGATGTTCAGGGTCCACGTATTTCACTCCTGTAAGAGTCAGAAGGTTATATGCGTTCACGAACACCCTGAGCCCAAACTGCGACTTCGGATTCTTCGGAAGTGTATAACCCAGTTCTATGCTCTTGAGACGAAGGTATGTCGTACTGACGCGGTTGAATGAAGAATTCTTCTCAGGGCTGTGGCCGGTGAAGGCATAGTGGCCCGATGTCCACTCCAGAGTCTGGTCGTAAGGATCGGTATAATCCCCTACCGGATGCCATCTGTCAAGGAACTGTTCCAGGGCGCCGCCGCCGTTTGATCCCCAGATGGAGTACAACGGCTCGTCATACATATATGAACCAAGCGCCGAACCCTGCAGCAGCATGCTGAAGTCCAATCCTTTCCAGTCACAGTTGAAAGAAAGGGAGTAGTTCATCCACGGCGTCTGGTCAAAGGCGTAAGGATGCTCGTCCAGAGAGCTGATCTCTCCGTCACCGTTCCAGTCCAGATACTTGTAGTCACCCGGAAGAGTATCCCCCTCCTTGTATGTGTCATAAGTCCAGATGTCTTCCCACGATTCATAACGGCCTGCCGATTCATAACCGAACTGTACGCCCTGATAACGGTTCGTAAGATTGTCGTTGCGCCAGCGGTCATAAGAGTTTCCATAAGGACCCTGGCCATAGGCCTTGAGGTTCTGACGGCGGGTTATGGTGACAATGCCGGTAAGTCCGTAGTTGAAATCACCCACCTTGTTCCTGTGGGATATCTGCAGTTCCAGTCCCAGGTTGCGGTCGCTGTTGAGGTTCTCCACAGGAGCATCCGCTCCCACTACAGTAGGGAGGGACGAGGTGTTCTGCCCGAATACGCCTTCACGGCTGCGCTCGAAGTAATCGAACGTTATGCCAAGCAGACCGTTCCATGCTTCGAAATCAACGCCTACGTTGAATGTCCTGGATGTGAGCCAGGTTATGTTCGTGTTCGGAAGCGTGGATGTATCCACACCATAAACCATCTCTCCATCAATAAGATATGCAGGGGCATAACCCGAATAGTATCCCTTGTCACCGTCGTTGCCGGTAGCTGGATAGATATAACCCGAGAGCCATTCATAGTTGAGGTCATTGTCATCACCGAGCGAACCGTAGCTCGCGCGGATCTTGAACTGATTGATGAATGAAAAGAAACTGCAGTTCTTGAAGAAAGGTTCCTCGGAGATTCTCCAGCCTACGGACGCTGACGGGAAGAATCCCCACTGGTGTCCGGGAGCGAATTTGGACGAACCGTCGTAACGGAACTGAGCCTCCAGAAGATAACGGTTGTCGAACGCATAATTGGCACGTCCGATTATGGCCTGATATGCGATGTCGTAGAAAGAACCGATATCGCTGTTGAGGTCCACATAGGTGGACTGGGTCTTGTCCTTGAGGGCGGTAAGATAAGGGGAACTGAACGCCAGATCTCCTATGAGATAATAGTTGTCCCCCTTGCGCCTCTGGGCCTCATAACCGAAGGTGGCTCCCACATCGTGCTTTTCGGCGAATGTGCGGTTATAGTTGAGTATCACCTGGCCCAGCATCTGGCTTTTCGTATAGTTCTCACGCGTAAGCCTGTCGGAATGATCGGAGAATTCCTTAGCCACATATTCACCGGTAAGTTCATCCTTCGCGTACAGATTATATGACTTGCGGAAGAATTCATTGTCGTCATAACGGAAATCGTAGCTAGCCATTCCCTTGAGAGACAGTCCCTTGAGCACGTCTGTAAGCGTACCGAAATCGTATTCGAGCGAAGCCGATGACTGGAACTGCTTCTCGCGATAGTCCTTGTATCCGGAGATCGAACGGGTCATCATGGCTACGGTATTCTGCATAAGGTCAAGTCCTTCATAGTTGAGCATCGTCTGCTCCTCGTTGGCATATGCAGGGAAAAGCACGCCCTGCTTCCAAAGGTTGCGGATAAGAGTCACCGCATCCGAATCAGGAGTGCTGCGGTTGTCCAGCACGCCGCTTATGTTCATGTTGAATTTCAGTCCGCGCGCTATTTCAGCGTCTATATTCGAGCGCAGATTGTATTTGGAGTAGTTGAGATCTCCCGAACGGAAAAAGCCTTCCTGATAAATATATCCCATACTTACATAGTACTGGTACTTTTCCGTACCGCCGGAGATGCTGACATCGTGCTGAGTCTGAGGAGCCACATCCGCGAAGACCAGCGAGTTCCAGTCTGCAGCAGTCTTGGTGCCGTTACGGTACTGCTCCATATATTCGTCGGTGAAAGTCACCGCGCCGCTTCCGTCGGACTTGTTCAGCGCCATCTCATTGTAAAGCGTCATCGCTCCTATGGCGTCCGCAAGTCTAGGCATCGTGGACGGCATCTGGAACGTAAACGAACCGTTATACTGGACTGACGCCTTTCCTTCGCTTCCCTTCTTGGTGGTAACCAGTATGACGCCGTTGCCGCCGCGCACGCCGTATATGGCCGCAGAAGCGTCCTTTAGAACGGAAATGTTCTCTATGTCATTGGCATTAAGTCTCTGGAAATCATCCGTGGAACGGGGTACGCCGTCGATTACGACCAGAGGTTCACCCAGTCCGCGGATATCGAGACTGTTGTTGTAGGTTCCAGGCTCCGCCGACTTCTGCCATACACGCACGCCGGGGATACGTCCGGTAAGCATGTTCTGCGGGTTTTCATTCTTGGTCCTGACCAGATTGTCTCCGTCGAGTCCGGCTACAGCTCCGGTTACAGAGCCGCGCTTCTGCGTACCGTAACCTACGACCACCACCGTCTCCAGCCAGGTATTGTCCTCGGTCATGACGACATTGATGATGCTTCTGCCGTGTACGGGCTCCACCTTAGTGACCATTCCCAGAATGGAAAATTCAAGGGTAGCATCTGACGGAACGCTTATCTCATACTTTCCTTCCACATCGGTAAGCACTCCGGTATTTGTACCTTTGACAAGCACACTTGCCCCATAGACCGGTTCAGAGGAACTGTCTATGACCACTCCGCTCACCCTGATATTCTGAGCATACAGACCCAGAGCAGAGAGCAGCATAAAGGTTGTCAGCAATAATGTTCTTTTCATATCTTGTATTCGGATAAATTCAATCGTTTGTCAAAGCCGCAGTCAGTTGATCTGCGACAGATTCCACTTTGCCAGAACCGCATACTCGGCGGCATAGGCAAAGGTGAACATGGCTTCTATGTTGTTTTTCGAATAATTCACATTCCAGCCATAGAGCAGATTTGCAGGAAGCATGTCTTCCTTAAGATAGTTTTTCCATGCATAATCCAGGTTGTTCTGAAATGTGCCGATATTCACGGCCACATTGGCATAGTGTGCAGATACATCCACCCATCCGCGAAGCAGCACGCCGTTGAACCAGTTGTTGAATCCGGTCACGTCATATTCATAGTATCCTTCTCTGGAGGTGGATTTCTGCGCAAAATAAAGAAATGCGGAAGTTGACAGCGAGGTCATGTCGTCCAGATACTGTTTGTCTCCCGTAACCCTGTAAAGATCGGCCGCTCCCGAGAGCATGGTTCCGGAATTATAGGAATACGCCTCTCCCGTGGCCGATTCCTCAGTGTTGTGTCCACGATATTTTACCCCGTCCACGGTTTCGTAAGCTATGTTGTCCCCGTTATAGCCTTTGGCGCCAAGCATGTCCCAGTAAACGCCGTCGGAGCGTCTGTAAAGATGGGTGCGCTGAAAGGCATAGACCTTTTCGGCATACATCAGGTAATACTCGCTTTTGTTCATCTGACGGGTCAGACGCTTCTTGTCCGCTCCTATATATCTATAGGCAATCTCATCCGAAGAATCTTTATATATCTCGGCCAGCCACACAAGAGGGCTGATGAAAGGTCCGTTGCTGCACGAATGCTTGGTATAGTATCCCGGCCCCCAGACTATTCCGCCGTGTTCAACCCCGTCAGCGTCAAGCGTGGTATCCCATCCGTCTATCACATAAGAGGCGAGATACTCAGCCTTCTCGAGATACTTGTTTTCTCCTGTAAGCTTATATGCTTCAATCAGTTCCCTGATGAGCCACTGCTGATCGTCATATACATTGTCACGGCCTTCCACTGACGCCTTCCCGGGAGAAGAAGCCCGGTTTACTCCATAGACGGTCCATTCCCTGGTCTGGGTATAGGACACCAGAGTATATGTACCCTCGTACCACTCCAGATTACGGAAAAGTTCCGAGAGCATATCGCTGTAGGTCGAAAAGTAATTGTTGTAAAAACTGTCATACCCTGCATCCTTGAGCGCAACAAGACCGTGAAGTATAGCATTTACCGCCTCTATGGCACTCGTGTACATCCAGACGCTGCCCTTTTCGGAGGATTTGGCCTCAGAATAAGGATTGTAATAGCGGGACATCGCCTCACCTGACCCGGAAAAATAATTTTCCCACGCAGACGACACGATAGCCATTGACCTCAACAGATTCTGACGGGCCAGTTCCACTTTTTCTCCCCTGCCGTCCTTGTCGACGGGCTCCGTGGTTTCGGAAGAATTGGAACCCGTGCAGGAAACACAGCCGCATATCAATACGGCGAGAAATGAGGAATACAGAATTTGCTTTAACATGACAGCTTTAATAAAAGACAGCCTGAGACCGGAATGTCCCAGGCCGTCCTGTATGGATCAACTATTTAATGGAAATACCGTAGATACAGAGTTTGTTCTCATCATCGTTCTCGGCACCCTTGAATACTGCAAGAGCTATCACGACGTTCTGTCCGTTGAATTCGGAAAGATCGTATCCGAATGTAGCGTAAGAGTCAGGATCATCCGCACTTCCGCCTTCGTGGCAGAATTTCCAGCATCCGTTATCGGCTGCCTCACCGACCTCGGTATCAGGAGTGAGATGTTTGACAGTGCCGTCCTCAGTGATGGCTGTAACCTTGAAATAGGTCGGATTCTCCGAACTGAAGTTACGTGCCTGGAGATTCAGGATGTTGTGACCTGCCTCTATGGCGAACTTTGCATAGAAATATGACTCAGGCTGTGTGGTGCTGACTCTGGTGCCGCCGCCGCGGGTCTTCATTACGAAACCTTCGGAAGCCTGAGGCTCATTGTCCTTCTCGATAGGCATGCAGGACCAGAATGCTGCAAAGTGTCCTACACCTCTGTATGTAGCATAAGCGTCACGATATTTTCCAGGGCCGTCCTCATCTGTCCAGCCGTCCTGTGGAAGACCGGTGAATTCATTGAATTCCGTTACAGGCATGGTAGAGCGTACCATCTGCATGGTCATCTTGTAGTTGTCAAGTCCCTCTACTGTGTCCCCGGGGAGATAACCCCATTCAGAAGGAGCCTCGCTGGCGAAATCGATGCGGCGAAGAACGAGCTGTTTCCAGTAGTCGCCGGTCTCCCAGCGGTAAGTTCCGATGGCGATAACCACCTCCTTGCCAATCCACTTTGAAAGGTCGAATTCGTGGTCGGGGTTGGTGTAGCTCTCGTTCCATGAAGTAATCTGCTCTCCGACAAGCTCAGCCTCAGGCTCTGCTGCGCTGAGATCAACTACCATGACACCCCAGTGGCAAGGCGCATCCTCGGAAGAAGCGTGAGTGCGCATCTTGATGTACATCTTGCAGTTGTCTGCGGTGATAAGCTTGCGACCGGCAAGATATGAATCGAACATCTCGTGGTCTGCAGGATTGGTCCAGTCACCATCTTCCTCGCGGTTGCGGATCTGGATGGTAGTTCCTTCATTCTGCTCTTCCCACCAGCCATAGAAACCGGTCAGTGTGCCCATGAAGTCAGTTGACCAGTCGAAATGAGGATAATCGTCTCCATTCTTGCCTCCGCGATACTCATTGTAATGCCATACGTCGAGTTTTGCAAGGTCATCTGCGGTCTGTCCGCGAAGAATCTCCTTTGCACCCATGCGTACGTCCTCGAGAGTAACGACGAAATCACCTGTGAACTGATCCCGGCTTACGGTCTTGGTAACATCCACGCATCCCTCAGCGGTGAAAAGAAGCGTATAGTCATCTATGGTAAGATCCTCAAAAACATACACGCCCTCAGCGTCCGTAGTGGTGGTCTTCGCACCGCTGTTAAGGCTGACGTTCACGCCCTGCATGCCTGCATTGCCGTTCTTGGCATCGAGACATTTACCGGTAATCTTGGCACAGGCAACCTCCATGACCACATCCACCGTGGCCTTGTCGTCCTTGAACGAAGCCTCTGTCAGAGAAGAAGAAGCCGTGGCATAACCTGCCTTCTCGAAAATGATTGTCTGCTTGGTCTGCGGCACATTCTCGATAGTATAGGTACCGTCAACGGAAGTGACAGCAGAAAGTTCAGTTCCCTTGACTGTAACAGTAACATCTATGATAGGTTTCGCAAGATTATTGGTAACGACACCCGAAACGGTTCCCGTTTTAACGGTGTCCGGTACACTCTCTTTCTTGCAGGAGCCCGTCAGAAGAGTTCCGGCCAGGAATGCTGCTGACAGCATCGAAATAGATAAAATTTTAGTGATCTTCATAATAAAAGATTTTTGATTATTAGTGACGGCAAAACTAAAAGGCAATGCTTAAATATAAGGTTAATGAAGGATTATCTCCAAAAATAATTTAACTAATCGCAGCGCACATTTCAATATTTTTCTATATTTACAAAAAGTTTAAAAATTAAATGGCGATTAAAAGGACACTTTCGACTGCGGCGCTGCTGCTTCTCAGCGCAGTCTGCTCCGTGAGCTCCGCGGCACAGGGCCTGGGCTTTCACGGAATGGACTGCAGAATAGACAAACGAACGTCTTTCAATGTGTTCGGAGACACTCCGCAAACCTTCGGGGGTGGCCTGACCATAGATTTCGAGCTCTACACCCAGCCTCTCTCAGAATTCGGCTACCTCTTCAGACTGAAGGACGAAAGCAATAGTCGCCGGATCTGGAACCTCTCCTACGACAGCAGAGAAGACAGCATAGTGGTCAGGCTCAACGAGGAAGGCCGGCAAAGCCTGATCAAGGCCAACATTGCCCACGATGTCCTGAAACCGCTGCATTGGCATAAGGTAAGGATAGAATTCGACCTGCTTCGGGATTCTGTAAAACTGGACATCGCCGGGGCAAAGTTCAACGCCTATTTTCACGGGCTTCCAGACAAGGTGTGCACCTCCGTCATATTCGGACGCAGTGACCATATAATAGATGTTCCGTCATTTGCCATCAGAAATCTGACGATAGGCAATTCCGAAAAACGGTTCAGCTTTCCGCTGAACAACACGGGAGGGAATGCAGTGTGCGACTCGTCCTGGTGCATAGAGGGCAGCGTCGAAAATCCGGAGTGGCTGATTAACAACTCCATGAAATGGAAAGAATGCGGGGCCTTCAGCTATGACGACATAGCCGGTGCCTGCTATAATCCGTCGCGCAAGGAATTCTACTATTTCACGGACCGCGAGATGGCCGTGTTCAACCTTATGAGCGGACAGGAGGAAAGTTACCGGTTCGATACGCCCTGCCCCGTACAGATGAAGCTGGGAAATAATTTCATCACTCCGGACGGGAATCACCTGATATGTTATGAGCTGTATAACGACGAAGTGACCCGTAACAGCCCGTCCGTGGCCAGCCTTGATCTTGACAGCAGGAAATGGACCGTTCTGAGCCGGGAACAGCTCTATATGCCAATGCATCACCACTGCGGATTCATCAATCCCGCGACAGGAAAATATGTCGTTTTCGGAGGGTTCGGGAATATGCTGTACAATGGCGACTTCTTTGAATTCGACCCCGACGCCGGGAAGTGGAATGAAATATGGCGCGACATTGAAGGCGAGCACATCTACCCGCGATACTTCACGTCCAGCGGCACTGACGGGCAAGCCGTATATATCTACGGAGGTATGGGCAACGAATGCGGAGAGCAGGTCGTGGGAAGGCGCTATTTCTATGACCTCTACCGTCTGGACCCGCAGACCGGAGAATGCCGCCAGCTGTGGAACCTCGAGCGTCCGGAAAGCGACAAGGTGCCTGTGCGCAATCTGATCGTGGACGATGACAGCCTCTACAGCCTGTGCTACCCTGAATACATCAGTAAATCAGAACTTTACCTCTACCGGATGTCCATTGCCAACGGCACCGCGGAAAAGCTCTGTACCAGCATCCCCATCATCTCCGACAAAATGAGGACAAATGCCAATATCTATCTGGACAAGGAACTGAGCCAATTTTTCGCCACCGTGCAGGAATTCGAGGACGACATCAAGTCCACTCTCAAGATATACTCGCTCTCCTATCCTCCCGTGACGGACAGAACGGACCTGTCGGACAGGGAAAAGCACCTGAAGGTAATGGCCACCAGATATGGCTGGCTGTACGGTATCATTGTCATACTGCTCGCAGCGGTCTGCACAGGCACAGTATTGGCGATAAGGAAAAACCGCAGGAGAAAAAGGTCAGAAGATGAAAGCAGATCCGGCAGGAAAATCTTCTGTGCGGAGAGTGGGCCGGACAGCATAAATGTCTTCGGCGATCTCACCGTAACCGGACACGACGGAAAGGACATCACCCATCTTTTCACCTCACAGCAGAGTCTGATTCTCTGCCTTCTGATCAAGCGCGGCGACAACGGAATATCGACGAAAAGACTCAGCAGCATACTCTGGCCGGACAAAGAAGAGGAAAAGGTGAAGAACTCACGGGGCGTGGCCATCAACAACCTCCGCAGGTCACTGAGCCACCTTGAGGGCGCTACAGTCGCCTACCGTGATTCCAGATACTACCTTGAGCTCGGCGATGAATGCCGGTGCGACTATTTCCTTCTTATGGATGAACTGAAGAACAAGAATATGGACAGGGAGAAAGTCCTGGGCATAATCTCACGCGGAAAATTCCTCAAGAGCCTGGACGACGACATATTCGACGACTTCAAGGAGAACACCGACAACATCATCGTCTCGCTGCTCCACAACGAGCTTGAAGACCGCTTCAGGAAGAAAGACTATGAAGCCGTATATGAAATAGGAGAAATGGCACGACGGATAGATCCTCTTGACGAATTCGCCCTGGAGATCGTGCTCAAGGCTCTGAAAAAGCAGAAACGGGTGGAAGAGGCGCTCGTACTCTACTCCACGTTCTGCTCCGAATACAAGAAGGTGAACGATGCGGATTTTAATGTGGCCTTCAAAAATTATTGAATTTTAAAATTTTCTTAAAATAAATTTTGTTTTTCAGATTTTTGTCGTACATTTGCAATCCCAAACAACGCGGGACCACTTCGGGAGCTTAGCTCAGTTGGTTCAGAGCGTCTGCCTTACAAGCAGAGGGTCGGGGGTTCG
>CAVBDE010000034.1:0-17106 GCA_963594055.1 Anaerovoracaceae bacterium | reverse complement strand
ATCTTGCGGTAGATCTGCTTTTCTGACCAGTGGCTCTCCTCGTGAAGCGCGGCGGCGGTGAATTCGCTGTCGTCGATGTGCGCTGAGATGATGGCCATCATCTCTTTCAGGAAATTCTCGTCAGGGGACTCGACGTCTTCCGCCTGCGGGGTGGTCACCTTCTGGCGGCGGATTTTGTCCAGATACTGCTCGTGCTTGATAAGAAGTTTGATAATAATGCCGTTAAGGTAATTGATATCGAACGGCTTGGCTATGAATGCGTCGGCATATTCGTACGAACTGATGCGTGTCTGCGCGTCGTCCCGGCCGGTCAGAATGATGATCGGAAGGAATGCGGTGTCCAGGCTGTTCCTTATGGTGCGGCTCATCTCAAGTCCGTCCATTCCCGGCATAGCTATATCCGTGACCACAAGGTCTATCTTTTCGTTCTTGAGAACAGCCAGCCCCGCTTCGCCTTCCTCCGCAGTGAACAGCACGTAGTCCCTGCCAAGCGAAGCCACCAGCAGGTCGCGTATGTCGGGATTGTCTTCCACCAGCAGGATGTTAGGCTTGCGGTGATGCTGCCAGACCTGCGAGAGGCTGTACATCGACACGGACTCCTCCTCACGGGTGTCCCTGACAGAGAGGCTGTCTGATTTCATGGTGGACAGGCTCACCGTGAAGCAGCTTCCCTTGCCAGGAACGGACGATACGCCGATATGGCCTCTGTGCATCTCCACGGCCTGTTTTACCAGATCCAGGCCAATCCCGGTGCCTCCAGGATTGAGCTCCTTCGAGGAGGCTCCGCAGTAGTAGCGGTTGAAGATTTTAGGCAGTTCGTCTTCCGGAATGCCGCATCCGGTGTCTTCCACCCTGATGTCCACGGAAAGCATATCCGAAGTGTCTTCCCCACGGGTCACGCTCATCAGGATGCTTCCCCCGCGCGGTGTGAACTTGAGTGCGTTCGAGAGCAGATTCTGCAGGGCTGATTCCATCTGGACCTTGTCTATCAGGAACATATAGTCTATCCGGTCGGAGACGAACCGGTAATTGATGTCCTTGTCCAGGAATGCCTGGCAGTATCTGTTCCATACGTCACGGGCGAAATCCGTGATGGATACCGGGGTAGGGACGTACAGGGGCGACGAGCCGTCGGAATTGAATTCCGCCATATTGTGCAGCAGCAGGTTCATCTTCTCAGCGTTTTTTTGTACCGACTGCAGTTCGCGTGTCCTGATAGAGTCGGATTCGTGCGCGGTGAGCTGGCCGATGAAACTCAGAATGATGCTGAGCGGACTCTTGAACTCGTGCGCGATGTTCGCGAGGAACTCGGTCTTGCTGTCCGCCATCGCGATGGCGCGCTGCCTCTCTTCGTGCTCCATACGGAGCCTGTGCCGCATGCTAAGGCTGTAGAATACTACATAACAGAGTATTATGAATGCCAATGCATAAAGCAGATATGCCAGTGTGCTCCTGTACCACGGGTACGCGATATCCACGGTGACGCTTTCAATTTTGCCTTTGTCCACATCTTCCTTAAGACCGAATTCGAAATCATAACTGCCCGAAGGCACGTTGATGAATCCGGCCCTGTTCTCGTCCCGCTCGAGCTTGCGCCAGGTGTCGTCGAATCCCTTGAGACGGTAGAGAATGATGTCGTCGCGGCTCCCGTAGGAGAAGGATGACAATGTCAGCGTGAAGGAATTCCGGTCGGCAGGAAGGCTTATCCCGTCTTCGAGCCCGGCACAGATGACCTCGTCGTCGGTGCGCAGTTCGGTGATGACTACCCGGTGTCCCGATGCCGGCGCAGGAGCCTGACTTCCTCTGGAAGCCTCCAGCACGCCGTCCACGGTGCCGAACAGTACGCGATCATCCGTGTGGCAGACGCTCATAAGCGGCAGTCCGTCGGTAGGGAAATGTATGAGCTCTCCTGTGGCGGGCTGGTATGATGCTATGACGTTCCTGCCTGCTATCCATACCTTTCCGTCACACACGTCAAGAGAGAGTATGTAGTCCTCCAGGCCCTCGATGCGCTCCAGCCGGTTCTGCGCGTCAAGCCTGTAGAGGTAGCGGTCCGTGCCTATCCAGATGTCGTCCCCGTCCTCTTTCAGAGTGAGAATGAAGTCGTCTGAAGGCATAAGTATCTTCTGCGCTCCGGACTGCGGCCAGTTGCCCCGGCTGTCAGGTATGTCGATGATGTCCAGGGAGTTCCCATAGACTAAATAAGCCTTGTCGTCCCGTATGAGGACACGGTGCACGACGTCGCTCCGAAGGGCGGGGGCGGATTCGCGGCTGAGGTGCAGATCGCAGGTGACATTGGCTCCTGCCCGACTGGCGAGCAGGCGCTGCTTGTCCACTATGAACACTCCTCCGTCGTAGGTGCCGAGCCATAGCCTGTGGAAGCGGTCCTCGGCTATGGTGTACATCCAGTTCGAGCTGTACCGCCCGGTCGGTTCGGTGACCCGGAAGTTCCGTACCTTGCGGGATGCGTAGTCGAAGCAGTCCAGACCGCCGTCTGAGGCTATCCAGAGCCTGCGGCCGTCGTCGAACAGGCCGCGGACCTTGTTGTGCGAGAGTTTGCCGTGGGAAGAAGGGGAGTCGGCCTTGAGGTTGAATCCGCTGTCGAGTGCCGGACTGCTGCATATAAGGCCGTTGCGGCCTGCGAGCCAGAGGTTTCCGTCGCTTCCGAAGGTCATCAAGCCCACGTCCAGTCCGTCCGTCTGCCCGGTGATGCGGTTAAGGCCCGTGAAACGGTAGGATTGGCCTGTGTCGGTAATGGCGGCCCCGTGGTCGGTCCCGAGCCAGATGTTCCCGCGGTGGTCCCTGGCCAATGCCCATACCACGTTGTCAGGTATGGACGCGACGTCCGTTATGTCGTGTCTGAAGATGATCTGGCGCTTCCCGTCCTGCAGAACTGCCGCGCCGCTGTCAGTTCCGAGCCAGAGGTCGTCTTCGCAGTAGAGGAAGGTCTTGACCGGGGTGTCTTTGAGAAGGTGCCAGCTGCAGGTGGCTGTCTCGGTGTCGTAGTGGAGAAGTCCCGCTTCCGTGCCTATCCACAGCGCCTCCGGTTCGCGGGCATCCCGGCAGATGTCCAGAACGAGCAGGTCTCTGCCGGAAAGGCTGCCGGAGAGGTCGTGCCTGGTCCAGACGCCTTCACTGCAGGAAAAGATGCTGCTGTATGATCCGGCCCAAAGCAGTCCTTCGACAGGGCGTATGACGGTGAAATGGCCGTCCAGGAGTTTTTCCTGCGTGCCTTTATTATAAAGGTAGAGTCCTGTGGTGGTGGCGGCATAGACGGAGTCACCTTCGATGTGAAGGGACTTGACGTGTTTGCCGGGGCTTCCGGGTACCGTGCGGAAGCGGTCCGTGGCAGGGTCGTAGATGCTGATGCCGCTGTCCGTGCCTATGTAGAGCAGTCCGCGCGAACAGGCAAGGGTGTTTACCAGGTTGTTCACCAGCGAAAGGGAGTCTGACCCGTTCCACCGGTGGTTTATGAAGTTGAACCCGTCGTAGCGGAAAAGGCCCTGGTCCGTGCCCATCCAGATGTAACCGGACTCGTCCTGGGTTATGGAGAATACCGAAGTGACCTGCCCGGAAGGGGGCACTACCGGACGGAACCGTCCGGATGGGGCGGCGCCATTGGCATTCAGGAAGAGCCCTGCGAGGAGCAGCGCTGCGGAAAATATGGTGCGTGTCAGTCTTTTCATCTGTGGTATGACGGTCCGGCAGGTGGCCGGAGAACCCTGCAAATATAGGCTTTGCGCGGTAGAAATCAAAGGATGTCCGATTTCTTACACCTTATGTCCGATTTGTGGTAATTGGGGAAAAAGCTTATTTTTAACTTTGCAGAAGAAAGCAATAACCAATAACATCGTATATGAAACAATCGTTTCTGAAATTGACGGCAGTGCTGGCAGCCCTTTGTGTCAGCGCGGTCGCTGCATTTTCTCAGGGCCGGACCGTAAGCGGTACAGTTACCGACGATACGGGAGAGCCTATGGTCGGAATGACCGTGTTCATCACAGGCACCACGACAGGCGTGCCAACTGACATTGACGGAAATTACTCCATCAAGGTGACGGACGGGGCATCCCTTACCTTCTCTTATCTGGGTTACAGGACCCAGGTCATCACAGTGAACGGACAGTCCAGGATAGATGTCCGGCTTGAGTCCGACACCGAGATGCTGGGTGACGCCGTGGTGATCGGTTACGGTACCACCACGAAGAAGGACCTTACCGGATCGGTGTCAGCCGTATCCAGCAAGGATTTCAACAACGGACTGGTATCCTCACCTGAACAGCTTATCAACGGCAAGGTGGCCGGCGTGCAGATCATGTCTTCGAGCGGTTCGCCTACCTCCGGAAGCACCATCCGTATCCGCGGCGGCGCTTCGCTCAACGCTTCGAACGACCCTCTTATAGTGCTGGACGGCATTCCTCTCGAGATAGGCGGCATCAGCGGCAACGACGGGAACTTCCTGTCGCTCATCAACCCTGCCGACATCGAGTCGATGACCGTGCTCAAGGACGCCTCGTCCACAGCCATCTACGGTTCCAGGGCATCCAACGGTGTGATCATCATCACCACGAAGAAGGGCTCGGACAACAGGATTACCGTCAATGTGAACTCCACCCAGTCCATCCAGTGGAAGACCAGGCTGGCTGACATGCTCTCGACCGACGAGTTCATTGGCGTGGTGAGCGGTCTTGACGACAGCTATACTTCGCTTCTGGGCACTGACCGCACTGACTGGAACAGCCAGATCTACACTCCTGCCTTCGGTACGGACAACCTCGTGAGCGTTAACGGCCGCATGGCTGAAAACGTTCCGTTCCGCGCATCTGTGGGCTACTATAACCAGGACGGTATCCTCAAGAGCGACAACGCTCAGAGGGCTACTGCCAATTTCTCCGTAAACCCTTCGTTCTTCGACGATTACCTCAAGCTCGGATTCAATGTGAAGGGCGCTTACAACAAGAATCACTTCGCTCCGACCACGGCCATCTGGAACGCCGCCACCTTCAACCCTACGCTTCCGGTCTATTCCGGACAGGACTATCTGGGCGGCTATACCGAGATCGAGACAGCGGGCGTGCCTAACCCGGACGCTGTGAAGAACCCGCTCGGACTTATCAACCAGACGGATGCGCAGAGTACGGTTTACCGTGTGATAGCCAATACCGAACTCGACTATCGTATGCACTTCCTGCCTGACCTCAAGTTTCACCTGGCCTACGGATACGATTATGCGCAGGGTGAAGGATACACCTCCATTCCGGAGACTGCGGCTTCGAACTACGACCAGAAGGGTTATTACGCCCCTTACGGTCCTGCCCGCAAACACAACAGCCTTTTCACCGCATACCTTAACTACAGCACCGACGTGGACAAGCTCCGCATCGATGTGACCGCCGGTTACGATTCGCAGTACTGGAAGTCCACCACCTCGGCTGGCGACATCTACAATGCGGCGGGGGAGAGCCTCAACGGAGCATACAAGGCTTACGACTACCGCCACTCCCTTATGTCATACTACGGACGCGTGAACCTCTCTTATGATTCGCGCTACCTTCTTACCGCTACGGTCCGCCGCGACGGCACTTCGCGATTCTCTCCTTCCACCCGCTGGGGTACGTTCCCTTCAGTGGCATTGGCCTGGAACATCGCACAGGAGGAGTTTCTGGCGGACAGCGGCGTGCTGAGCGATCTCAAGCTCCGCGCAAGCTACGGTGTGACCGGACAGCAGGACGGCATCGGTGACTACAATTATCTGCCTGTATATTATGAAGGTTCGGCCAACAGCCAGTACATCGGTGCGGATGGTTCGTTCATAACCACCTGGCTTCCTTCCGCTTACGTGTCCGATCTGAAGTGGGAGACCACCAAGTCCTGGAACTTCGGCTTCGATTACGGGTTCCTCGACGACCGCATCTCGGGAAGCGTGGACTACTACACCCGCAAGACCGAAGACCTGCTCGCCACCGTGCCTACGGCCGGCGGTACGAACTTCACGAAGACCATCACCACCAATGTCGGCAATATGGAAAGTTCCGGCATCGAGGCCACTATCAACCTCATCCCTGTCCAGACGCGTGATTTCACCTGGAACGTGGGGGCCAATCTCACCTGGCAGAACGTGAAGATCACGAACCTGACCCTGGTGGACAACGGCAAGGTCACCCAGACCCTTGTCGGCCCTACCATAGACAGCAAATACGTGCAGGTGATGACCGAGGGACAGGCTCCTTACAGCTTCTTCGTGTACAAGCAGCTCTATGACACCGAAGGCAGGCCTATAGAGGGCGCCTACGCCGACCTGAACAACGACGGCGTGATCACTATGGACGACAGGTACTGCTACCATTCTCCTGCGGCCGACATTCTGCTCGGATTCAACACCTCCCTTACGTGGAAGAACCTCACGGTATCCGCAGCATTCCGCGGCAGCATAGGCAACTACGTCTATAATGCGATGGCGGTGAACACCGGCGCGCTCGAGACTATGAAATACAGCGCTCCGCAGCTGAGCAACCTACATTCCAGCTATCTGGAGACCGGTTTCAAGACCCGCCAGTTCTATTCCGACTATTATGTGGAGAACGCTTCGTTCCTGAAGATGGACAACCTCACCGTAAGCTACAATTTCGGCCGCGTGAAGAACCTCTGCGGCATCAGGGTGTCGGCTCTGCTTCAGAACGTGTTCACCATAACCAAGTATTCCGGAGTGGATCCGGAAGTGCCTAACGGATTCGACAGCTCGTTCTATCCGCGTCCGCGCATCTTCTCTCTCAGTCTTGGTCTTGAATTCTAAAGGATAACAGTTATGAAAAAGATATTAGCCATAACATTCGCCGCCTTAACCCTTGCGGGCTGTTCCCTGGAGCAGTATCCTCATACGGACACCACCTCCAAGGACATATATGCCGAGGCTGCCAATTATGAATCGGTGCTTTCCGGCATCTATACCTCGATGATAGTGAACCTGTCATCCATTTCGGACGATGACCGTTTTCAGAACTACACCCGTGCGCTGGTGATGTTCCAGGAGGCCACCACCGACAACATCGACAATGTCTGGGCCGCAGGCGAAAGCACCACCGACCTGAACGACCTCGCCTGGACCGCCAGCGACTCGTGGATCTCAGCGATCTACTACCATATCTACAATATAGTCGCCCTGTCCAACGAGTTCATCCGCAACTCTTCGGATGCCAATATCGCCAAGTTCAGCTCAGATGAGCAGACCAAGATCGTCTCCTGGAGAAACGAGGCGCGGTGCCTGAGGGCCCTCGCTTATTCGCACGCCCTCGACCTGTTCCCTGCCTGCAACTTCGTGGACGAGACTGACGAGGTGGGATCCTACATCCCCCGTACCTACGACCGTCAGCAGCTCTTCGACTATCTGGTGAGCGAACTGACTGAACTTTCGGAGGACGGAGCGCTGCCCCAGTCCTGCTACGGGCACGTTACCAGCGGCACCGCTCTGGCCATATTGGCCCGTCTCTATCTGAACGCCGAGGTCTATACGGGCACTGCGCATTATACGGAGTGCGTGGACGCGTGCAAGAAGATAATTGCCAAGGGCTACAGCCTCGAGCCTGAATACCGCAAGCTGTTCAATGCGGACAACGACCGCCGCAGCAACGAGATAATCTTCGCGCTCGCCTGCAACGCGACTTCTACCGTGGCCTGGGGTGCGGGCACCTATATGGTCTGCGCCACGAGGTTCGACAACGACGCCGGAATGCTCGAGGATTTCGGAGTATCGACCTACTGGAACTGCCTGAGAACCCGTCCGGAGCTTGTGGACAAGTTCGAGAGCGGAGACGGCAGAGCGCTGTTCGGTTCGCGCAACCGTGCAACTTATACCGACACTCCGGATGACGGATGGTACGCAGATGCAGGTGACACCAAATACGTCTACCAGGACAGGGAGAAGACCATTTCCGGCCACGACGAGACTACGACGGGCTGGCTGATAAACAAATGGTCGAACATCACAGACGACGGTGCGGTGGCTTCCGACACCCGCGTGAACGGTGCTGAGACCGATTTCCCTATGTTCAGATTGGCCGACGTATATCTTATGCTCGCAGAGGCCGTGCTGAGGGGCGGTGAAGGCGCTACCCGCGCTGAGGCTCTCTCCTATGTGAACCTGGTCCGCAGCCGCGCGTTCGGCGAAGGTCTCGGACAGGTGTCGGATGCGGAGTTCACGCTTGATTTCATACTCGACGAGCGTGCCCGCGAGCTCTACACCGAATGCACGAGACGCACCGACCTTATACGTTTCGGCAAATATACTTCCGGCTACAACTGGAACTGGAAGGGCGGAGTGAAGGACGGCAAGGACGTGGACAGCAAGTATATGTATGTTCCTATTCCTGAGGCAGAACTTTCAGCCAACCCTCAGCTCAAGGCGATCAACACCGAATACGGATTCTAAAATTATTGAATGATGAAAAGATTGATATACAGTATTCTGGGCCTATCCCTTCTTCTCTGCGCCTGCGAGAAGGACGGGGAGAAGCTCACCGTGAAGCAGCCTGACGCTCCTGCGGAATTCACCGCCAGCGCCACCGACATAACCCTTACCACCGAGAACGCCGCTTCCCTGGTGCTCACCCTTTACTGGACCGATACGGGCGGCGTGGAGGTCAGCGATCCTACCGTGGCCATTCCTTCTGGACTCGTGTCTCAGACCGTGCAGTTCTCTTCCACCCAGGACTTCGCTTCGCTTACCGAGGTGTCTGTGGATACCGGCGTGAACACGCTCCAGCTCACGGGCGACGAGGTCAGCAAGATTCTTATGAAGCTCGGCCTTACCGACGTGAAGAGGTATGACGTCTATGTGCGTCTGGCCATAGTGCTCGGCTCGTCCGCCAATTACAGCGATATCCTGTCGCTCAAGATTACACCTTTCGCCGTGGAGACTGGGTTTATGAACATAGTGGACAGGTACAACACCGAGACCGTTCTGGCCAAGCTTACCGCCAAGTCCGCCACACCGACCCTGTTCGAGGGATTCGCAGTGCTCACTTCCGGATGGTACAACTGCTATTTCGTGGCTGCGGACGGCGTTCAGTGGGGCTGCAACGACTCCTGGACAGCTTATTCGCTCGTGCCTAACTCATCGAACAACTGCTGGTTCGCCGAGCCTTCGGGATGCCAGTACGTATATGCCGACACTGCCAACGAGCTCTGGTGGCAGGTATCCGTTCCTACGGTGACCGCTACCGTGGAGGGCGCTGCCATTGAGCTCGCCTATGCGAAGTCTGCCGGCGGATACAGCGGCACCATCACGACCGCGGCTGCGGGCGCTACCGTCAAGGTGGGCGGAACGGGTGCGCGCTATGACATCACCACCGGTGACAAGTCATCCGTGGATTACACATTCTCGCTTGTTCCTTCCGCTGAAGGTACGTTCGAATTCGTGGAAGGGGAGAGCGATGCAGTCATAAGCGTGGAGAAGGCCGGCACCTACACCCTTACCTTCAATGTCACAGACTACACCTGGAGCCTCAGCGAAGGTGAATCAGGCGACGGAGACGGCGGGGATGAAGACCCTTGGCCTGACGATCCTGACTATGTGGCCGCTACGGGCGAACTCCTGTATATCTACGACGCTGACAACGACCATAATCCGACGGCGCTCGGCGGAAAGCTTCTTCTCGGCGATTCAGGATATCAGGGATATTTCTACTTCACCGCGTGGTACAATTTCGTGTTCGGCGACACTGCCGACGCTTCCACCGCCAGGACTTACGGTTCCGCTCCTGTGGACGGCGGCCTGTACAGGCTCTACTGCGGAAGCTCGAAATGGAACATCTGGTTCGACCAGGATGCTGCAGCCTATGCACGCGTAACCGTGGATATGGCCGAACGCTCGTGGAAATATGAGAAGGTGACGTCCATAAGCATCGTGGGAGACTTCAACGGCTGGTCTCTTGATGCCGATCCTATGACCTTCGATGAGACCACCAAGACCTATTCCGCTGATGTAACGGCCTCATCGTGGGGAACTTACGGAATACATTTCGTGGTTAACTCAGACTGGGCGTGGTGCTTCTCAGATCAGAACGTGGACGGCGTGCTCGACGACGTGGCATCCGACTTCATGCCAGGTGTGGAGGCCGGATCATACAAGATCACCATCGACCTGAACGATCCTCAGAACAGAACTGTCAAATTCGAATAAAATGCTCAAACTTAAATCTATACTTTCTTCGGGAATCTGCCTGGGCGCACTTGTGTGTGCGTCCTGCAGTTCCTGCACTTCTTCCGAACTTCCCCACACTCCGGTAGAGAAGGAGGACCCTGTGGTCATCGACCGCACCGCCTTCGCCAAGGGCGCCGACATCAGCTGGGTCACCGAGATGGAGTCCAGGGGAATGAAATTCTACAATGCCGAAGGCACCGAGACCGAGTGTACGGCCCTGATGAAACAGCTGGGAATGAACTCCATACGTCTTCGCGTGTGGGTGAACCCTGAAGCGGGCTGGAACAGCGCCGCAGACGTGCTGGTCAAGGCCATACGCGCCCAGAAGCTCGGAATGCGCATAATGATAGACTTCCACTTCAGCGACACCTGGGCCGATCCTTCGAACCAGACCGTCCCCGCAGCCTGGGCCTCCTATGATCTCGAGGGCCTTAAAACGGCCGTCTCACAGCACACTGCGGAGGTGCTCAGCCTGCTGAAAAAGTATGGCGTGGATGTGGAATGGGTGCAGGCCGGCAACGAGACCCGCAGCGGAATGCTCTGGCCTCTCGGTTCGTACAAGGAGAACAGCGGAAAGAACTACGCCGCCCTCACCACAGCCTGCTACGACGCCGTCAAGGCCGTCTTCCCTGATGCCAAGGTGATAGTTCATCTGGACAGCGGTAACAATCTCGACCTTTACACCAGGATCTTTCCTGTGCTCAACGTCAACGGGGCCAAGTACGATATGATAGGAATGTCGCTTTATCCGTGCTGGTGGGACGACGGGGCAGGTGCCTATGACACCAACTGGAAAGAGAGGACTGACGCGTGTCTGAGCAACATTTCCAAGGTCAACGCCAGCTACGGCAAGGACGTGATCATCTGCGAGACCGGTATGCCTGTGACGAACCCTGAGGTAGCCAAAGAGATGCTCACGTATCTTCTGGAGAAGACCCGGGCCCTGTCCTGCTGCAAGGGAGTGTTCTACTGGGAGCCTGAAGCTCCTCTGGGATACAATGACGGCTACGGAATGGGTGCGTTCCAGGACGGAAAGCCTACCGTCGCCCTCGATCCGTTCGCAGAATAGTCCGCGGCTTGAAAAACTGAATCGAAGGCCGGTATGGCCGACAGCAATATAGCTTTTATGAAAAAAGTTTGTTTAGTGTTCATGTGGTCGTTCCTTTCCGTTCTGGCCTATGCCGGAGTGGGAAGGAACGAAATTTTACTGGAGGACTGGCAGTTCCGAAGGGACCACAACGTGTCCGCCGCTGACGGCTGGACCGGTGTGATAATCCCTCACGACTGGGCCATCTACGGGCCTTTCGATAGGAACAACGACCTTCAGACCGTGGCGGTTACGCAGAACGGAGAGACTACCGCGACTGTGAAGACAGGCCGCACCGGAGGCCTTCCGTACGTGGGCAAGGGCGCCTACAGAAGGACTCTGTATGTGGAGCCTTCCACGCTGGATTCGCTCAGGCACATCCTGTATTTTGACGGGGCAATGAGCGAGGCGCAGGTGTTCGTGGGGGACGCGAAGGTGTGCTCCTGGCCTTACGGGTATAACTCATTCTATTGTGACATAAGCGATTATATCAAGCCTGGGGAGAACACCGTAACCGTTCTTCTCGAGAACAGGCCGCGTTCTTCCAGGTGGTATCCGGGAGCGGGACTTTACCGCAAGGTGCGCTATGTCACCCTTCCGAAGATATGTGTCCCGGTATGGGGAACATACATTACCACCCCTTATGCCGGAAAGGATTACGCCGTGGTCAAGGTCCGCACCCGCGTGGACGGACTGCAGGACGGCGATGCGCTGACCCTGCATACGCGGATTCTGGATTCCGACGGCACCGTGGTGGCTGAAACCACAGATACGCAGAAGCTCTGGAACGGAGAATTCACGCAGATCCTTACCGTGAACGGGCCGTCCCTGTGGTCGCCGTCCTCACCTTCGCTGTATTATGCGAAGACCGAGGTTCTGAGCGGCGCCAAGGTATATACCGACTGGGCTGACGGATTCTACCGCCATTATGAGACCAGGGTGGAGGCCGGAACGAAGTTGGAGGATACTGTATGCACCAGGTTCGGCATACGCAGCATAGAGCTGCGTCCGGGAAAGGGATTCTATCTTAACGGCGAACCGGTCAAGTTCAAGGGCGTGTGCCAGCATCACGATCTGGGGCCTTTGGGCGCCGCAGTGAACGAGTCCGCGATACGTCATCAGCTCAAGATGCTCAAGGATATGGGCTGCAACGCCGTGAGAACCACCCACAATATGCCTGCCGAGGAACTCGTGTCGCTTTGCGACGAGATGGGCCTTATGCTTATGGTGGAGAGTTTCGACGAATGGGATGTGGCCAAATGTCAGAACGGATACAACAGATGGTTCTCCGCGGACAGCGGAGACGGCATTAAATGGGCTGAGAAGGACCTGGTGAATATGCTGCACCATTACAGGAACAACCCGTCCGTAGTTATGTGGAGCGTAGGCAACGAGGTGCCTTCACAGGGTGTCGCAGACGGCGCCCGCACGGCGGCCTGGCTTCAGAGCATCTGCCATCGCGAGGATCCGACCCGTCCCGTGACCTGCGGAATGGACCAGTTCGACTCGGTGCATAACAACGGCTTCGCGGCGGCCCTCGACATACCCGGATATAATTACAAGACAGACCGTTACCTTCAGGCCTACGGGATATTGCCTCAGAAGCTGCTGCTCGGAACGGAGAACGCTTCGACCGTAAGTTCGCGCGGAGTGTACCATTTCCCTGTGGTAATCGGCCCGAACAGGCTGAATGAAGATCACCAGAGCTCCTCATACGATACTGAATACTGCGAATGGTCGAACATTCCGGACGATGATTTCGCCGCGGATGAGGACTATCCGTGGTGTATGGGCCAGTTCCTGTGGACCGGATTCGATTATCTGGGCGAGCCTTCGCCTTATGACACCGATGCATGGCCGAACCACGCTTCTATGTTCGGAGCCATCGATATGGCTTCCATTCCGAAGGACCGTTTCTGGCTGTACCGCAGCGTCTGGAATGGGGATTCCCCGACCCTGCACATACTGCCGCACTGGACCTGGCCCGGAAGGGAAGGCGAGGTGACCCCGGTCTACGTATATACTTCATACCCGTCCGCCGAGCTTTTCGTGAACGGAGTGTCCCAGGGCGTAAGGCAGAAGGCCAATTCCGACGGACAGACTCCGTGCCTGGGAGAGAAGGCCATGTCGCGCTTCCGCCTGATGTGGAACGATGTGGTCTATCAGCCGGGAGAAATAAGGGTTGTGGCTTATGATGCCAATGGCGCCGCAGCGGCCGAAACGGCCGTGCGCACCGCCGGAAAGGCGCGTGCGCTCAGGCTTGAGCCTGCCTGCGGCGAGCTTCAGGCCAATGGACGCGACCTGTGCTACATTACCGTGAGCGTGGTTGACAGAGACGGCAATCCTGTGCCTGCCGATGCCCGCGAAGTGAAGGTGAAGGTGAGCGGAGCCGGGTCATTCAAGGCCATAGCCAATGGCGATCCGACCTGCCTGGAGTCTTTCCAGGAGCCGAAGATGCATCTTTTCAGCGGTCAGCTCACCGTGATAGTCTGCAGCGGCAAGTCCGCCGGAGACATCAAGGTGGAAGTGTCCGCCAGAGGCCTTCAGAAGGCTACCTGCCATATCAGCACAAGATAGATTTTTGTCTGTATTAATATTTGATGGGAACGGGCCGGCTGAATTTTCAGCCGACCCGTTGGTTATCTGTGTGCAGCCCGACAGGAACCGGGGGCAACGTTATCAGAAGTATCTGTAGAACAGGGCAAGGGACTCCATCCCGGCAAAGAACTGGCTGAGCAGATAGCTCTCGTTGGGGGAGTGGATGGTGTCGCGTTCCAGTCCGAATCCCATCAGAAGCGGATCTATGCCCAGTATCTTCTGCACTTCCGCCAGCACCGCGATGCTTCCGCCGCCGCGGCTCGGCACGGGCTCTGTCCCATAAACCTCGGCTATGGCGCGCGATCCGGCCTTGTATGCGTGTGAGCTGATAGGAATCAGGAACCCGTCACCGCCTTCGCACGGTGTCACTTCCACCTTGACGTCGCGCGGCGCGATGCTCTCGAAATAGTCCCTGAAGAGTTTGGTTATCTCTTCGCTTCGCTGGTTCGGCACCAGGCGCATCGAGATCTTGGCGTGAGCCTCGCTTGGCAGGACGGTCTTCGCTCCCTGTCCGGTATAGCCGCCCCAGATGCCGCACACATCCAGGCAAGGCCTGATGCCGGTGCGCTCGAGGGTGGTGTAGCCTTTTTCGCCGCGCACTTCGTCTATGTCCAGGAATGCCTTGTATTCGTCCAGATCGAACGGCGCTCTGGCCAGGAGCTCCCTGTCTTCGCGGCTGAGCTCCACGACTTTGTCGTAGAAGCCCGGAATCGCAACCCGCTGATCCTCATCGTGAAGCGAGGCTATCATCTCGCAGAGAACCGTGATCGGATTGGCCACGGCCCCGCCGTAGTGTCCGCTGTGAAGGTCCTTGTTCGGGCCGGTCACCTTCACTTCCAGGTAGCTGAGACCGCGCATTCCGCAGTTGATGCTCGGCACCTTGTCGCTTATCATCGTGGTGTCGGACACCAGGCAGATGTCCGCCTTGAGCATATCCTTGTGCTCGCGTATCCATTTCGGAAGGCTCGGGCTGCCGATTTCCTCTTCTCCTTCGAACATGAACTTGACATTGTGGTGAAGAAGTCCGCTCCTGACTTCGTGTTCGAATGCCTTGATGTGCATGAAGAGCTGGCCCTTGTCGTCATTGGCCCCGCGTCCCCAGATGGCTCCGTCGTGGATTTTCGGTTCGAACGGGTCGGAGTTCCATTTGTCGAGCGGTTCGGCCGGCTGCACGTCGTAATGTCCGTAGATGAGAATGGTCGGGGCTTTCGGGTCTATGATCTTCTCGCCGTAAACCACAGGGTTGCCGTCGGTAGGGTAGAGTCCGGCCTTGTCTGCGCCGGCTTCCAGAAGCAGCTGTGAGAGGCGCTCCGCACAGCGGACCATATCCTGTCTGTGTTCAGGCTTGGCGCTTACTGACGGTATGCGCAGGAGCGAGAAGAGCTCCTCGAAAAATCTGTCCTTGTTCTGTTCGATGTATGTATGCATTTTCTAATCAAAAAAAAATAAATTTTACTTTATATCTTATTGTATCATAATGTTTTGGGCGCTGACTGCAAGATTTTCTCCGGACACGGGGTTTAGAGATACAGGTCAAAATATGCGGTGATTTTGTCGTAAAGATATACGCGCTCTAGCCCGGTCATGTTGTGGTAGGCCTTCGGGAACGGGAAATAGTCCACCTGCCGCCCGGCGTCTATGCACTTCTGCACGAAAGACAGCGAATGCTGCCAGAGTACCACGTTGTCGATGGCTCCCTGACAGATGAGCAGATGCCCGGTCAGCGCGGAGGCCTTGTTCAGAAGGCTGGAAGCCTCGAACCCGTCAGGATTGGTCTGTGGAGTGTCCATATAGCGCTCGCCGTACATCACTTCGTACCATTTCCAGTCGATGACAGGCCCGCCGGCGACGGCCACCTTGAAGACGTCGGGGTAGGTGAGCTTGAGCGAGATGGTCATAAAGCCGCCGTAGCTCCAGCCGTGCACGCCCACGCGTGAAGAATCCACCCAGGGCTGCTTCAGCAGGCGGTTGATGCCCACCATCTGGTCTTCCATCTCGACCTGGCCGCAGTGGCGGTTGATGGCCTTCTCGTAGTCGGCCCCGTGTCTCAGGGTGCCGCGGTTATCCTGTACGTAAACTATGTAACCGCGCTGTGCCATAAGCATTTCCCACATACGGATGTCGCCCAGCCAGGAGTCGTTGACCATCTGGGAATGAGGCCCTCCATATACATAGACCATGAGCGGGTACTGTTTCTGCGGGTCGAATCCGAGAGGATAGAGCAGGCGGTAGTGGTTCTCGTATTTTCCGTCGGCTGAAGGCACCGTTCCGAACTCGATCTGCGGCACGGCGTACTCGGCAAGAGGGTCCGGCGCCTCGAGAAGGGTCTTTTTCAGACGGCCGTCCGTGGTGAACACTTTGGTCCAGCCCGGGTTGTCGAAACTGCTGAAGATGTCGGTGTATTCGCCTTCGCCCATGATGATGCGGTGCCAGCCGGACTCCCCGGTGAGTCTCTGCGGCTTTCCGATTTTAGTGGCAGTCAGGCTTTTGCGGCCGGTGACCTTGACTCTGAACAGATGGTTCTCGGCAGGGGAGATCTCGGCAGAATTGTAGTAGATGAAGTTTTTGTCCACACCAGCCAGTTCAATGTCGGCGTCGGTGCCCACGAGTCTCTTCACTTCGCAGGTGGCAAGGTCCACCAGGTACAGGTTCTTGTAATGGTCGCGGTTGTCCGTGCTGTAGATGAACACGTCCTCCGAGATGAACTGCATTCCGCCGTACGGCTCCACCCAGGCGTCGTTCTGCTCGGTGAGTACGGTCTTTATGAATTGGCCTGTGGCGGCGTCGTAGAGGTTAAGGTGCATGCGGCTCTGCGCACGGTCAAGTACCTGGATCAGAATCTCCTTGTCGCCGTGCCAGGTGATCTGGGTGAGGTAGCGGTCGGGCCCGAAGTCGGTGACGTCCATCTGCGTGTGGTCTCCGGTATCGGCATTATAGACCCAGAGGGTGATTCTTTCGCTTTCGGTGCCGGCGAAAGGGTATTTGATCGCCTTGTTCGAGGCTGTGGTGATGTCCAGAATGGGGAAGTCCGGTATCAGGCTTTCGTCCTTCGCGTAGTATGCGCAGAGCGTTCCGTCCGGAGATGGGAATATGCCGCCTTCAATGCCGAATTCATTGCGGCTCACGGTGGTGCCGTAAACGGTCGCGCCTTCGCGAATGGCCACGCTCAGGGTGTCCGTGCCTTCCACATAATATACGCTGCCGTCCTTTTCGAAGAATGCGC
>CAVBDE010000033.1:0-17129 GCA_963594055.1 Anaerovoracaceae bacterium | reverse complement strand
CTGACAACCAAAAAGTCCACGAAGATACGGATATTTCCGCGAATATGCAAAACCGGCACGCCCATTCCAGTTCTTCGCGCTCATCGGAGGTAAGACGTTTGCCCGCCTTCCGCTTGGCTAGTATCTCCAGAAGATGTTAAAAGTTTCATTATTCTACAACTTTGCGTCAAAGGCTTACCCAAATTCTTCAAAAAATTATAATTCTAAACGTCAGGCAGGGCAGAGACTTTTCTTCGCTGTCGCTTCGCGACCCTGTACGGGCAAACGCTGCGAAAAGCCTCTGCCCTGGCTGACCATAAAGTTCAATCCGAAAGCGGCACCTGCAGTTCCACGCAGCGGGAGAGCATCACGTCCTGGAGAGAGTCGATGATGCCGGCCTCGCGAAGGGCGGAGATGCTGCGCTGCGGCGGGGCGACGGTGTTCCTGTACAGGATGATGGAGCGGGCGGTATCGCGACGGCGGATGGCCGGGTGCGCGGCGAGAGCGGCCTCGTCAGCATTCCACAGATCGAAGCGGTGAGGCTCGCGGCATTCGACCAGGTCCGCGATCTTCGCAAAGCGCTCTTCATCAAACCGATACAGTTCCGTCAGCTGCTCCGTACAGCTGTACCCTCCCAGCCGATTCCGGTACTTCACCATCTGCGCAGCGTAATACGGGCCAATCCCGGGAAGCGCGTCGAAGCCGGCCGAATCCGCGGAATTGATGTCCACCTTCGGAATCCTGATATATGGCTTCAGACGCGCGAACACGCTGTCCGCCACCACATAGCTCTTCCCGAAATCATCCGCCCGCCAGAACCTTCCACCCTTCTGCCTGTAATGATCTATGCTCTGAGCCTGCCGCTCGCTGAACCCCAGCCGCTGAAGGTCTTCCACACTCACCGTGTTCGGATTGAATGCAAATGTCTCCACCTTCCGGCGCTGCCTTCGCACCTTCTCCACGGCCTCGCTGTGCTTCGCGTAATGTCTTACCGTGTCCGTCCGCACACTGCTCTGTACCTTGGAACCTCCGACAGGCCAGGCCGAAGACCCCGACCCGGAACCCGGCACTCCACCCGCACCCGGTTCAGGTGCCGGCAGGTAGGATGTGACATAGACGGTGTCCGGCCGGTCACGCAGGGACTCTATGCGCAGCACACTGCTGTGGTGCACAAACAGGCATACCTGATAACCGACGATAAGAAACACGAAGCAGACCGCTCCGTACTTAAATGTCCTCGAGTTTGTACTTGTTGACGTGTTCTCCCCTTTTCGGGACTGGGGCTCCGGCAAGCGTGATGACGATCTCCCCTCTTGGTTCGTTCTCATGGAAGTAATTCAAAAGTTCGTTTATGGTTCCCCTGTGATGGGTTTCATGAAGTTTGGATATTTCGCGGGACACGCAGCATTCCCTCTCCGGGCCGAAGACCTCGCTGAACTGCTCCAGCGTCTTCACCAGCCTGTACGGAGACTCGTAGAACACCATCGTGCGTCTCTCTTCTTTCAATGATTCGAGCACCGACGCCCTGCCCTTCTTCTGCGGAAGGAAGCCCTCGAAGCAGAACCTGTCACAGGGCAATCCTGAGGAAACCAGCGCCGGGATGCAGGCCGTGGCCCCCGGAAGTGTCTGCACCTCAATGCCTTCCGCGGCACATTCCCTGGCCAGCAGAAAACCCGGGTCCGAAATGCCCGGCGTGCCCGCGTCGCTGATGAGCGCCACGTTCAGACCTTCCAGAATGCGCGACTTGATCTGATCCACATTCTGATGCTCGTTGAATTTGTGGTGCGAAAGCAGTTTCCCCTCGATATGATAATGCTGAAGCAGCACGCTGCTGGTCCTGGTGTCCTCGGCCAATATCAGATCGGCCGACTTCAGAACCTCCACCGCGCGGAATGTCATATCCGCGAGATTGCCCACAGGCGTGGGAACTATGTACAGAATGCCCGCTTTCATAAATTGTGGATAACTTTTACGTTCCAGGCGTTAAAACTATCTTCGAAGTTTTTAACTTTGTAAAAGAATCATCTCACAAAACTACAAATGTTTTCAGAAAACTACAAAAAATCGGGCTGCATAGAGGTAATATGCGGTTCTATGTTCTCCGGAAAGACCGAAGAGCTCATCCGCAGGCTTAAAAGAGCCCAGTTCGCGAACCAGAAGATAGCCATCTTCAAGCCAAGCATCGACGTCCGCTACTCCGAAGTGGAAGTGGTCTCGCACGACCTGCATTCCCTCAAATCGACCCCCATCACGGACGCGGCCTTCATGCTGGACATCCCTGAAGACATTCAGGTAGTGGGCATAGACGAGGCGCAGTTCTTCGGCGAGAACCTCGTGGACGTGTGCCAGACCCTGGCCAACCGCGGCGTGCGCGTCATCATCGCCGGCCTGGACACCGACTTCCTCGGCAAGCCTTTCGGTCCTATGCCTGCGCTTATGGCCGTGGCTGAAGATGTGCAGAAGGTGCACGCCATCTGCGTGAAATGCGGCAGTCTGGCCAATCATTCACACCGTCTCTCGAAGAGCGAAGACCTGGTGGTTCTGGGAGAAAAGGACGTCTACGAGCCTTTGTGCAGAGAATGCTACAACAAGGCTATTTCTGAAGAACAGAAGAAATAATCTCCTTGATTTCACGCTGCCACGTGGCGCTGTCCACGTGCGTATAGATCTCGGTCGTGAGTATGCTCTCGTGACCGAGCATTTCCTGTACCACACGGAGGTCCGCCCCGTTCTCTATCATATGCGTGGCGAAGGAATGCCGGAAAGTGTGCGGCGAGATCTCCTTGTCCACACCGGCAGCCAGGGCACAGGATTTCACCATCTTGAACACCGACACGCGGCTCAACGGCCTTCCGAACCTGTTCAGAAACAGTATGTCCTCGCACTGCCGATCCGGAATTGGCCTGGAGGACAGGTATGAGGTTATGGCGTCAGCCACGGACGGGGCTAAAGGCACGAGCCGCTCCTTACTCCCCTTGCCAAGCACCTTGACGAACATCTCGTCCAGGAACACGTCGGAAATCTTCAGCGCACAGGCCTCGCTCACCCGGAGTCCGCACCCGTACAGAACCTGAAGTATGGCATAATCGCGTGCGCACGAAGCGGCCTGAATGATAGCAAGCACCTCATCCACAGAGAGAACCGTCGGAAGATACTTGCCAAGCTTGGGAGCGTCCAGCGTACTTGCCGGATTGTCCGGTCTCTCCCCTTCGCTCACCAGATAGTCAAAAAAAGAATTGAACGAACTCAGGACCCTGGCCTGTGAACGCTTCGAAAGGCTTCCCGACACGCTCACCAGATACCCGGTCAGATCCTCCGGGCTCACAGAGGCCCAGCCAGCCCTGCCGCAGGTGGCATCCAGATAGTCTTTGAGAGCCTGAATGTCAGCGGTATAGGCCTTGACGGTATTGATGGAAAGTCCCCTTTCCATCTTCAGATAATAGGAATATCCTGACAGGATATCTGACGGGACGGAAGACATCAGCGGATGGCGTCAAGAATGCACCAGAGCAGAATGCCGGACAGGACCAGGTTAAGTCCCGTAGTGAGAATGAAGCCGACAAATGCGCCGAGAGCCGCCTTGAACGACGCCCACACGCCCTTGTCAGTCACGAAAAGTTCCCCGATGAAAGCACCCAGAAGGCTTCCTCCCACCATTCCGACGGGAGTGAGGAACATTCCGGCGAAAAGTCCTATCATAGCGCCCACCGACGCAGCCTTGTGACCTCCGAAGGTCTTGGTCAGCGCCGGAGGAATCACATAATCTACCGCAGTTATAATGACGACCACCGCGAGCCAGACCAGCAGTGCGGTAAGGCTCACGGGATCATCGGTATGGGCGAAATACATCAACAGCAGTCCTGTCCAGCTGATGGGCGGACCGGCCAATCCGGGAAGAATGCTTCCCAGAACACCGACTATGCCCAAGATAACGGCCAGAACGACAAGAACTGTCATAGATGTCTGAAATTAGATGCGTTTGAGAATCTCTTCCGTCTGAGCCTCATAGCCAGGCTTGCGGAGAAGCGCGAACATATTCTTCTTGTACGCCTCCACGCCCGGCTGGTTGAACGGATTCACTCCGAGAAGGTAAGCGGATACGCCGCAGGCAAACTCGAAGAAATAGAAGATGGCGCCGAGATTGTACTCGTCTATCCTGTCGATGGAAAGTTCCACCTGAGGCACACCGCCGTCGATGTGTGCGACCTTAACGCCAAGCTGAGCCATGGAGTTGCAGTGCTCCACATGCTGGCCTGCCAGATAGTTCAGGCAGTCAAGGTTCTGCTCGTCGCTTCCGATAACTACGCTCCTATTGGCGTTCTCGACCTTGATCACGGTCTCGAACATCACGCGGCTTCCCTCCTGGATGAACTGGCCCATGGAGTGAAGATCTGCGGTGTTGGTTACGCTGGCAGGGAAGATGCCCTTGCCGTCCTTGCCCTCGCTCTCGCCGTAGAGCTGCTTCCACCATTCTGCGAGATAAACCAGTTTAGGTGAATAGGTTACGAGGATCTCAACAGCCTTCTTGTAATCGGTGTGGAGAAGATTGCGGATGGCGGCATACTTGACGGCCGCGTTGTCAGAGCCCTTGTGAAGAAGCTCCTCACGCTCGTCTGCGGCACCCTTTATCATCGCGCGGATGTCGAACCCTGCAAGCACGATAGGAAGAAGACCTACCGGAGTGAGCACGCTGAAACGGCCTCCGACATTGTCAGGAACAACGAAAGTCCTGTAGTCCTTCTGTGTGGCGAGGGTCTTGAGCGCACCCTTGTGGGCGTCGGTAATGGCCACGATTCTCTCGCCGGCTTCCTTCTGTCCGTAAGTCTGCTCCAGATATTCCTTGAAGATTCTGAAAGCCACGGCCGGTTCGGTGGTGGTGCCTGACTTGGAGATGACCACGCAGGCGGTGTTGCGCACCTTGGCCAGATCGAAAAGTTCGGCGATGTAGTCCTCGCTGAGGTTATTGCCCGCGAAAACCACCTGAGGAACGCCTGCAGGACGCACGAAACTGTGGCTGAGAGCCTCTATGGCGCAGCGCGCACCCAGATATGAACCTCCGATGCCGATGACGATCACCAGATCCACGCCCTTGCCTTTCCAGTCGTCACGAACGCTCTCGCAAGCGCTTACGAGAGCCTCGTCCACCTCCACCGGAAGAGTCTTCCAGCCGAGGAAATCATTGCCTGCACCGTTTTCTGCGATAAGGGTATCATAAGCGGCCAGGGCCTTTTCCACATAGGCCTTGTATTCCGCTTCCTTTACGAAGGAGTCGCAACCTCCAAGATTGATTTTAACCATATTGATAATATTACTAACTTTTTATTTCTTACCCGTTTAAAGGCCCACAAAATTATAAAATATAATTCAATTTCGAAAACGCGTCAGACTGACCCATCTCGCGATGCACAGGCTCCTGTACCGGAGCGCGTTGTAGTCCAGCCTGTCCGCCGTATCCGTCGGCTTGTTCGTGTCCATCGAGATGCCCGACGTGAACACTATGCTGCGTATCCCCGCATTCAGGAACACCGTCTGGTCGCCCAGCCTGCGGTAGAACATCCGCGTGAACGACTCGCTCCGGTAATACTCATAATATATCTGCAGCCTGCCCGCCTGGGTGCACCTGTCGAAAGTCTTCGCATACCTCTCCCCACCGAGCGCCATAAGATAGCGCGGCCGGGCCCTGTCTATGGGAGAAGAAGTGTCCCCCAGAGTGTCGAGATTCACCACCATGCGGATCTTCTCCCTCGGAATGCTCTTCAGAAGACACTCGGCCCCCCTGTACGAATCGAAATGTCCGTCCAGAGCCACGAATATCACCCCGTCGTATTTTCTGCCGCCGATGCCAATGCCATCAGCCATGCCGGTGCCAAGACCGGTGCCAGTACCGGAAGCTGAGCCGCCACCCGTCAGCAGCCGCGCCACATCGAGCATCACCGCCACCCCGGACGCATTCGAATCCGCCCCGGGATACATCACTCCGGCCTTCACCCCCAGCGCGTCATAATACGCCGTCACCACGACATACTTTCCGCTCGTGCCGGGCATCACGCCTATCACATTCCGGCCAATGCCCCCGGACGACAGTTCGAAGTTCAGAAACCGCCTGCCCTCATATTTCTCCAGGCCAATCTGCCCGAACCTCTCCGCAACCCAGCCCGACAGCTCCACCATCCGCTCCGAACCGCACTTCCTGCCCTGATACAGCGAATCCGTGAGAACGAGGATATCTTCCCTTATCACAGACTGCGCGCGCAAGGCCGGTTCCCCCCAAACTGACAGAACCAGCAGGGAAATTGCAAGCAGACGGATGATTTTTTTCGAAATGGGCACGAAAGATGTTATATTTGTAGGATTTGCAAATTTACTCAAAATGAAGATAACAGGCAAACATCTTATCCTGACGCTGTCCCTGCTGGGATGGCTTTGCCTGCATACCTTCCCGGCCTCGGCCCAGTGGGACAAGGACGTGCTCGAGTTCAGGGGCCGCCTGGCCCTTCAGGACGGCAAATACTCCCAGGCCATAGAGCAGTTCAACGTGCTCGCCCAGATGGACCCGAACTCCTACTGGACATTCTTCTACAGGGGCATTGCCAAGTATAATCTGGGCGACCTGCGAGGTGCCAAGAGCGACTTCGACCGGTCAATCCGCATCAACCCCGTCTTTACCAACGGCTACCACTACAGGGCCATCACCGAGAGCCGGTTCGGCGACTACGACCAGGCCCTGGACGACCTCCAGCAAGCCATAGAACTCCGCCCGGGGAACACCGGACTCTACTTCAGCCGCGGCGTGACCTACTTCCTGTCACAGAGGTTCAAACTCGCGGTGGAGGATTTCGACAAATACATCCGTTTCGAAAAGGACGACCCGTCGGCATATCTGAACCGCGGCGCCTCGTACCTGTATATGGGTGACACCCTCAAGGCCCTCACCGACTACAACAAGGCCATCAAGTTGGACAGGTTCGACCCCGAAGGCTACATCAGACGCGCCCGCCTCTATGCCCTGCAGGAAGACTACGTATCCGCCATAGATGACATGAACAAGGCACTGGACCTCGACCCGACGAACACATTGGCATACTTCAACAGGGCCCTGATGTACTTCGAGACGAAGAAGTACGCTCCGGCGCTGGACGATCTGAACAAGGTTCTGGAATACGAACCCGGGAACGCGCTGACCCTGTACAACCGCAGCCTCATACGCATGCAGCTGGGCGATTTCGAAGGGGCGCTGGACGATATGGACAGGGTGCTGAACATCAACCCGAAGAACGTGCTGGGCTACTTCAACAGGGCCTCGTGCCTCATCGAACTTGGCCGGTACCGCAGCGCGCTGAAGGACTATGACAAGACCATCGAACTCTACCCGGACTTCGCCAAGGCCTACCAGAACAGAGCCTACGTGGAGAATCTGCTCGGGATGACCAAACAGAGCAAGAAAGACTACCAGACGGCCCAGAGGAAGATCCAGGAATACAACACGAACAAGGAGAAGGGGTCCTTTGCGGACACCACACGCAAATACAGCTCACTGCTCACGCTCGACGCCGACTTCGCGAAGAAGGACTTCGATGACGAACTGCTGCAGAACCGCGACATCAACATCCGCCTGAAACCGCTCTTCAGAGTCACCTTCGCCCAGCAGGCCAAGGGGGAAAAGCAGGCCTTCGAGACCGCCTACGAGAATGCGGGCATATCCGCCTTCCTGTCGGAAAGCATCCTGCCGGTGGAGCTCAGCCCTGAATACGGCTCGGTGCAGCCCAAGGAGTCCCTTTTCGGATACTCCTCAGACCGGTCCGACATCAATTTCCTGCGGGGAATCAAGGCCGTGCAGGAAAAGCAGTACAACTCCGCGCTGAGCGAATACGACCTGGCCATAGAAAAGGCAAACGGGAACGAAAAGGCCTTCTACCTTATGAACCGCGCCGTGCTCAAGGCCGAGATGATAGACTTCATCGCTTCCATAGAGAACAACGTGCAGACCCTGTCGATGGACGACCAGGGCGCGGCCAAAACTCGCGTGCGCGACCAGGTGGACAGGACCTACGACTATTCGGAGGCCATAGCCGACCTGCAGGAAGCGGACAGGATAGAGGGCGGGAACGCCTACATACATTTCGATCTGGCCAATCTCTACTGCCTGTCATCGCAGATGGTGCAGGCCATAGAATATTACGACAAGGCCATCAAAGAATACCCTCAGATGGGCCAGGCCTACTACAACCGCGCTCTCGTTCTGATATTCATAAAGGACAGGGAGAAGGGCTGCATAGACCTTTCGAGGGCCGGAGAACTTGGCATAAAGGACGCGTACAGCGTCATCAGCAAATACTGCAAGGAAGATGGAGAGTAAGGTGGTGTTCAAGAGTTTCTCGTCGGGAAGCGCCGGCAACTGCTACTACCTGGGCATAGACCGGGACGGCAGGCACGAAGGCATACTGATCGACGCCGGAGTGAGCCTGAGGCGGGTGAAGAAGGAACTTGGGGCGGAAGGGATCGGCCTGGACGCGTTCGACGCCATTCTGGTCACCCACGACCATATGGACCACATACGCTCGCTCGGCTCGTTCTGCAAGCATCTCGGACGCCCGGTCTGGGCCACAAAGGAGCTTCACGGAGCGCTGTCCCGCCACATCCTTACGCACGAATACATCTCAGGCTGCCGCAGAATCCTCGAGCCGGACAAGTGGACGCCGATATCCGGCGGGCTCATATATGTGCGCTACTTCATCGTGCCGCACGACGCCACGCAGACGGTAGGATTCGCGATAAAGATTGGCAGTCACAGATATGTGCACATCACCGACTGCGGGGAGATGACCCGCGAGGCGACCGAATTCTGCGCACAGGCTGACACGGTGGTGCTGGAGTCGAACTACGACACGCAGATGCTGCTCACGGGCCCGTATCCGCAGGAACTCAAGGAGCGCATACTGAACGGCAAGGGGCATCTGAGCAACGACGAATGCGCGAAGGCCATAGAGGAATTCATGCATCCGGGCCTGCGGAACCTGTTCCTGTGCCATCTCAGCGAGAACAACAACACGCCGAAACTGGCGTACGAAAGCGCCCGAAGCGCCATAAAGGAAGATATTAACATAAGGCTGCAGACGCTTCCGCGCACCAGCCCCTCCCCACTTATAATTTTATGAAAAAAATGTTTCGCATTTGCGAAAAACCTATATGGAGGCCTAAAAGGCCGATAGTAAGTCCCTTTCCCGAGGAAAGGGATTTAGGGATAGGGTAACGTAGTAGCCTTTAAGCGCAGCGTGTGCGTGGGGGGAAAAATTTCGCAAGTACCCCACAACACTATAGAATTACAAATTAAACACTTGCGAAATTTTAGCGATGAAAGAATTCTGGATAATAATAAAAAGATACGTAAAACCTTACACCGGCTACCTGGGAGGTTCGGTCCTGCTGAACATCCTGTCGGCCGTATTCAACGTATTCTCATTCTCACTGCTCATTCCTATCCTGAAGATACTCTTCGACACTACGGGAGCCACCTACCCGTTCACTCCTTGGGGTGAGATCAGGGACTTCTCCGATGTCACCGGCAACATCTACTACTATGTGGGGAACTGGATAGGCATCTACGGACAGAGCCGCGTGCTGCTGGCCCTGTGCCTGGTCTTCTGCGCGATTACCCTCATCAAGACATCCTGCTATTTCGGGTCGTCGGCCATAATGGTGCCTCTGCGCAACGGCATAGTGAAGGACCTCAGGATGCAGATCTACAGGAAGATAATCTCACTTCCGATAGGATTTTTCTCCCAGGAGAGGAAAGGTGACATCATAGCCAGGATGAGCGGAGACGTGGGCGAGGTGGAATATTCCATCACCTCCACTTTGGAAATGCTCATCAAGAACCCTATCCTTATCATCATCTACCTCACGGTACTGTTCATGATGTCGTGGGAGCTCACCGTGTTCACCCTCGTGTTCGCACCGGTGATGATGCTGATAATGAGTGCGATAGGCCGTAAGCTCAAGGCCCAGTCACTTCAGGCGCAGCAGTTCTGGAGCGACACGATGTCGCAGGTGGAGGAGACCCTGGGAGGTCTCAGGATCATCAAGGCATTCCTGGCCGAGAAGAAGATGACCGACCGCTTCGAGAAGGTGACCGAAGGGATGCGCCACCAGAACAACAAGGTCGGCGTACGCCAGGCAAGCGCCCATCCGGTCAGCGAACTGCTCGGAAGCGTGATGATAGCCATAGTGCTCTGGTTCGGAGGGACCCTCATTCTCGGGGACAGCGCCACCATCGACGCTCCGGCGTTCATGTCCTATATGACCATACTCTACTCCATCATACAGCCGTTCAAGGACCTCTCGAAGGCGGCCTACTCCATCCCGAAGGGATTGGCATCGGCGGAGAGAATAGACAAGATTCTGGATGCGGAGAACCCCATCAGGGACGCGGAGGCTCCTGTGGAAGCGAGCCTGGAGAAAAGCATAGAATTTCACGACGTCAGCTTCACCTATGACGGCAGCAAGCAGATACTCAAGCACATAGACCTCACCATCCCGAAAGGCAGGACCATAGCCATAGTGGGTGCGAGCGGTGCCGGCAAATCGACCCTCGTGGACCTGATTCCGCGTTTCTACGACGTTACCGAAGGCAGCATCACAATAGACGGAACCGACCTTCGTCAGGTGTCCACCCAGAGCCTGAGGTCCCTGATAGGCAATGTGAACCAGGAGCCGATCCTGTTCAACGACACCATATTCAACAACATAGCCTTCGGAGTGGAGAATGCCACGATGGAGGATGTGATCGCCGCGGCGAAGATTGCCAATGCGCACGATTTCATAATGGAAAAACCGGATGGCTACAACGAGAACATCGGCGACCGCGGAACCAAGTTGTCCGGAGGCCAGAGACAGAGGATCTCCATAGCCCGCGCGATCCTCAAGAACCCGCCTATCCTTATCCTCGACGAGGCCACAGCTTCGCTGGATACCGAATCCGAAAAACTTGTGCAGCAGGCACTTGACCGCCTGATGTCGAACCGCACCACCATAGCCATCGCCCACAGGCTGTCCACCATCAGGAACGCCGACGAGATCATCGTGATGGACGACGGTCGCATAGTGGAAAAGGGCACCCACGAAGAACTTATCTCACTCAACGGATATTACAGGAAACTCTATGATATGCAGGCATTATAATCTGTTCAGAGTCCTTACCCTGCTCTATATGGCAGGAGTGGCCTACCTGTGCTTCGCCACGCCGGATATGCTGCCCAAGGTCACAAGCTGGAATTTCCCGATTCCGGCGGACAAGATAGTGCATTTCTGCATGTTCGCCCCGCTGCCTGCGCTGCTGTTCCTGTCTTCTTCGAACAGGGAAGTCAAGACCCTTCTCAAGATACTGGCCACTTTCGTCATCGGTGTCATACTGGCGGGCCTTACCGAGATAATACAGGGTTTCAGCCCATACAGAAGCATGGAGCTCGGGGATTTTATCGCGGACTGTCTGGGGATGACTCTCAGTTGTCTTCTTCTATTGATTCTCCGGAAGAAGATTTCCTGAATATAACGAACTCGTTCATCACGAAGTTCAGAATGCCCGAGCAGCACAGCGCGAGCAGGTTACAGATCACAGGATCCCACCCCGTCACGACTGCTATGGCATTCAGGATGAGCATCTTGACTATGAACGCCGAGATGCAGGAGATATTGTATTTCCAGAAATGGTTCAGGTACGAGCCCACCGAGAATATGCTGATCCTGTCCCTCCACACATAGAAATATGCCACCGTGTAGTTCACTATCACGGCACATTCGAACGAGATGAAAGGCGACAGGATGTACAGCTCGAAGTGTCCCTCAGTGAATACATAGGTAGTCAGCGCCCACAGTACTGCTGTGTCCGCGGCAGTGCCGAAAAGCGATGTTAAAGAAAACTTTAACGCCTGAAGGGCTAATTTGAAAAGATTCACTGAAATTGGCTTTTACGAGTGAGGGGTTGCAAAAATAGTAAATTTATTTTTTATAACCCAAACAGTATTCGCAAAGGAGGATTTTTCCGTGCCGCCTCGCCCGCATTCTCAGGAGGACCGGCATACACGACCTCACCTCCCCTGTCCCCGGCATCCGGGCCAAGGTCTATGAGATAATCCGCCGCACGTATGACATCGGGATTGTGTTCCACCACCAGGATGGAATGTCCCAGCTCCAGCAGGGCGTCGAAACTCTTCAGCAGCTTGTTAACATCGTGGAAATGCAGTCCGGTGGTAGGCTCGTCGAAGATGAACAGGGTCTTCCCCTTGCGCGATTTCTCCCGGCTGAGCGACAGGTAATACGCCAGCTTGATTCTCTGGCTCTCGCCTCCGGACAGGGTGGAAGAATTCTGGGCAAGTTTTATGTAGTCCAGCCCCACATCCACCAGCGGCTGCAGCCTGGCCACTATCTCCGCGGCCTCGGGCTCCGGGCAGGAAGAGAAGAACTCCACCGCCTCGCTGACAGACAGGTTCAGAATATCGTCCACGTTCTTCCCGTGATAACGCACCTCCAGAACGTCCGGCTTGAAGCGCTTGCCGCCGCACTCCTCGCAAACCATGGTGACATCGCTCATAAACTGCATGGGGATAGTCACATAGCCTTCTCCCTGACATTCAGGGCAGCGCCCGCCGTCCTGGTTGAACGAGAACCACGAAGGCCCGAACCCCGAAAGACGCGCCAGAGGCTGGTCGGACAGGAGTTTGCGTATCAGATCATATATCTTGAGGTAAGTGACGGGATTGCTCCTGCTGCTCTTGCCAATGGGGTTCTGGTCCACATATTCCACCGCCGCTATCCTGTCCAGGCTGCCTTCCAGAGAACGGAACGCGCCCGGAGCGTCGCCGCTCTCGTTGATCCTGCGGTTGAGCGCCGGGTAGAGGATGTCCCCCACCAGGGTGGATTTGCCCGAACCGGACACGCCGCTCACCACGGTCAGAACCCCCAGCGGAATCTTCACGTCTATATTCTTGAGGTTGTGCTCCATCGCTCCCTTTATCTCTATGAAGTAGTTAGGGGTGCGCTTCTCGCGCTGGTATTTCTGTCTTCGGCCCATCAGATACTGAAGCGTAAGGGATCTGTCCACCACGCTTTCCGGCAGGCTGTCGGAATACTTGCCGTCAAATATAACCTCGCCGCCGAACACTCCCGCGCGCGGACCCATGTCTATGAGCACATCGGCGGCGCGGATGATCTCCTCGTCGTGCTCCACCACTATCACTGTGTTCCCCAGGTCGCGAAGGCGCCTGAGCACCTTCAGAAGGTTTTGGGTATCACGCGGATGCAGTCCCACAGACGGCTCGTCGAGCACATACATCGAGCCTACCAGCGAACTTCCCAGGGCCGAAACCAGATTCACCCTCTGGCTCTCGCCGCCGGACAGCGTGTTGCAGTTACGGTTAAGGGTAAGGTATCCCAGACCCACGTCCACCAGGCATACCAGCCTGTCGCAGATCTCATCATAAGCCTGCTTTACTATCTTCCTCTCGTCATCGGTGAGCTGCAGCGACCGGAAGAACGCCAGGCAGTCCTCCACGTTCATCGACATCACCTCGTCTATGTTCTTCCCGCCGATCTTCACGTACAGTGCCTCCTTTTTCAGACGGCTGCCGTGACAGACCGGGCACACCGCCCTGCCGCTGAAACGGCTCAGCATATATTTGTACTGAATCTTGTAGCGCTGGGTCTCCACCCACTCAAAGAACTCGTTTATGCCCACGATGGTGGTCAGGTCGTCGCGGACGCTCCTGGCATTCCATATTATATCCTTCGACTTCTGGTCCAGCCTGCAGTACGGCGCGAATATGTCTATTCCGTACCTGGCCGCATTGTTCACCAGAAGATCCCTGAACCAGCCCATCTTCTCCCCTCTCCAGCAGGCGATAGCCCCATCGTAGATGCTTTTGGTCTTGTCAGGCACGACCAGATCTTCGCTTATGCCTATGACCTTGCCAAGTCCGCCGCAGTTGGTGCAGGCCCCGAGCGGGCTGTTGAAGCTGAACATATATTCGTCAGGCTTCTGGAACTGTATGCCGTCCCTTTCAAAACGCTCCGAAAAGCGTCTCACCTGCCCGTCCAGATCCACTGACATCACCCCGTCACCCACCTTGAAGGCATCGGTAACGGAAGACAGCAGACGTGCCCGGTCCGTAAGGTCACGGAACCTGTCCACCAGGATGTAGTCGCTGTCAGTGAACGACTTGCGTCCTTCCTGCAGCACATCGTCCATGCGCGCCACACTGCCGTCCAGAAGCATACGGCTGTAACCGCGCTCCTTCAGGGTCAGCAGATCCGCCACCGGAGCGTCGCTCCACACCGGCTGCGCGAGGATATAGGCGGTCCCACCCGAAGCCAGATTCTCCCCAAGCCAGGCCAAAACGCCCGCCACGCTGTCGCACCTTACCTCCTCACCGGACACCGGGCTGTAAGTTCTGCCAATGCGTGCGTAAACAAGACGCAGATAATCATAGATTTCGGTCGTGGTAGCCACGGTCGAGCGAGGGTTTTTCACATTCACCTTCTGCTCTATGGCCACCGCCGGAGGAATCCCCTCCACATAATCCACATCGGGCTTGGTCATCCTGCCCAGGAACTGCCTGGCGTACGAGCTCATGCTCTGGGCGAACCTTCTCTGCCCCTCGGCGAACAGCGTGTCGAATGCCAATGAAGACTTTCCGGACCCGGACACGCCGGTTATTACCACCAGCTTCCCCCTCTCGATGGAAAGGGAGATGTTCTTGAGGTTGTTGACCCTCGCCCCGCGTATGATGATGCTATCGTTTTTCATTCAAATATTCCAGAACGGCACGAACCGAGCCTTTTTCGAGCAGCAATTTCCGCGCCTGCGCGGCGTCTTTCAGGACGGACGACTGAAGAATCATCCGCGTACCGCGCTCGACCAGCTTGGCATTGGTAAGCTGCATATCCACCATACGGTTCCCCTGGACGTGACCCAGCCGTATCATCGTGGAAGTGGATATCATATTGAGTATCAGTTTCTGGGCGGTGCCGGCCTTCATTCGGGTGCTGCCCGTCACGAATTCAGGCCCCACCACGGCCACTATAGGGATTTCGCTCTCCGCGGCCACAGGAGAATCGGGATTGCAACAGATGCACGCCGTCAGAAGCCCTTCCTGACGGGCTCTGCGAACACCTCCCACCACATATGGGGTGCTTCCGCTGGCCGCTATCCCCACCAGTGTGTCATCGGCGCACGGATGATAAGGCTCCATGTCCCTCCAGGCACCTTCCACCTCGTCCTCAGCACCTTCCACGGCGCGTCTGATGGCACCGTCCCCTCCTGCGATAAGTCCTATGAACAGAGCAAAGGGCGCTCCGTAGGTGGGAGGGATTTCCGAGGCGTCCACCACGCCGAGCCTTCCGCTGGTGCCCGCGCCTATGTAGAACACGCGGCCTCCGCGCCTTATCCTTTCGACCATCCCGTCCACCAGATTTTCTATCTGCGGAATGCACCTGGCCACGGCCGCAGGCACGGTACTGTCTTCGGCGTTTATCCCTTCCAGAATGCTGCGGGTGGACATTCTGTCCAGATCCGCATAATGTGACGGACTCTCCGTTATTTTATTCTGGGTCATACCTTTTCCTCCTTTCCGCTGAATGCCCAGAGTCCTGCAAAAGTCAACAGCCCATTTACGATGAGCAGCGTGAAGCCCAGGTCGAACCCTGCGAACTTTTTCAGCAATATGTTAAGTACCAGACAGATGACAGGCGAAAGCACCGCTATGTAAGGGCTGGCTCCGTCGCGCACCCGACGCCTGGTCAGAATGCCGAAAAAGAACATACCCAGAAGCGGGCCGTAAGTGTAGGAGGCAAGCTTGTAAACCAGGTTCACCACCGCGTCGCCGCTCACCAGAAACAGCACTGTCAGAATCACGAAAAATACGGCGGCCATAAGCGCGTGCACCCTTTTTCTGATCTTCTCATCCCCAGTATGCAGGAAATCCACGCACACCGAAGTGGTGAGAGAAGTCAGCGCCGCGCCGGCTGAAGGATAGCTGGCCGAGATGAGGCCGATAAGGAATATCACCCCGAGACCCACCCCGAAATAACGGCTCGCTATGGTCGGGAACATCTCGTCCGTCTTGTCGATGCCCATAGCCTCAAACCCGCCGTGGGACGAAGCATAGACGCATAGCAGCGCACCGAGCAGAAGGAAAAAGAAATTCACCGCCACGATGATGGCCGATGTGGTGTACATATTCTTCTGAGCCGCCTTTATGTCCTTGCAGGCCAAATTCTTCTGCATCATCGACTGGTCCAGGCCCGTCATCGCGATGGTAACGAATATCCCGGAAATGAACTGCTTTACGGAATTCGTGGCGTGACTCCAGTCCAGGTCTATCATGGACACGTAGCTGGACGCGGCCACGTTCCGGCACATATCCCCGAAGCCCCAGTCCATGTCGCGGCAGATGTAGAAGATGGTGCATCCCACCGCCAGAAGCATGAATGTGGTCTGAAGCGCGTCAGTCCAGATAATGGTCCGCACACCGCCCCTGTAAGTATAGAGATAAAGCAGCACCAGGAACACCAGCGCTATCAGCGCGAATGTCCACACGCCCCCGGCCTGCAGGTGTCTGGGCATAAAGGAATAGAACACCACTATGACCACGAAGATCCTCACTGCGGCGCCCAGGATTCTGGACACCATGAACACCGTGGTGCCGGTTCTGTACGACTTCTGCCCGAACCTTTCACCCAGATACGAATAGATGGAGGTCAGGTTCATCCTGTAATAGAGAGGCAGCAGCACCTTCGCTATGATGATGTAGCCCACCACGAACCCGAACACCAGAGGCATATAGAAGAAGTTCTGCGCCCACACGTTGCCGGGCACGGAGATGAACGTCACCCCCGAGATGGAAGAACCCACCATTCCATAGGCCACCAGGGGCCAGGGCGCCTTCCGGTCACCGCTGAAAAACGAATTCCGGCCGGCATTTCTGTTGGTCAGATGCGAGATACAGAACAGCAGAGCCGTGTAGACGGCGAACGCCGCGATGAACCAGTATAAAGGAAAGTCTTGTTCCACAAAGGGCGAATTTACTAAATAAAAGTCGGATTTCGGGAGGGATTTAACACAATTGCATTATTTTTGTAGTACATTTGTAACACTTTTC
>CAVBDE010000032.1:0-17398 GCA_963594055.1 Anaerovoracaceae bacterium | reverse complement strand
GAGCAGGCCGATTCGACATTGGCCTACGGAATGGCCACCGAACTGGTGCGGCTGGGCCGTCCGGAAGCCTTTGACCGGCTCATGCGGCACGTGGCGGATTCTTCGGACACGCTCCTCATCAACTATCCGAATGTGGTCTTCGAGACTGTGGCGGGGTCGGACCTGCTTGAGAGGCCGGATTCATTGTCCCGCGACATAAAGGGGAAGATAGTGCTGGTGGGAAAGCTCTACGACGGGCACGACCTTCATCTGACGCCGGTGGACATAACGATGCCGGGCGTGAAGATACAGGCATATATAATAGAGACTATCCTCAGCGACAGGTTCCTGGTGGAGTATCCGTCCAGGGACAACTGGAAGATCGCGATGATAGTCTGCGTCCTTTTCCTGATACTCAATTATATAGCGCTCTACAATTTCCCTGTGGTGGGCAAGATGGTGCTGCGTCTGGTGCAGATAGGGTGCCTGTTCCTGTGCGACATCGTGGGCATACTTATATATTATTACAGGAGCGTGTATGTGGACTTCATGCCGACATTCACGATGATAGCCCTCGGATTCTTCTCCTATGATATATGGGTGGGCATCGTGGCGATAGTTCAGAACACCGTAAGGCGCGTCAAAGCCAGAAAGATCAGTACCCCCTAGGCGAATCGAACGCCTATCACAGGAACCGGAATCCTGAATTTTATCCATTAAACTAAGGGGGCTTAAAATTCACGGGGAACTTGCATCACTGCGAGTTCCCCGCTACTTAACCTAAACTTAAACTATGAAAAACTTCGTCACAAATATAAAAAGTTTTCTGAACAAAAACAAATTTTATAGAAAAATACGTTTTCTTTTCCTATAATTGTGCCAAGCCGCAATGGTGCGGCGAAACTAAACTTATCTATTATGTTGGATTTCAAAAGATTGGCCCTGACGGGCCTGCCGCTGGTCCTGCTTTCTCTGGCAGGATGTGATCTCAATCTTTCACGCGAAGAAGGCGAGGGAACGCTGGTTTTTCATTTCCCGGAGGACATTTCGCTTCCGAGCGTACCGATGGTGAGCCTGCTGCCCGAGGAGCAGAGGAAGACCGCTTCGGTGGCGGAAAGCAGCGTGGAGGTGCAGCTCGACACGAACGATTTTATCATTTCGGTGACCAATTCGGCCGGGGCTTCCCTTTATTACGGCACATTCGGGGCGGCGCCTGAGAAAATCATCACTTCGGCGGGCACCTACACGGTAACGGCCAAATCCTGCGACTTCTACACCCCGGTATTCTCCTCGCCGCAGTTCGGCGACTCGAAGGTGGCTCTGGTCACTGCCGGGAAGGAGTGCAGCGTGACCCTTGACTGCGTGCAGCTCAACTGCGGGGTGAGGATGAAGATCGATCCTGAGTTTCTGACCGAATATCCGAACGGGGTGCTGTTCCTCAAGTCTTCCGAAGGCAAACTGATGTACGGGTATTCGGAGAAGAGGATAGCGTATTTCCGTCCGGGCAAGGTGTCCCTGGTGCTCAGCGACTCGGGAACTGAGACCACATTGGCCACTTACACGCTGGAAGCCAGGCAGATACTGGACCTCAAACTGGAGATTTCCTCCACTTCGCAGGCTACGGTCGAGTCCGGCATCCACCTTCAGGTGGACACTTCACGAGTGTGGGTGGGGGACAGCCTGGTGATAGGTGAGTCTGACGGCGGATCTTCGGACAAGGGTTCGGAGAAAAGCGATGCACTGAGCGTGGGGCAGGCCCGGGATATGGCCGGCGCCACGGAGGTGTGGGTGTACGGCTACATAGTGGGCGGCGACCTCTCTTCGAGCAAATGCAGCTTCACTCCGCCGTTCTCTTCCAGGACGAACATAGTGCTGGCGGCCAAGAGTTCCTGCACGGACAAGGAAAACTGCCTGTCGGTGCAGCTTTCCACCGGCAAGATACGTGACGCCCTCAACCTGGTGGACAATCCGGGCCTCCTGGGAAAGAAAATATATCTCAAGGGAGACATCGTGGAGGCCTATTACGGTATACCCGGGCTGCAAAGTCTGACCGAATACGAGTTCTAATTCGGAAAAAGTCATTATCTTAGCGGACTCATCAAATGATGGGTCTGCTGAGAAGATATGGCTCTTAAGAAATGGTTGGACAATGCCAGGTCGCTCGCTCTGGTTCAGAGCGTGGTGCCTGCCGTGCTTGCAGTTACTCTGGCTTTGGGTCAGGACGGATTCCGCTGGTACAGCGCCCTTCTGGCCGTGCTTGGCGTGGCGTGCGCGCATCTTTCGCTTAATCTGGCGGACGATTACTTTGACTATAAGGTGGATATGCTGGGCGACCGTGACAAGGTCACCCGTCAGGGCCTTCGTGCGATGACGGTGAAATACCCTTACCTCACGGACGGGTCGCAGACCCTGAAAAGCACGGCCCGGGCCATCGCTTCGTTCGCGGGCGTGGCGCTGCTGTGCGGGGCGGTGATCTGTCTGGACCGCATATTCCGCGTTCCCGAAGGTGTCACGGTGTCATTCTGGGGCGAGAACGGGCTGTGGTGGATAGCGGCCGTGGTGCTGCTGTGCGCCTTTCTCGGAGTGTTTTACTCCGCACCGCCGCTCAAATTGGCATACAGAGGCCTGGGAGAACTGGTCATAGGGTTCATATTCGGGCCGCTGGTGATGGCCGGCGTCTATTACGCTTCGTGCGGAAGGATGGACTGGACCGTGATTCTGCTCAGCGTCCCGGTGGGGCTGCTCGTGCTCAATATTCTGTTCACCCACAGCTTCATAGATATGGCGGGGGACAGGCAGTGCAACAAGATGACCTTCGCCCGTCTGGTGGGAAGCACCCGGGGGAATCTCGTTTTCGCTGCGCTGTTCATATTCCTGCCGTTCGCGATGGTGGTGCTGGGTGTGTGCCTGGGCATCCTGTCAGTGTGGTATCTGCTTGTTCTGCTGGTACTTCCGCGCGGGGTGTGGCTGTTTTGGTCGCTGGTGGAATTCACGAAGGGCCGCCTTATGGAAGTGGAGAAGCCGCTTCCGTGGCTGGGCCCCATGCCGAACTGGGAGATGTACAGGCAGTACAAAATCGACTGGTTTATGGTCAGATGGCTCTGCGCGAGGAACCTGCTTTCGGGATTCTGCACGGTATTGATTATAGTGTCAACAGTAAAGTTTATCATATGAAGTTTTCTCAGATAACATATCTTGGCCGGTGGTGGTTCAGGGCCAAGTTCCTGGGCCGGAAGAAGCCGCTTCAGAGCGTGATTTTCGTTTCTGACAGGTGCAATCTCAGCTGTGCCCACTGCAGCGTGTACAATCATAAGAACCCCATAACCAAGACTTATGATCAGGTCAAGGAGGAACTGCAGTACTGCTACTCGCTGGGGTCGCGTTTCGTGGATTTCGAGGGCGGTGAGCCGTTCCTGTGGAGCGACGGGGAACGCAACATCAACGACCTCTGCGACCTGGCGCATTCGCTGGGCTTTTTCAGCTGCACCATTACCACCAATGCGCAGAAACCGTTCCCGGGAAGTCACGCGGACAGCATCTGGGTGTCGATGGACGGCGTGGGCGAGTATCACGACCGTGTGCGCGGGCAGGGCGCCTTCGAGCGTCTGGAGAAGAACGTCAGTGAGTGCGGGCACAAGGCTCTTTCTGCCAATATGGCCATAAACACCCTCAATGTGGAGAGCGTGGGGGCAGCCATCGAATATGTGAAGAATTCGCCTTACTTCCAGCAGATTTCGCTCAATTTCCACACTCCTTTCGAGGGTACGGAGCAGCTGGCTCTGGACCTGGATGAGCGCGCGAAGGTGATAGATCTGATAATCGACTACAAGAAAAAGGGTTATCCTGTAATGAACTCCTATACGGGCCTTAAATACATGAAGACTCTCAAGTTCAAGAAGGCCTGCTGGATGACCAATTTCATCTTTACCGACGGCACCCGTGCGCCTGAATGTGCCGGGTCCCTGACCGGAGCCTGCGCCAAGTGCGGCTTCTGCATGGCCGGAGAGGAGCGCGCAGTTATGAATCTGGCGCCTGACACCATTATGGCGGGTATGAATCTGAGGGTGAAGGAATAAAAGAGAGCGGGATAGGGGAGTCGAACCCCCCTCCTCAGCTTGGGAAGCTGATGCACTACCGATGTGCTAATCCCGCGTGGAGGAATGCAAATATACAAAAAAAGGGAATAATGAAGAATTTTTTGAAGAAATATGGCGCCTACATCGTGGCTGCGGCTGTGTTCGTGGTCATCACTCTGGTTTACTGCGCTCCGGCCTTCGAGGGCAAGGTGCTCAGCCAGAGCGACACGATGCAGTGGAAAGGTATGGCCCACGAACTGAAGGAGTACAACGCCACGGCGGACACTCCCGCGAACTGGACCAATTCGATGTTCGGCGGTATGCCATCCTACCAGATCACGGTAAAGCATCCCGGCGACGCCTTTTCCGCTCCCATCTGGTATGTGGACCAGTTCTTCAGAAAACTCGTCACGCTCTTTTTCGGGTCCATCTTCGGCCTGCTGCTGGGCTATTTCCTGGGATTTTTCATAATGCTGCGCTGCTTCGGGGTGAACAAATGGCTGAGCATCATAGGCTCTATCGCCATCTCGATGTCTTCGTATTTCTTCCTTATCATCCCTGCGGGCCACGAGGCCAAGGCTCTAACGCTTGGAATGATGGCCCCTGTCATCGGCGGGTTCTTTCTGATTTTCCGCAAACACAAATATGCCCTGGGCGCGGCTCTGGTGATGCTTTACAGCTCCATTGGCCTGATGAAGCATCCGCAGATGTCCTATTATATGATAATGATGATGGGGCTTTTCGGCATCGCGGAGATTTGTCTGCATATAAGAGAGGGGCGCGTGAAGCGGCTCTTCGTGGCGCTGGCCGTGTTCGCCGGCGCGTTGGGGGTCGGTGTCGGCACGGGCTACAGCCTTCTTCGGGCCAATTCCGAATACGTGAAGGAATCGATCCGCGGCGGGCACAGCGAACTGAGTGCGCAGGCCGCTGAAAGCAAGGGACTTGACATCGATTACGCCACAGCCTGGAGCTACGGCGTGGACGAGACCCTGACCCTTATGATACCGAACTTCAAGGGCGGTGCCAGCTCCACCGATGTCGGGACCAATTCTGTGATTTATAAGGATATAGTCTCGGAAGGCTATTCGCATGCCACTGCGCGGCAGTTTTCGGAGCAGTGCCCTACCTACTGGGGTGAGCAGCCGTTCACGGCGGGCCCTGTCTATGTGGGGGCGATCGTGTGCTTCCTGTTCCTGCTGGGCTGCATCATTGTGAAGGGCGCATACAAATGGGCTCTGGTGGCGGCTACGGTATTCTCGATACTTCTTAGCTGGGGACATAATTTTATGGGACTTACGGAACTGTTCTACAACTGGTTCCCGTTCTATAACAAATTCCGCACGGTGTCCTCCATCCTGGTGGTGGCGCAGGTCGCCATGCCTCTGCTCGGTTTTCTCGCTCTGAATGAGATAGTTGCAGGCCGGGTGGAGAAGCGCGCTCTATTGAAGTCCATAGGCATAAGTGCCGGCATCACGGGCGGGCTGTGTCTGTTCATCGCGCTGTTCGCGGGCGGGCTGTTCTCGTTCACCTCGTCTTACGACGCGCGCACGCTTTCCGGTATGCCGTCCTGGTTTATGGATTCGCTCTGCGCCCAGAGGGAGAGTATGCTGCGAAGCGACGCTCTGCGCTCCGCGATATTCATAGCCCTGTCCGCCGGAGTGCTGTATCTGTTTGCAGATAAAAAAATTAAATTGGCCCACATGGTGCCCGTCCTGGGACTTCTGATCCTTCTGGACATGTGGCCTGTGGACAAGAGGTATTTCGGCGCGGACAACTGGGTGCGCGAGAAGGACAACGCTTCGTATTTCGCGATGCAGCCTTACGAGAAGCAGATCCTGCAGGACAAGTCGTATTTCAGGGTAATGAACCTTACCACGAACACTTTCAACGAAAGCCGCACTTCGTACTATCTGCATTCCGTGGGCGGATATCACGCCGCCAAGCTGCGCAGATACCAGGACCTGATAGACGCCCATCTCTCGAAAGGGAATATGGCCGTGGCCAATATGCTGAACACCAAGTATTTTATAGTGGAAGGGGAGAACAGACAGCCTGAGGTGGTGGAGAATCCGGAGCGTCTGGGCAACGCCTGGTTCGTGGACGAGATGACTGTGGCGCAGACTCCGCTCGAGGAAAGCGAGGCTCTCCGCACGCTCGATCTGTCGCGTCAGGCCGTGACAGGCAGCAAGTTCGCTTCCTGCGCCATTGGCAGCACGGAGTCAAAGGGAGAGATAAGCCTGACTTCCTATGCACCTGACCGCCTGACCTACAGCGCGGTGCTGGACGGGGAGAAAACGGCGGTGTTCTCGGAAATTTACTATCCGTACGGGTGGAACGCCTACATAGACGGGCAGAAGATGCAGCATTTCAGGGCGGACTACGCTCTGCGTGCGCTGAACATCCCGGCCGGAAGTCACGAGATAGTGTTCGAGTTCAGACCGGACAGCATATACAAGGGCTACAGGGTCAACGCCCTGTTCCGCTACATTATGTATGCGCTGATCATTTCGCTCTTAGCAGCTCTCTGCTTACGTGCCACCGGAAAAGGACCAGAGTGGCTGCGCAGGTGGGGCGCATAGCGATAAGGTATCCCAGGAACAGCACCAGCGTCCCGGCCCATTTGACAAGTTCTGAGAGAAGCCTGCGGGGGTATGTGCCCTCATTCAGGCTTCTTCTTTTTTCGCTGCGGCCCACTCCCTTGGCGAACTCAACGACATACCTTTTAGTGGTGCGTTTCTGAGGAATTACATGATCCACAATGACTTCGGGCAGATACACGATCTTTCCTCCCTGAGCCTGCACGCGGTAGAAAAGATCCTTTTCCTCTCCTCCCGACAGGTCCCCTCCGCACCTGCCAAGTCCGGTATTGAACAGCCCGCAGTCTGCAAATGCGCTGCGCCGAAGTCCCATATTGGCCCCGATAGGGAACTCCCTGCCCTGGAAAAGACGGTCTTTCTCACCCTTGTCCAGACCCGACACCCAGCCCATCGTCCAGCGGCATAGCCATTTGGGCGCGCTGCAGTCTTCGAACAGGGGTACGATCCGTCCGCCGAACCCGACCGCCTCACTGTGTTCGCGCATCCCGCGGGCCAATTGGGCCAGATACCCGCTGCGCGGAATGGCATCGTCATCCAGAAATGCCAATATGTCGCCCTGCGCCGATTCTATGCCGGTGTTGCGCGCATAGGACAGCCCCTGGCGCGGTTCGCAGATGATCTTTATGGGGAAGGACGGGTGCGCGGCGGCGAAGTCACGCACTGTCTGAAGAGTGCCGTCGGTGGAGTTGTTGTCCACGACTATGACTTCGAAATCGCTGTAGGATTCCTGCCGCAGGGCTTCGAGGACCCGGCCTATGTAGCGCTCCCTGTTATAGGTGCAGATAATGGTTGAAATCATAAAAGTCTTGTTTGCCGTCCCAGAATTTCCGTATGAGGGCCTGCCGGCGGGCCCGGTCCAGAGGCTCCGGACCGCGCTCCAGGATGCCGAGCAGTCCGTCGAAGGTCAGCGCCTTTTCTCCTATGACATTTTCCTCGAACGGGTAGAAGAAGTCGCGCTCGGCGGTGTAGGCGTTATAGTCGAAAATGTAGAGCATGACGCTTTTCCCATCCATCAGGATGTAGTCGTAGAGAACTGATGAATAATCGGTTATGAGGACATCCGTATAGGGAAGGACGGGGTAGATGTCGGCCGCAGGATGCAGGTGGAAGATGTTCCCTTCGCGGTAGGCTCCGCCGTCGGCGTTGTTGAAATGGTCCTTTACCAGGAGAGCGTCGCCGTTCTTCTGCAGAACTGCGTCTATCTTTGAATAATCGAAATTCTGCAGGGCGGAGGTTCCGCTGTCGCGCCAGGTAGGCATATAGACATAGACTTTCCGGAATGCGGACAGCTCTTCTATGAGCCGGGCCGTGGCAGGGTCTTCGTATTTGGCGATGAACTCCTTGCGGGTATTTTCGTCACAGAGAAGTATCTGATTGCGAGGATAACCTTCTTCTATGCAGCGGCTTGCGGGGATTCTGAAGGCCGGGCTGAACATTGCGGTCTGGAAAGCTGAGGCGGACAGGAACAGGTCCGGTTGTTTATAGACTTCCGGATGGTAGAACTTCTCCTTTAGGGTTTTCCTATGGTAGCGGTCGGCCAGAGGCCCGGACTTGATGTTGAATTCGCAGAGTTTGAGGCCCACTCCGTGCCACAGGTTGAAGATCTTGGCCCCGCCGCTAAGGAAAAACAGTATGTCCGACGAGTAGGCTCCCACCATCCACCACTTGGAGGTAAGGGCGAAGTGCAGTCCCCCCGGGGAAAGCAGGTAGCGGGCCTTGAGGCCCTTGGCCTGTATGCTTTTCACCGTGGCGCGGTCTGCGCTTATCCAGCACACATCGTAGCCTTTCCGGCTGTATTCGATGAAAAGGTACTTCGGATTCCCTTCGAAACGGTTTTTCGGGCAGCCGAACGCGATGCGGCCCCGTTTTCTCACGGAAAGGAATGAAAACGGATAGACCAGATAGCAGACCAGGTATTTAAAGAACTTCAGCATAGGCGGTTACAGCAGTATGTCGTGGGCTTTGTGCTCCCGGGGGACGACGGTGTAGTCTCCGTAGATGAGACGAAGGTAATGATCCGAATCGGCGGGAGCGGGGAAGGCGGTGTCCTCGAACTGTATCCGTGTCAGCGGGAAGATGTCCTCGCTCCGGCGAAGGCTGTTGAAAGGCACGCCGTAGTCGTGTATCAGGTTGTTTTTATGGAAGATCCGGCCTGTCAGAAGTGCCATACGCACTGCCAGCCAAAGTGCCGGGAAGGCGATGAAGGCCGCGATGCGCTTGGCAGGACCGTCGCTGATGCCGCCCCAGATGCGCCTGATACATCTTCCGTAGAGCGGATCGATCGCTTTTTTGATGCGAAGGCTTCCCTCGCGGAGCACGAAAGTGTCTATCCAGAGGGGTTCTTCCTTCTCCAGGCCGGTGGCCGGATCAATGCGCCTTACCGTCGCGCTCGTGTCTATGAAACGTGGAGAGAGGCGGGTCTTGCCGCGCCAGGAGGTGTCGTAGGCGAAGGGTTCGGGGCATTTTTCGCGCAGTATCTTTCTGATTTTCGGGTAGTCGCGTCCCAGTATGCACACGTCCAGATCGTCGTCCCAGGGGATGAATCCCTTGTGCCGCACGGCGCCCAGGAGCGTCCCGGAGTCCATCCACCAGGTGATGCCGTTCTCACTGCAGATGCGGTCGAACTCCTTCAGCAGTTCGAGGAGTCTGAGCTGATGTTCCCTAAGACTTTCTGCCATAATTCCTTTCTATGATAAAAGCCGCTCCGCAGACCAGCAAGCTCCCAGCCACGCTGAGGCACAGCCTGAGTATTCCCGGCTCGAAAGACCCGGTAATCAGAACCATAATTCCCGTTCCGATGACGGCGACAATGCCTACAGGCAGGAGCACTTTCCGGAGATATTCCCCTATCGGGAGCGAAATGTACCTGTGCGACAGGATGATGCGAAGTATCTGCGACAGGACGCAGCCGGCGAGGATAAACCAGAATATGGTCTGGGCCGGGGTGTCGGTGAGTTTAAGTACTATATATGAGGCGATGACCACCGCTATCTGGCAGCCGCCCACGAGGATATTCAGCCATTTGACCTGCCCGCCGGCCTGGATGCCGTAGAAAAGGGGAGGGTAGAGCGCGTCCACCAGTGCCGCGGCCATCATCAGCTGGGCGAACCTGCAGCTGTGCGCGGGCACTTCCACCAGCCAGAGCCTCATCACCGTGTCCATTTCCGTTATGAGGGGCAGTCCCACAGCGAAAAGCAGCAGGAACGACAGGCGCGAGGTGCGGAAAATGAGCCCGAGGCACTCCCGGCGCTCCCCTGCGGAGTAGGATTTGACTATCTGCGGGGCGAAGGCCAATGCATAATTGCTCACGAACTGGTTTACGTTCACGTAGACCTGGTTGGCCACGCCGCGGGCGGCATTGACTGCCGGACCGTAGAACAGGTTGAGCAGGATGTTCACGCCCTGGCTTCTGGCCACTGTGGCGAGCGATCCTATCATGCCCCATCCGTTGAAACGGAGTATCTCGCGGGCCAGACCGCGGTCGTATCCGCGGGAGAATTGGCATTCAGGGTAGAAATGCCTGCAGTACAGAATGTAGAAAAGGTTGGTCACTATCGAGATAAGCATCATCAGGAACCCGTAGAAGACCAGGCGGTCGGCGCCGGAGCGGTCGAGCAGGAACACTGCGGCCAGCTTGGCAGAGGCTTCGATGACGCTGCAGTAGGCATAGACTTTCATCTTTTCGCGCGCGATGATGGCCGATTTGAACGGTATGGCCAGAAGGGAGGCGAGGAAGGTCACTATGCTGAACTGGTACACCCAGCGGGCGGCGGTCATTCTGGAGCCGGGGATGATGAGCTTTTTCTCGAGCAGCCAGACGCCCAGGGTCTCGCTCAGGCACAGAATCGCGAGGGAGAAGGCGGCGAAGATGACCAGATTGGCCTTGAAGACCTCGTGGAGGCGGTCGAAATCGCCCCGGCCCAGCTCGACGGAGTAGAAACGGTTGCAGGCCGAGCTCATCGCGCCGCTCATGAAGGAGAAGGCGACCACTATGCCCGCAATTACATTGTAAAGGCCGAAATCGGTGTCGCCCAGGCTGCTGAGGACCACGCGCGAAGTCCACAGGCTGATTATCATTATCAGTCCCATCCGCGTGTAGAGAAGCAGGGTGTTCCGGGCTATCCTTTTATGGTCGATGGCAGGCATACAGGGACAAAGTTATTGTTTTTTGGTGAAGTTCCCAATATTGATTATATTTGAAAGATTTTAATAACGTAAACGTTTATGGCATTAGCAGGCATTATAAAAACCATTTTCGGATCCAAGGCCGACAGAGACTACAAGGCTGTGAAACCTATCCTTGACAAGGTTCTGGAGGCGTATAAAGATATAGACAAACTTTCCGATGATGAACTTCGTGCCCATTCCGCCGCGCTCAGGCAGCATATGGCGGATGTGGAGGCTCCGTTCGAGAACAGAATCGCGGAGATAAAGCTCAAGCTCGAGGAGGATCTTCCCATCTCGGAGAAGGTCAAGCTGGCCGATGAAAGCGACAAACTCGTCAAGGACGAGGACGAGGCTATAGAAAAGGCTCTGAATGAGATACTTCCGGAGGCTTTCGCCATCGTGAAGAGCACGGCGCGCCGGTTCACGGAGAACGACACCATTACCGTCACTGCCACGGATTTTGACCGTGCGCTCAGCATAGACAAGGATTTCGTGCGCATCGAGGGCGACAAGGCCATATACCAGAACCACTGGATGGCCGGAGGTAACGACCTGAAGTGGTCTATGGTGCACTATGACGTGCAGATTGTCGGCGGTATCGCGCTGCACCAGGGCAAGATCGCGGAGATGGCCACGGGTGAGGGAAAGACCCTCGTGGCGACCCTTCCGGTATTCCTTAACGCATTGGCAGGCAAGGGTGTGCATATGGTCACCGTGAACGATTACCTGTCCAAGCGTGACTCCGAGTGGATGGGGCCTCTGTATATGTTCCACGGTCTCAGCGTGGACTGCATAGACAAGCATCAGCCGAATTCGCGCGAGCGCAAGAAGGCTTATGACTGCGACGTGACTTTCGGTACGAACAACGAGTTCGGCTTCGATTATCTGCGTGACAATATGGCCGTGAGCGAGGAGGACCTCGTGCAGAGAAAGCATCATTTCGCCATCGTCGACGAGGTCGATTCAGTGCTCATCGATGACGCCCGTACCCCTCTGATCATATCCGGTCCTGTATCACGCGCGCAGAACGACGACCAGTACATGGAGTTCCGCCCTTACGTGGAGAAACTCTACCAGGCTCAGAGAGCTCTTGTGAACCAGACGCTTAACGAGGCCAAGAAGAAGATGGCCGAAGGAGACGAGGCCGAAGGCGGCAAGCTCCTTTTCCGTGCATACAAGGGACTTCCCAAATACCAGCCGCTCATCAAATACCTCAGCGAGCCGGGCGTGAAGGTCGTAATGCAGAAGACCGAGAACTACTACATCCAGGACAACGAGAAGGAGATGCCGGTCATCACCGACCCTCTCTACTTCGTTATCAGCGAGATGCAGCATTCCATCAACCTTACCGACAAGGGTCAGGACCTGCTCGCCCAGAGCGTGGGGAACGACGATTTCTTCGTGCTTCCGGACGTGGGCAGCAAGACCGCCGAGATAGAGCATAACGCCGACCTGACGCCTGCCGAGAAGCAGGCTCAGAAGGACGCCCTGATGGAGGACTTCTCCCTCAAGAGCGAGCGCGTACATACTGTCAACCAGCTTCTTAAGGCGTATGCGATGTTCGAGAAGGACGTCGATTACGTCGTGATGGTCGATGCGAACGGTACCGAGAAGGTGAAGATCGTGGACGAGAGCACGGGCCGTATAATGGAGGGACGCCGCTGGAGCGACGGACTTCACCAGGCTGTCGAGGCCAAGGAGAACGTGAAGGTGGAGGCTGCCACGCAGACTTTCGCCACCATCACCCTGCAGAACTATTTCCGTATGTATCACAAGCTTGCCGGCATGACCGGTACGGCCGAGACCGAGGCGGGCGAGTTCTGGAGCATCTACAAGCTGGATGTGATGGTCATCCCTACGAACAGGCCGGTTCTGCGCCAGGACCTTCCTGACGTGGTGTACAAGACGAAGAAGGCCAAGTATGCCGCAGTGATAGACAAGATCTGCGAGCTGTCAGCCGCCGGACGCCCTGTGCTGGTGGGTACGACCGATGTGGAGACTTCCGAGCTCCTCAGCCGAATGCTGAAGATGAGGGGCATCAAGCATAATGTGTTGAATGCCAAGGAGCACGCCCGCGAGGCGGAGATCGTGGCCCAGGCCGGACAGCGTTCGACCGTGACCATCGCCACCAACATGGCCGGCCGCGGTACGGATATCAAACTTTCGGACGAGGTCAAGGCGGCCGGCGGACTGGCCATCATCGGTACGGAGCGTCACGACTCCCGCCGGGTTGACCGTCAGCTGCGCGGCCGTTCCGGACGTCAGGGTGACCCGGGCTCTTCAATCTTCTACATTTCTCTTGAGGACAAGCTGATGCGTATCTTCGGAAGCGAGCGCATCGCGTCTGTGGTCGACAAACTTGGCATGGGCGAGAATGAGGCTCTCGAGGGAAATATGCTTTCGAAGGCGATAGAGACCGCACAGAAGAAGGTGGAGGAGAACAACTTCGGTATCCGTAAGAACCTCATCGAGTACGATGACGTGATGAACTACCAGAGGGAGGCCATCTATTCGAGAAGACGCAACGCCATCAACGGCGACAAGATAGAGATTGACCTTCAGAACATGATGATAGACTCGGCTTCGCTGTTCGTGGATTCCTGCAGCGGAATGTCCTTCGAGGAGTTCAGCGAGTCGCTGATGGCCAGATTCTCAATTGATCCGGGGTTCGACGCTCAGTTCTACGAACATTCGAAGAAGGACGACATCGTCTCAGCCCTCTGCCACCATATGCAGGAATGCTATCAGCGCAGGATGGACGGTCTCGTGGACAGGCTCAGCCCTATCATCAAGCAGGTTTACGAGAAGCAGGGCAACATGTACAAAAACATAGCCATCCCTGTATCCGACGGACGCAAGGTCATCACCCTGTCCGTCAACCTGGAGAAGGCCTACAAGTCTGAAGGCCGCGAGGTGGCCAAGACCCTGAGCAAGAACATTATACTCTATCAGATAGACGAGCACTGGAAGGAACATCTCCGTGAGATGGACGACCTGAAGCAGAGCGTGCAGAATGCCGTTCACGAGCAGAAGGACCCTAAGGTGGTGTACAAGCTCGAGAGCTACAACCTCTTCGCGCAGATGCTTGAGTCCCTCAATCAGGATGTGCTCTCGTTCCTGCTCCGCGCGTTCATTCCTATAGAGGAGCAGCCTCGCAGGCCGGTTCAGACCAGGCCGGACGCATCCCGTCTCCAGGCTCACCGCAATGACCTGGTAACCAACGGCGAGCAGAAGGCCAAGGCTCCGGTGATAGCGGACAGGAAGATTGGCAGAAATGACCCTTGCCCTTGCGGAAGCGGTCTGAAATACAAGAACTGCCACGGCAAAGGATTGGTTTAAAATTAAATAAAATACGTACAGTTATGAACATGGATTTAGCAAAAGTCAAGAAGGCTGTGGAGCCTGAACTTAACGTCAATGACGTAAGCCGCATTTCAGTCGGCACAGCCATCAAGGGAGAGATTTCATCAGACAACGATATCCGCGTGGACGGTAAGATTGAAGGCAAGGTCTTCTCAAAAGGCAAGATTGTGGTAGGCCCTCAGGCAGTCATCTCAGGCGGTCTGGCCTGCAGCAGCGTTGATTTCCTCGGAACTCTGAAGGGCGACGCCTATGTCAAGGACCTTCTCACCCTCAAGTCAAACGCCATCATCGAGGGTAATATCTATGTGAACAAGCTTCAGGTGGATATGGGGGCCCAGGTTAACGGCTCCTGCCATATGATCACTCCTGAGGAGTATGACAAGCAGGTAGGTTCATTCGTGACCACTCCTGTTCCTGAGAAACCGGCGGCTCCAGTACACAAGAAGTAGTCAGAGCCGGATGATTCCGGAGAGTGCTTTTTTCGATATCCTGTACTCTATGTCATAGCACTGATAGATACGGTGGGTTCCTTTCACCGCAGTGTAGGTACAGTAGGGTATCTGAAATCCCAAAGCGTCCAGCGCATCGAGCTGGACGCTTTTTACGTCTATGGCCAGCAGGTTTTCCAGAACGGCGTAGTTCTGTTCCAGAATCCTGACAACTGAAATGCGCGAACGGTGCTGCCGTTTCCTGTAATCGTTGTAGTATCCGTTTTTGCATTCTTCGCTGCAGAATTTCTTGTCCGTGCGCCCGTAGACGGTGGAATTGCAGTACAGACAGTGGTATTCCTTGATGTGTTTGACGTAGCTCATCGTGTTGATTATTGGCTTGCGCGGTAAATGTAGGAAAAAGTCCGTCACAGGGTTCTTCACGGTGCGGAATTTTACTGAAAAGTAATTTTTACGGTGCCGTCCGGCTTTTTCCGCCCCTGTAAGAATCCGCCGCGGCGGGCGAAAAAATCCAGCTCTTTCTGTAAATAATTGAATATTAACCTGATATTCGTCCCGGAGGTGAGGAAATGTGAAAAATGTTCTTCAACTTTGCTCCCGGAAGTTCTGCGGGGCGCATCAGAACTTAATGCTATTTTAAACTAATTGAAACTTCAATGGAAAATTTGAATCGAGTTGAACTGCGGGGAGTCGTAGGTTCAGTACGCTGTCAGGAGACGGCAGGAAAAAAAGTCTATCATTTTACGCTGGCTACATCCAGAGCTTACAAGGACAGGAACGGTCAGGCTGTCATCGAGACTACCTGGCACCAGATAGTGGCCTGGGCCGGAGATAATATGAAGGACCTTGACAAGCTGGACAAGGGGACCAAGCTTTATGTCAGCGGGCGCATACGCTCGCAGAAATTCACAGGTAATGACGATGTGGAAAGGACTGTTTTCGAGATAGTTGCGAACCGCGTAGTCCCGGTGGAAACAGATGACCCCCTTCAGTATGAAATGTAAAGAAAGAGTCTATGAAAAATTATCAATTTGTCTGCGCCCTGCTTTGCGGGGCGGTCGCTTTGGCTTCGTGCAACAAGAATCTGTCAAAGGACGAATATCCGCTTCCGGAAGAGGGTGAAAAGTGCGTGCTCAATGTCAATGCAGTCAACTCGCTGCAGGTGAAATCCACCGGTGAGGCCGATGCAGTGGCTGAGAACGAGAAAATCATCAGTTCACTCCAGGTGTTCGTGTTCAGGGACGATATGCTGGATGCCTACGGGACGATCAAGGGGGCATCCCTGTCGCTTACCTGTACGGCCGGAGACAGGGAGGTGTATGCCCTGGTGAATGCGCCTGATATGTCGAGCATCAGCAGCAAGACCAAACTCCTGTCGTATCTGATAGACCTTAATGCGAATGCAACCAATGCGCTGGTGATGTTCGGAAGCAGTACGGCCAAACTCCCCACGACTTCGGCTGTGAATATATCAGTAACCCGAATGGTGTCCAGGATCGTGGTGCACAAGATTACCAGAAGTTTTGAGTCTGCCTCTTTGAACAGTCTTACTTTCAAAATCAACAGTATCTATGTGCGGAATGCGGCCGGGAACGGCAGCATCTCAGGAAAGGTGGCGGTCAGCAGATGGTATAACGGATCTTCGGCGAAAATTGATCTGCCGACATTGCTGTACGACAGTGTGTCGGCCACCGTGGCCAAGGATGCATCCTACACAACGCCGCATTATTTCTATACGATGCCGAATGACAATTCGGAGAATACGACCAGGGTGGTCATTGACGCCACACTGGGGACTAAGACATATTATTATCCGGTAGACCTTCCGGCACTGGAACGCAACAAGTCCTATGAATTTACGGAAATCAAGATCAAAAGACCCGGGTCCGATGATGCTGACACTCCCGTAACCACTTCGGACATAAGCTTTAATGTGAATGTCGTGGACTGGACTTTGGTTAGCGTTACAGAAGAAATATAGTTTGGTATTATGCGTGCGCGGATTCTCGGTCTTTTTCTTACGGTCCTGGTTGCAGCAGAGTCCTGCAGTATCAAGAGCGACCGCTCGGCTTGCCCCAGCTTGCTGTTTATGAGCGTAAGCGGGGGAGATGACCCGGGCGTGAGTTTCAGAGTGGGACTGGACGGGCAGTGCCGGGAGTCCGTGCATATCTCCAAGGTGGACGGCATAGCGAAGGCCGGTTTTGATCTTGCCAAAGGGAAAGGATATGAGGTGGTGAGTTTCAATGGTGTGGATCAGGACTGGAGCGGAGAGATAGAGATGGGAGAGCAGATGCCTTCGCTTTATGCCTATGCCTGCAGGGTTGACTGCCTGTCGGATGTGGAAGAGATAGACGCGGCCCTTCAGAAGCAGTTCTGCAGGGTGTTCGTGGACGTAATTGGCCTGGATTGCAGGGTAAGGATCAGAAGCAATGTCAGTGGGGTGGTAATGGGATCCCTTGCTCCTGTACCGGGCCAATTTTACGTTATCGCTCAGCCGCTGATGTATTCCGACAAGTCCGGGTCGCGCTATATGATAAGCATTCCGCGACAGCTGGATTCGTCCCTCTCGCTGGAACTGCTTCCTCCGGAAGGGGACGATCTGACAGCGCTCTTTACCCGGAATGTGGGCGCGGACCTCATTGAAAGCGGGGTGGACTGGACCAGTCCGTCACTGGACGACGTCTATATAAACATCGCCTATGTGGAGAACGCGTTCAGCGTAAGTGTACAGAATTGGGAAAAGGTGGAACTATGAAAAAGTTGCTTT
>CAVBDE010000031.1:8813-17837 GCA_963594055.1 Anaerovoracaceae bacterium | reverse complement strand
AGTAATAAAGAATTTCGGTTCTGACCGGTTATCCTTCCCACTCCACGATGTCGGGATCCCAGGTGATCTGGTCAAGGGTCAATGTGAGGCAGATGTCGTGAACTTCTCCGTTTCTGAAAGCTCCGCCGGGAACCAGGGAAGAGAGAGACAGATTCTCCGTGACATATTCCGTAAAACCGGACTCGATGTCACTAATAACATAACGGACCTCCAGGATCTCCTGATCCGGCACGAAATTCTGCGGCACATAAAGATACTGTCTTCCCTGCAGAACCTGCTGGCGGTCAGACAGGGAAACCGGAGAGAGAGAATAGTCCCCGTAAACGGCGTCGTAAGTGGAGCGCGCCGTCCATCTGTGGATCTCGTTCCACAGCCCGCCGGCAAACTCACCCTGCTGATAATCAGCTTCCTTCACTACGTTTTTCAGACACAGGGAAGTGAGCTGGATTTCCTTCGAGGCAGAATAGTCCGCTCCGGTGCACGCAGAGATCTGGAGCTTGGAAAGCTGGTGACGGAAATGCGTGGTCACCGGAGAAGTTCCTGAAGGATTGGCCAATGCCACCATAAATTCGGTATTGTCCTCCAGGGACATGTCAAATGAATTCAGACACACTCCCTTCTCCCTGTCGATGAGAACCGAAGCGGAAGAACCGGGATGAAAGGAGATGTCGTCACTGTTGAGACTCCAGCCGAAGATCGTAAGGCGGCCTCCGTCCTGAGGCCACTCATAGGTGTCATACGACGACCAACGCCCATCGCTGTACGACACCGTGGTGGCAGGGAAATACACCTGTGAATCCGGAGAAGATGTGCACCACTGCAAACCGGGTTCGAGGTAGAACGCCCCGACTTCAAAGAGATTGGTCAAGGCAAAAGCAGATGAGTCCGCCTTTACGATCGGAGCCAGCTGGAAAATAATTTCTCTATTTATGGAACTGTCATAACGGGTATGATTGAGTTCATCCTTCACGCACCCTGCAAGCAATGCAGAGGCCGTGAGAATTGGTATTATGGTTTTCACTGTGCAGATGCGTAACCGACGCATCTTCGGTTGCTATGTTCTAAGCGCCCAATTCAGGATTGGGATATAAAATGGTCTACCGTATCGTCATCGACGACTGCGGAAATAGACAATCAGAGTACCGGGAGGCGGTCACCTCCTGGAAGAGAATTAACAAATCCTCTGATATTCAGCACTTTATGGATTTGATAATAAACAACCTGTTCACCGTGGCGAGAAGCCCGGAGGTCTCATAGGAAAGACGAATCAGGAATTCGTCGAGTTTACCTGTATTCTGGATCCTGCCGTCCCTGACAAAGAAGAAAGCAGTAGTGCAGGAAGAAAAGACTTTTTTATAACGAAAGAAAGGATTCACCCTCCTGTGACTCTGTACTAATCCGTCTTCACATTTGGTATGCGAACGGCCGTCACGCATTCCGCTCCCATCTGACAGAGAATGCCTGGACTGAAGTAAATCTATTACTGAAGTTTCAGGAGAACTCGGCAGAAAAGACCCCGCAAGATGCCATCCGAACGTCAGTACGGACAGAATAAAAAACTTGACCAACAGTCTTTTCATACTTATCAAAAAGGGTCTGATTTCCCCTCTTGAGTGCAAACATAAAAAAAAAAACAAATCGCAAATTTTTCGACAAAAATTTGCGATTTTCCTCAAAAATATTCAGAATTCCCCGATTACTCCATATATTTACACTATGAGACGAACCTGTATTATACTCAGCGCCGCGCTTTGCCTGCTGTCGTTATCTTCGAGGGCTGACGAAGGAATGTGGATGATAAACGACCTCAAATCCAACGCGCGCGAAGCCGTGGTGGCCATAGACTTTTTCGGCACCGGAAGCGTCATATCCCCGCAGGGGCTGGTGATAACGAACCACCACGTGGCATATTCCGACATCTGCGCCCTCAGCACACCCGAAAGGAATATCCTCAGGAACGGTTTCTGGGCCTATGACCCCGGACAGGAGCTTCCCATTCCAGGCCGGAAGATGTTCTTTCTCAAGGAATTCCGCGACATCACCGCAGAGGTTCAGCACTTCAGCGACAGCCTTTCGCAGGCGGGAGAGAAGATAGGCTCGAGAAAATTGGCATACCTTATAGAGAAGAAGTATTCGAAGGCAACGGGGCTCGAGGCTTCGCTCAGTTCGATGTGGGCGGGCAGCAGGTTCTATCTGTCTCTGTATGAGGTTTACAGCGATGTAAGGCTCGTGGCGGCGCCCCCTGAATCCATAGGTTCGTTCGGAGGCGACACGGACAATTGGCAGTGGCCGCAACACAAATGCGATTTCGCGCTCTACCGCATATACGCCGCACAGGACGGCAGCCCGGCCGAATACAGCGAGCGGAACGTCCCGCTTAGCACCCCGAAGCACCTGACCGTGTCCACAGACGGGTACAGGCTGAACGACAGGACCACCGTCATCGGCTATCCCGGCAGGACTGACCGCTACAGCAGCGCCGCAGAAACGGCTTACAGACAAGACGTTATCCTTCCTATAGATAATGAAGCGCGCAAGAGCCAGCTCGAAATCCTGAAGAGATGGATGGCTGCGGACGAAAGCGTGAAACTCAAATATTCAGACGCATTCTTCAGCCTGAGCAACGTCGCCGAATGTGAAGAAGGGGAAGAAATGTGCCTTCGCCGCTACGGAATCGTGGAGAAGAAGCGGGCCAATGAAAAAGAGCTCGGTGAGTGGCTCGGAAAAGGCGACCTCACTGACTCGCTCGACCTTCTATATAGCCGGACCGTATTCGTGGAGAGGAACAAGGCCTGGTTCAGGGAGACGATGTTCCGCGGGCCGATAATCTGGCGCACCATAATGCGCACGGCCAATTCCAGAGACCTTACCAGGGCACAGAAATTCATACGCGAAGGACTGGAGCAGACCGACCCGAGAGTGGAGAAGGAACTTGTGGCCCTGGCCGTGCAGCAGTACTACACGCACGTGGACAGCAGTTTCTGGGGGCCGTACCAGAAGGAATTGGCCCGGGAATTCGATACAGACTACAACGCCCTTACCGGGCACATCTGGGAAGGGTCGATCTTTTCCGGAGCCGGAGCGGAGCCGCTCAGTATGAAGGAGATCCTCGGTGACCCTCTGCTGCGATTCCAGCAGGACGTGAAGATCACCGACTTCAACGAACGGGACGGCAACCTGGAGCAGCGCAGCGAGATATCGCGCCTGAGCCGTGACTACACCCGCGCCCTCTACCGGATGAATGCGGACCGGGGCCGGAAGCAGTATCCGGATGCCAATTCCACTATGCGGTACACCACCGGCAAGGTGTGCAGGCTGGAGCCGTGGGATGCGGTGCAGTACGACTGGAAGAGCACGGCCGCGGGCATCGTGGAGAAAACCCGGACCGGGCGCGCAGAATACAGCCTGCCGGAAGGTTATGCCGCTCTGGTGGCCGGCTGCACAGCGCCAATCAACTTTCTTACGGACAACGACATAACCGGAGGCAATTCCGGAAGTCCGGTGCTTGACCGCCGCGGACGGCTGATAGGATTGGCCTTCGACGGGAACACCGAGTCCCTGGACAGCAACATGTATTACACGGCCCGCTATAACAGGTGCGTGTGCGTGGACATCCGGTACATCCTGTGGGTGCTGGACAAATATGCCGGAATGGACAGGCTCCTTAAGGAATTAGACTTATAATTATTATATTTACGCCAATCAATACTTAACTGATATGACTACAACACTTATTCTGGTCTGCGTGGCAGCGGGCCTGCTCCTTATCCTTCTTATCTATTACTTCTCAGTGAACAACCGCGAGGTGGCCCTGCGCAAGGAAGCCGAGGCACAGGAGAAAAAGATCGAGACCGTACACGACACTATGTGGAAGACGCTCAAGCAGGAGGCCGGCGTCACCGAAAAATACCGCGAGACCTTCGAGAAGATCTATCCCGAACTCATCTCCGGACGCTACAGCCAGGACAGCGGGAACCTGTTCAAGATGATACAGGAATCCAACCCGGCCTTCGACACCAAACTCTACGACAAGCTGATGCAGTCCATCGAGTCACAGAGAGCCTATTTCGCTTCCAGCCAGCAGCGTATGCTCGACATCATCCGCGAACACAGCACGCTCTGCGCCACCATGCCTGCCTGCTGGTTCATAAAGAACAGACAGACCATAGAATACACCGTCATCTCCTCTACCGCCACATCCGAGGTCATCAAGACCAGAAAGGACGACAACGTAGATCTCTTTGCATAGGATTTACTACATAATCCCGCCGGCCGTTGCGCTCTGGCTCATAATGCAATACCCGTCAGAATACTGGTGGGTGCACCTAGTCTGCGCCGTGGCGTTCGACGCGCTCGTCTTTTTTTTGATAAAGCGCTCACACCAGACCCGCGAATACCTGAGCGGCTTCGCCACGGCGGCGGAACACCACAACTCCTGGACCGAACGGGTGGTGGTCACCAGGACCTACACCGACAGCAACGGCAAGCAGCACACCCGCACGGAAGTCCGGCACGTCTACCACCCCGACAGATGGCTAATCTATTATAACACAGGCAGGTCCGAAGACACCTCCCGGTCCCTGTACAATGCCGTGACCGCCCGGTGGGAAAGTCCTGTCCAGCACATCAACCCCTTCCACATGAACTGCGTGGCCGGAGGCGGAGGCCAGCGTTATGACTGGGACCATATACAGGACCACGCCTACACCACCACCTACAGGGGCTGGTACACGAACTATATCCTGAACTCGAACTCCATCTTCAAGGCCGAGAAGATTCCTGCCGCGCAGGTGCGGAACCTCGGCCTCATCGACTACCCCACCCGCAGCACTTACGACAACCCCTTCGGCGACGACATCGACTGCATACTCGCATCCCCCAAACTCCAGCAGAAAATACCTTTCGAATGGATGCGCGAAATCAACCTGTTCAACGCCTTCTTCGGCCAATCAAAGCAGATCCACGTGTTCGTCCTGCTCTACCCCGCCGCGCTCGGCCTTCAGACAGCAGTGCACCAAAGAAGCCACTGGCGGGGCGGAAACAAGAACGAGTTCACCGTGTGCCTGGGAGTGGAACCCGGTGAAAATGAAAGTCTCGAGGTGAAATGGTGCGAGGCGTTCTCCTGGTGCGACATTCCCCAGATGGAATCTGCCGTGGAAAGCTGGTTCCTGGAGCACAGGACGCTCGATTTCACCGCCCTGGCAGAGTGGCTGACCGACAATGTCCACCTCTGGAAGCGCAAGGAATTCAAGGATTTCGAATACCTGAAATCCAGAATCCCGGCAGGAAGGTCTGCCCTGATCGGCCTGGTCACCGTCATTCTGTGCGCCATAGAGATTTACTTCACGATCTACGGCGCACAACCCCTGTCTTAAAATCAGTTTTCAACTAACCCATAAAATTACTATCTTTGAAAGTTTGGACACCTGACGCGGCGTTCAGGCATACCCGAAGAATATAAAGTTGGTTTAAAATAAATTCGTTCAGAATGAAAAAGTTGTTTGCAATCATCTCTCTGGGACTTCTCACGCTCTCACTTTCAGCGCAGGAGGAAGCCCGCTGGATCAGGAAAAGCTGCATCTCCCCTGACGGGCAGACCATAGCCTTCAGCTACCAGGGAGACATCTTCACGGTTCCATCCGCCGGAGGAACCGCCAGACAGGTCACGGTAAACTCAGCCTACGACTCGGATCCCCTCTGGACCGCCGACGGGCAGAACATAGTCTTCAGCTCCTACAGGGAAGGCAGCAAGGACATCTGGATCATCCCTGCCGAGGGCGGCAAGGCCAGAAGACTCACCACCTACCCGGGCGCAGAGACTCCGCTCTTCGTATCCAAGGACGGCCAGGTCTATTACCAGGCCAATATCCAGGCGGACCCGCAGTACAGCGACTATCCCTGGACCGCGCAGGTCTATACGGTGAACATCCAGACCGGCAAATCCTCGCTGTTCAACTCCACCACGATGTGGACCCTGTCCGTGAATGCCAATGACATCATCCTCTACGAGGACTACAAGGGCTACGAGGACCCGCTCAGAAAGCACCACACCTCTTCCGTAACCCACGACATCTGGAAATACCTTCCGAAGAAGGGCCAATACCAGAAGATCAGCCGCTACGTCGGCGAGAACCGCAACCCTGTATTCGCCTCCAACGGAGAGGACTACTACTTCCTCAGCGAACAGGGCGGTAACTTCAACGTCTGGAAATCCAATATCAACACCCCCGAGGCCGCATTCCAGATAACCAGCCTGCCGACCCATCCGGTCAGGAACCTTTCCATCTCCGGAGGCAACAGATTGGCATTCTCATACAACGGCGACCTGTACACCTGCACCCCTGGCGAAGAACCGGTCAAGGTGGACGTCAAGGTCGTTCTGGAAGGCAATGACCGCGAGCATATCTACCGTAACATCAGCAACGGCGCCACTGACCTGGCAGTCAGCCCGAACGGCAAGGAGATCGCCATCGTGGCCCACGGAGACGTGTTTGTGGTGGCCCCTGACCAGAAAGTCACCAGGCGCATCACCGACACCCCGAGCCAGGAGAGGAACGTATCCTTCTCGAAGGACGGCCGCACTCTCTACTACGATGCCGAGCGTAACGGTAACTGGGGCGTATGGAAAGCCGAACTCGTGCGCAAGCAGGACAAATATTTCACCTTCTCATACGAGATAAAGGAAACCCTCTTCACCACCGAAGGCCAGACCTGCTTCCAGCCTTCAGTCTCCCCTGACGGCAAATGGGTGGCGTTCCTCAGGAACCGCACCGAGCTGGTTATCAGAAGCACAGAGAAGAACGAGGAGCGTTCGCTTCTGAGCGGGGCCAATTATTCCTACACCGATGGGGACCAGTCCTTCGAATGGAGCCCTGACAGCCACCACATTCTGTGCAACTACGAAGCCAACGGCGGCTGGAACAACACCGACGTCGCCGTCATAGACATTGACACAAAGGAAGTTACAGACCTCACCCAGAGCGGCTACAACGACGTGAACTTCCACTGGATACTCGGAGGCAAGGCGATGATGTGGGAAACCGACAGGAACGGCTACCGCAGCCATGGAAGCTGGGGTTCGCATTATGACATCTACGCGATGTTCTTCGATGCCAGGGAATACTACAAGTTCACCCGCTCAAGCGAGGAGGAAAAGATAAACGAACTTCTCGACGAGAAGAGCGAGAAGGAGGAGAAGGCCGAGAAGAAAAAGGAGAAGAAAGACTCCGTCAAGGTAGAGAAAAAAGGACTTGACCTGCTTCTCGAAGGCCGCGAGAACCGCATCGTGCGTCTTACCCCTATTTCCGGCTCCACCGGAGACTACTTCCTTACCGACGATGCCAAGACCCTCTACTTCTTCCGCGTCAACGAACAGAGCACCGACCTCTGCAGTATGGACGTCAAGGAAGGAGACATCAAGATCATCCGCAAGAACTTCCGCGGATCGTTCGTCTCATCCTCTGACAGGAAGAACGTCTATATCATAGGACGCGGCATCAACAAGTTCTCCCCTGCCGGCGGAAAGATTGAACCGGTCTCATTTGCAAGCAATTACGACTATCAGCCCGCACGCGAAAGGGAATACATCTATGACCACGTATGCAAGCAGGTAACAGAAAAGTTCTATGACAGGAACATACACGGAATAGACTGGGACGGCTTCTGCCGCAACTACCGCCAGTTCCTTCCGTACATCAGCAACTCATACGACTTCCAGGATCTTCTGAGCGAACTGCTCGGAGAGCTCAACGCATCCCACACAGGCGCGAGATACCGTCATCCTTCATCTGTCAGCGCAGGACGTCTGGGCGTGCTCTATGACCCTTCATATCACGGCAAGGGACTGAAGATAGCCGAAGTGCTTCCGGGAAGCGAACTCAGTATGGTTGACCCACAGATAGGTGCGGGAGACATTATTCTGGCCATCGACGGAGAAGAGATAGCGGAAGGCACGCAGTGGTACGACGCACTCCGCTACAAGGCCGGCAAGCGCGTGTTCCTGAAGATCAAGAAAGACAAGGTCAAGGAGCCTGTCGAGCTGTTCATCACCGCCACCTACTATGACGGAAATCTTCTCTACAAACGCTGGGTACGCCAGAGGGAGGAGATGACGGAGAAGCTTTCTGGCGGACGCGTGGGCTATGTGCACGTGGAAGGAATGGATTCCGACAGCTACAGGGAGGTTTACTCGAAGCTCCTGGGCAAATACCGCAACTGCGAGGCCGTGATCGTGGATACCCGCCACAACGGAGGCGGCTGGCTTCACGACGACCTGGCTTCGCTTCTTAACGGCAAGGCCTACATCGAATTCCGTCCGAGGGGCGAATACATAGGCACGGAGCCGTTCAGCAAATGGACCAAGCCTAGCTGCGTTCTCATCAGCGAGGACAACTATTCCGACGCCAGCGGATTCCCTTACGTCTACAAGACCCTCGGAATCGGCAAGCTCATCGGCACACCTGTCCCGGGCACCATGACTGCCGTATGGTGGGAGTCTCAGATAGATCCGTCCATCGTGTTCGGCATCCCTCAGGTCACCTGCTGGGGTCTGAAGGAGAACAGGGCTCTGGAAAACCTTCAGATAGAGCCTGACATCCTGGTTTACAACACTCCTGAAAGCGTACTCGAAGGCAAGGACCTTCAGCTTGAGGCCGCCGTGAAGGAAATGCTTAAAGAAATAGATGAAAACAGACAAAAGTAAGCTCGTCATAATCCCGACTTATAACGAGATAGAGAACATTGAAGCCATCTCCAGAGCCGTTCTGGCTCTGGAAGAGGGTTTCAGCATACTCGTCATCGACGACGGATCGCCCGACGGCACCGCCGCCAGAGTGAAGATCCTGCAGGAAGAATTCCCTGACAGGCTTTTCCTCATAGAAAGAACCGGAAAACTTGGACTTGGAACTGCTTACCTTACCGGATTCCGCTGGGGACTCGAGCGGGGGTACGACTATCTCTTCGAGATGGACGCCGATTTCTCGCACGATCCGAAGGACCTCCCGAGGCTGCTTGCTGCCTGCGAGC
>CAVBDE010000031.1:0-8556 GCA_963594055.1 Anaerovoracaceae bacterium | reverse complement strand
TTCAAAGTCAAGGAAGTACCTGTAATATTCGTTAACCGCAAGGCCGGCACCTCGAAGATGTCGGGCTCCATCTTCGGAGAGGCGTTCTGGGGTGTGATCGGCCTGCGATTCAGAAAATAATGAAACCACTCTACATTAAAGCTATAGCCGAAAAACTGTCAGTAAAACCCTGGCAGATAGAAAACTGCATACTCCTTTTCGAGGACGGTAACACCATCCCGTTCATCAGCCGCTACCGCAAGGAACAGACCGGCGGGATGGACGACAGCCAGGTCGCCGAGGCCAGACACTGGTACGACGCCTTCGGCGAGATGGAAAAGCGCAAGGAGACCATACTCCAGACCATAGAAAAGGCCGGGGCGCTCACCGCAGAACTCAGAAAACAGATAGAGTCCACGACGGACTCCACAGTCCTGGAAGACCTGTATCTCCCCTACCGTCCGAAGCGCAGAACCCGCGCCACCGTGGCAAAGGAACTTGGCCTGGAAGGACTTGCAGACACGATCTGGAACTACAAGACCGCCTCGCCGAAAGCAAGCGCGCAGAGCTATCTCACCGACAAGGTGACTTCCGTGGACCAGGCGCTGGCTGGAGCAAGGGACATCATAGCCGAGAGGCTCAGCGAAGACGCCGCCGTGCGCGAGACCCTGCGAAAGGATTACCGCCGCAGCACTCTAAAAGTGGATCTGGCCAGAGGCGCGAAGGACAAGGCCGAACGCGAGAAATACGCCTCCTACGAAGGTTTCTCCAGGCCTCTGGACAAGGTCAGCGCGCACAACCTGCTGGCCATACTGAGGGCCGAGAACGAAGGTGTGTTCTCGATTGGCCTGTCACCGCACCCCGGCACTGAAGACAATGTCTATTACCAGTTCTGCCGTCAAAAGGGAAGGCCTTCCGGCAAGGAACTGGACAGCGAGATACGCGCGGCGGCTCAGGACAGCTACCAGAGACTGCTCAGCCCGTCCATCACGAACGAAGTCATAAAGGAAGCCAAGCAGAAGGCCGACGTCGAGAGCATCGGCGTGTTCGGGGAGAACCTTCGGCAGCTGCTGCTCGAGGCCCCCGTGGGAGAAAAGCGCACTATGGCCATAGACCCGGGATTCCGCAACGGCTGCAAGATAGCCGTGCTGGACGAGCACGGAGCGCTGCTTCACCACGAGATCATCTACCCTCACCCTCCGCAGAGCGAGAAGGTCAAATCCCTTACCAGGCTCGACGATATGGTGGAAAAATACGGCGTGCAGGCCATCGCTGTGGGCAACGGCACGGCCAGCCGCGAGACTGTGGATTTCCTCAGGCGCGTGTCGCTTCCGGAAGGCTGCCGCGTGTGGACAGTCAGCGAAGACGGTGCCAGCATCTACAGCGCCTCCGACGTGGCCCGCAAGGAGATGCCCGACCAGGACGTGACGGTGCGCGGCGCGGTGAGCATAGGCCGCCGCCTTATGGACCCGCTCGCCGAGCTTGTCAAGATAGACCCGAAGAGCCTGGGCATAGGCCAATACCAGCACGACGTGGACCAGAGCCTGCTTAAGGAAAAACTGGACAACACCATCGAGGCCTGCGTGAATTCGGTGGGCGTGAACCTTAACACCGCCTCCCCTTATCTTCTGGCCTACGTGGCCGGAATAGGCCCTGCGCTCGCCGCAAACATCGTGGCTTTCCGCGAGGCCAACGGAGCATTCAAGAGCCGTCTGGAGCTCAAGAAAGTGCCGAAACTGGGAGACAAGGCCTTCCAGCAGTGCGCCGGATTCCTTCGCATACGCGGAGCCGCCAATCCGCTGGACGCCAGCGCAGTGCATCCCGAATCCTACTGCATCGTGGACCGTATGGCCCGCGACCTGAATGTCAGCACCGCGGAACTTGTGGGCAACCCGCAGCTCTGCGCGAAGATAGATCCTGAAAAATACGTCACCGCCGACAAGGGCCTTCCCACCATTGGAGACATCATAAAGGAACTTGCCAAGCCGGGCCTGGACCCGCGCAGCGAAGCGAGCTCATTCAGTTTCGCGGACGACATCCACGAGCTGGGAGATCTCAAGCAGGGAATGGAACTGCCGGGGATAGTCACGAACATCACCAATTTCGGAGCGTTCGTGGACATTGGCATACACGAGAACGGCCTGATACACGTATCGCAGATGCGCGGCCGCACGCTCAAACTTCACGAAAAGGTGAAAGTGCGTGTCATTCAGGTAGATGAGCAGAGAAAAAGAATAGGACTGGGCCTCGTGGCCTAGTCCTCTACGGATATGCTCTTGAGAGCCTCCCTGTAAGCAGACAGGATTCGGGACTTGGAGATGAATCCCAGATAATGACGCTGGTCATCCAGCACCGGCAGACGCCACGCGCCAGTCTTCTCGAACTTGTCCAGCACCGAAGAAGCCTTCTCGTCCACGCTCACGTAAGCGGCCGGCTGCTTCATAAGATTATACACGTGAACGGTGGGATAGCTGTCCGTGTCGAACATCCTCTTGCGGATGTCGTCCATCTCCACCAGCCCCTGGAATATGCCGTCCTCCCCTACCACAGGGAACACCGCCACGGTGCTGTCCGTAACCACGGGCATAATGTCCTTCAGAGTGGCGTCCAGGCTTATGCGCGGATATTTGTCACGTATCAGGTCCGAAGTCTTGAGCAGCGTCAGCACGGCCTGGTCGGAGTCGTGGGTAAGAAGCTCTCCGGTCTGCGCGAGACGCTTGGTATAGATGGAATACCTCTCCCAGATGCGGGTGACGCAGAATGACACCGTGCAGGCCGCGATAAGAGGCAGGAACAGGTCATAGCCGCCGGTCATCTCGGCGATAAGGAAGATCGAGGTCATGGGAGCCTGCATCACGCCGGCCATAAGCGCGGCCATACCCACTAGCACGAAATTCTGCTCAGGCAGGTGCCAGAACACCCCGGACACGCTGTTGTTCAGGATCCTGGCTATCACGAACCCTGCTATGGCGCCCACGAACAGGGTCGGACCGAAGGTACCGCCGACTCCGCCTCCGGCATTGGTCAGGGTCATCGACAGGACCTTGAAGAACATTATGGCGGCGAACACCGCCACCACGCCCCAGTTGGAGTTCATCAGGAAATTGAGCGGCGATCCGGCCATCTCCCCTCCGATTCCGTTCAGAAGATTGGTGATGTCGCCGTACCCTTCACCGTACAGAGGCGGGAACAGGAACACCAGCACACCCACTCCGAGCGAACAGATGAGCCATTTGATCCACGGCGAACGCATCTTCGCGAACCTGTCCTCGAGCTTCAGCGTGGTGCGCGTGAAATACAGCGACAGGAATCCGGTGAATACGCCGAGCAGCAGATAGAACGGTATGTTTTTCAGAACGAACGGCTCCAGAGAACACTTGAAGGCCGCATCCATTCCCGTAAAGATATAACTCACCACGGTGGCGGACACCGTCGAGATTAGCAGCGGCATAAGGCTGGCCAGCGAGATGTTGAAAAGGAGTATCTCCATCGTGAACAGCAGGCCTGCAAGCGGGGCCTTGAAGATGCCCGCCACGGCTCCTGCCGCTCCGCAACCCACCAGGATGGTCATATTCCTGTAAGAGAGCTTGCCTATGCGTCCCACATTGGACCCGATGGCCGCTCCGGTATAGACTATAGGCGCCTCGGCTCCCACTGAACCGCCGAATCCGATGGTAAGCATCGAGGTTACGAACGAAGACCACATATTGTGGGACTTGATCCTGGATTCGTTCTTCGAGATGGCCTTCAGCACCTTCGTGACTCCGTGGCCGATGTTGTCCCTGACCACGAACTTCACTATCAGAAGGGAGAGCATCATACCCACGGAAGGCAGAACGATGGCCCAGAGATAGGATCTCGAAGTCAGCGGAGCAAGCCACTGCTGGATAAGATGTATGCCGCCCTTCAGCAGGACTGCCACAAAACCGACGCAGAGCCCCACAAGGAGGCTCAGCATCAATAATCTGTTGTTTTCTTTATTTACGTTCTGTGAATTGCTATTCATCTGAATCTGCCGGATCGTCGTCACCTGAGCTGTACTGGGAGATGTTGTCGTCAGGAAGATTGTTCCCCTCTCCGGAATCCGTAGGAGCGCCGGTTATGGCCACTTCCTCTGAATCGCCCTCTCCGTCAAGCCAGTTCTGAAGATCCTCCGGATCGTCGATGTCCACCTTAAGCTTGACCAGATAAATTCCGTCCTCCGTCTCTATGGTAACGGCGTAGAAAGAAGTTCCGTCCGGCTTCGGGTACTTGACCAGATCTTCCAGATAATCGTTATATCCCTTCGGGTATTTCTCCGCAAATGCCGCAGCCACTTCGCTGGACATATTCTCATAACTAACAACGTGTCTTTTCTTACCGTCTGTCGCCATAACCAATAATCAAATTAGGGTGCAATTATAGTGCAATATTTCTTAAGAAAAAACTTTTTCAGGAAATTATTTACATCCTGTCCGGAAGTTGTATTCCCAGAAGCCCCATTGCCTTCTCGAGCACCGTGGCCACGGTAGAAATCAATGACAGACGCATAGCGAGAACCGACTGATCGGCCTCCTTGAGGATAGGCGTGTCGTGATAGTACTGGTTGAATTCCTTCGACAGGTCATAGCAGTAATTGGCTATGAGAGCCGGCGAGAGCGAATCAGCAGCCTCCTTCACCTTGCCCGGATAAGAGGACAGTATCTTCACCAGACGCACCTCCTTCGCGGAGAGCTCCACGCTTTCGTCCACTCCGGCCTTTCTGCCCTCGTCCAGGGCCTTGCGCAGAATGCTCTTGATGCGCGCGTGGGTGTACTGGATGAACGGACCGGTATTGCCGTTGAAATCGATGCTCTCCTTAGGGTCGAAAAGCATAGTCTTCTTCGGATCGACCTTGAGAATGAAGTACTTGAGAGCACCGAGCCCTATCATATGGTACAGTGCGTCCTTTTCCTCCTCCGGCATGTCTGCCAATTTGCCCGAAGCCTCCGAAGTGGTCCTGGCCTCCTGATACATCTTCTCTATCAGGTCGTCGGCATCCACCACCGTGCCCTCGCGGCTCTTCATCTTGCCCTCCGGGAGCTCGACCATACCGTAGCTGAGGTGATAGATCCTCTTCGCCCAGTCGAATCCAAGTTTGGAAAGTATGAGCTTGAGCACCTGGAAATGGTAATCCTGCTCGTTTCCGACCACATACACGTGCGAATCGAGATGCGACTCCTCGAAACGCTTCTCCGCCGTACCCAGATCCTGGGTGATGTACACGGAGGTGCCGTCGCTCCTGAGAAGAATCTTCCTGTCGAGCCCGTCGGCGGTGAGGTCGCACCACACGCTGCCGTCCGGATCCTTCACGAACACTCCCATATCCAGACCCTTCTGCACCAGTTCCTTGCCCAGAAGATAGGTCTGTGACTCATAATATGTCTTGTCGAACGTTATGCCAAGCGCCTTGTAAGTCTGCTCGAAGCCGTCGAACACCCACTGGTTCATCATCTTCCAGAGGGCGCGCACCTGAGGATCGCCCTTCTCCCAGTCCACGAGCATCCTGTGCACGTCTTCCAGAACGGAAGGATCCTCCTTCTCCATCTTGGCGTATTCCACATAGCAGTCTCCCACCAGATGGTCGCCCTTCTGAGCGCGGCTTTCAGGGGTCGCCCCATTAAAACGCTTCTCCCAGGCGTACATGCTCTTGCAGATATGCACTCCGCGGTCGTTCACGAGCGTGGCCTTGATGACATCGTTCCCGGCTGCCTTCAGGATGTCCGATACGGACGAACCCAGAAGGTTGTTGCGCACGTGTCCGAGGTGCAGAGGCTTGTTCGTGTTGGGCGAAGAGAACTCCACCATAATGGTCTTCCCGGTGGAAGGAAGCTTTCCGAAATCAGGGTCGGCCTCTATCTGGCTCAGAGACTCGTTCCAGAACTTCGGCGACAGGCAGAAATTCAGGAATCCCTTGACCACGTTGAATGAAGCCACCTCCGGGCAGTTGGCCACGATCCAGTCCCCTATGGCCTGGCCCGTAGCCTCCGGAGAGGCGTGTGAGACACGAAGAAGAGGGAAAACCACCAGCGTGTAGTCTCCCTCGAAATCCTTGCGTGTAGCGGCTATCTGAAGCGTCGCGGCTTCAACCTTTGTCGAATAAAGCGCCTCTATGGCCTCGGCGGCCTTCGAGGCGAGCAACTGCTCTGCTTCCATCTTAACCGAGATATGTTTTTAGCAGCTTGCTGGCTGCAGGTTTCTTAAGCTTACGTATTGCCTTTTCCTTGATCTGACGCACGCGTTCACGCGTAAGGTCCAGATTCTCGCCAATCTCCTCGAGGGTCATCTCCTGGCATCCTATTCCGAAGAAGCACTTGATGATCTCGCGTTCGCGCGGAGTGAGGATCTGAAGCGCCCTGTCTATCTCCGTGCTGAGCGACTCCTTGTTCAGACCGCGGTCCGCCATAGGAGAATCGTCGTTCGGAAGCACGTCCAGAAGGGAGTTGTCCTCCCCGTCCACGAACGGAGCGTCCATACTGACGTGACGTCCGGACACCCTGAGAGTGTCGTCTATCTTCTCGCGCGGAATGTCTATCATGTCCGCCAGCTCCTGGGTGGACGGCTGGCGCTCGTTCTCCTGCTCGAAGCGTCCGAGGGCCTTGTTGATCTTGTTCAGCGAACCTACCTGGTTCAGCGGCAGACGGACGATGCGGCTCTGCTCGGCAAGCGCCTGAAGTATGCTCTGCCTGATCCACCATACGGCGTAGGAGATGAATTTGAAACCTCTGGTCTCATCGAATTTCTCCGCAGCCTTGATCAGTCCCAGGTTGCCTTCGTTGATAAGGTCCGGCAGGCTCAGGCCCTGATTCTGGTACTGTTTCGCAACGGACACCACGAATCTCAGATTGGCCTTCGTAAGCTTCTCGAGGGCGACCTTGTCACCCTTGCGGATTCTCTGGGCCAATTCAACCTCTTCCTCCGGAGACACCAGCTCCTCGCGGCCTATCTCCTGAAGATACTTGTCCAGGGAGGCGCTTTCGCGGTTGGTGATGCTTTTTGTAATCTTAAGTTGTCTCATTCTTTATCTAAAACGTTCTATTCCTTGGCAAGAGCGAAGAAAACGGAACGGCCGGCCGGAGTTATGCACTCGATTACGATGGCTCTCTTGGCACGTGCCGCTGCATCTATCACATCCTGAGGCTTCGAAACGCTCTGGTCGTTGACATACCTTATTATAAGGCCGTCAACTGCACCGCTGGCTGCGAGCTTGCCCTTTCCGGCAGACACGATCTCCACGCCGTTCTTGATCCGAAGATCAGCAAGCGTCTGTTTGTCAGCTGCCTTGAGGGACCCGCCGTAGAAGGATACGGTACCGTCCTCCTGCGCATATCCCGTCTGTTCGTTCTCACCCTGGAACACCACCTTGAGGTTATGGGTGTTCTGTCCGCGTGCCACCTTCACTGTGGTGACGTCGCCCGGGTGATATGAATTGACGAGTTCCTGCAGACCTGAAGGACTCTTGACCTTCTTTCCGCCGACCTCCAGAAGGACATCTCCCTTCTTTATGCCGGCCTTGTCGGCAGAACTGCCTTTCAAAACCTCAACAATATATACGCCTTCGAGGGAAGAAAGTTTCATGTCGTCTGCAACTTTTTCATCCACAGGGCTCATAGTCACGCCCAGACGCGCCCTGCGCACTGCTCCGAAGTCGATCAGGTCGGCCACGACCTTGCTGGCGATGTTGGACGGAACGGCGAAGGAATATCCGGAATATGAACCGGTCTGGGAGATGATGGCGGTGTTGATGCCGACCAGCTCACCCTTCCTGTTCACGAGCGCGCCGCCGGAGTTGCCCGGATTGACGGCGGCATCGGTCTGGATGAAGGATTCTATCTTGAATTCACCCTTGTAGTTAGGCATTGAGCGGCCCTTGGCACTTACGATGCCGGCGGTGATGGTGGATTTGAGGTTGTAAGGCGATCCGATGGCCAGCACCCATTCGCCCAGGCGCAGTTTGTCGGAGTCGGAGAAGTTGAGGTACGGAAGGTCCTTGGCATCTATCTTCACCAGGGCGATGTCGGTGGTAGGGTCGGTGCCCACGATGGTCGCGTCATACACCTTGTCGTTGTTCAGGGTGATCTTGACCGATGTGGCGTTGGCCACCACGTGGTTGTTCGTCACGATGTAGCCGTCCGGACGGATGATGACTCCGGACCCGCTGGCCTTCTGTTCGCGGGCCTGAGGCTCGTACTCGTCTCCGAAGAAGAACTGGAAGAACGGGTCGGCGAGCTGCTGGCGGGACGTATTGGCCTTCGCGGTCACTTCGACATAAACCACGGCCTCCACTGAGGATTCGGCGGCGTAGGTAAAATCGGGATAATCGTCAGGAGCTGCTGACAAATTGGCAGAAGAAACAGCCAGGACAGAGGCAGCCGCTAAGAATTTGCTGATAAATTTCATAATTATAATGTTTTAATTTTGTGTCTAAACCGAGGGTGTCATAGGTCAAATTGCGTGCCAGCTGTCGCTTCGCGACCCTGTACGGGCCAGACGCTTCGGAAGTTGCAGGCCTTTGTGCCTCGACCCTCACTTCGTTCGCCTCCCACTCCGTGGGTCCTC